>CAITPI010000032.1 GCA_903894295.1 uncultured Acidimicrobiaceae bacterium
GACGGTGAGGTGCAGCGCCTCCGGTCCAACTTCATCAACGGCGTGAAGCACATTCCCGTCGCCTTCACGCCTTCCGCCCCGGTCGGTCGTTAGATGCGCTTCCATCAGGCCGTCCAGTTCCTGCCCCTCGAAGACGTCCGGGCCCTGACCCTGGCGGCGGATCGACTCGGCTACGACGGGGTCTACCTCTCGGACCACCTGTTCAACCCCCGGGACCTCGAGTCCCGGTACACCTACTCGACGGCCCCCGACGGCGCTCCCTTCTGGGAGAAGGAGACCGCCTGGCCCGATCCCATGTGCCTGATCTCGTCCCTGGCGGCAATCACCACCAACGTGACCTTCACCACCGGCATCTACATCGCACCGGTGCGCGACCTCATCACCGTGGCAAAGTCGGTCGGCACGACCGCCGTGCTGTCCGGAAACCGGGTCCGCCTCGGAGTTGGCGTGGGCTGGTGCAAGGAGGAGTACGTCCAGACCGGGCAGGACTTCCACAACCGGGGCAAACGGCTCGACGACATGATCCCGGCGCTGCGCGCCCTCTGGCAGGGCGGCTGGGTCGAATACCACGGGAGCCACTACGACGTGCCCGCCTGCCAGATGAACCCGGCCCCCACGAAGACCGTCCCCATTCTGGGCGGTGGTGACTCGGAGCCCGCCCTTCGGCGGGCCACCACACTCTGTGACGGCTGGATCAACACCGGCGCCGTCTTCCCGGATGAGGCGTTCGAGCAGGTCGCCACCGTGAGGAAGGCCCTGGAGGTGGCCGGGCGGTCCGACCATGACTTTTCCATCTACGTCGCCGTCAAGGCCTTCCCGGATCTGGACCTGTTCCGACGCCTGGAGGACGCCGGGGTCACCGACCTCCTGTGCGCGCCATGGATGTTGGCGCAAGCCAGCGACGACGACACGCCCGAAACGTTCCGGGCCAAACGTCTGGAAGAATGTGAGCGTTACGCCGAGGACTTCATTGCCCCGATGCGGAACCGCTAGGCACCTGACCCATCAGCGAAGGAGAAGCATCGATGAAACTGGGACTGCAGCTTGGTTACTGGGGCGCTGGCCCACCCACGAATGCGGTGGAGTTGATCCAGGAAGCCGAGCGCCTCGGCTACGACTCGGTATGGACCGCCGAATCCTACGGTTCCGATGCCCTGACCCCGCTGGCCTGGTGGGGATCGCAGACCTCCACGATCAAACTCGGGACGGCCCTTTGCCAGATGTCGGCCCGCACCCCGACCGCCATGGGCATGGCGGCCATCACCATGGACCATCTCTCGAACGGGCGGTTCAACCTCGGTCTCGGTGTGTCGGGCCCCCAGGTGGTCGAAGGCTGGTACGGACAGAGTTTCGAGAAGCCGCTGGGTCGCACCCGGGAGTACGTGGACATCGTTCGCCAGGTGGTCGCCCGTGAGGGCGTGGTGACCAGTGACGGCCCCCACTACCCGCTGCCCTATCCCGGTGGCACCGGTCTCGGCAAGGCCCTCAAGCCGATCGTCCATCCGGTCCGGCCCGACATTCCGATCATGATGGGCGCCGAAGGGCCGAAGAACATCGCGCTGGCCGCCGAGATCGCCGACGGCTGGTTCCCGATCTTCTTCTCCCCCACCGCCGTGAAGGCCTTCCAGCCGTCCCTCGACGAAGGATTCGCCCGGCCCGGTGCCCGCACCACGCCCGAGAACTTCGAGGTCATCGCGCTGGCGACCACAATGGTCGCCGATGACGTCGAGGCCGCGGCCGCCACCATGAAGCCCTATCTGGCGCTGTACATCGGTGGCATGGGCGCCAAGTCGATGAACTTCCACTTCGACGTGTTCGCCCGCATGGGCTACGAAGAGGCCGCCACCAAGATCCAGGAGCTCTACCTCGAGGGTCGCAAGGAAGAAGCGGCGGCGGCCGTTCCGACCTCCCTCGTGGAGGAAACGTCGCTGATCGGTCCGGTCGAGAAGATCCGTGACGACCTCGAGGCCTGGCACGAGTCGATCGCCACCACCTTGCTCGTGACCGGGACCGTGGAGACCATGCGAACCATGGCGGAGCTGGTCCTCTAACCCACCGTCAACCGCTTCGGCCGCCGGGAGAGCGACCGGTACAGGTCGACCGTGGCCGGGTGGATCGAGTCGAGGGGTTCGATCTCTTCGGCCACCAGCGTCACCAGTTCGTGCATGACGGCCTCCACGCCGGCCGGATTGCCGCCGGCATCGGCGGCCCGCATCAGCATCCGGTAGAGACGTTCGTCGTAGGGGCTGACCCGCAATCCCTGACGGGCCGCCCACTCGGCTTCATCCGGGTCGTGGGCGGCCAGACTCGCCCCGGACAGTCGTCCGCTGAGATCCACGATGCGGGCCTCCATGGCCGGCGCGATGCCTTCGAGCACGGTCCAATCGGCCGACCGCAATCCTTCGAACAGCCGGCCCCGTACCAGAGCCAGGGCCTGATGCCAGGACTCGCGGGTCTGCACCGCTGACAGTCGTTCGAACCGGGTCCAGTCCGTTGTCACCGACGACCCCAGTCGCAGCCGTCCATGGGATCTCGGCAGATGATCGCTTCCATTGGCATCAACCCCCAGTGCCCGACGGGCCACCGACGCCGTGGAGTGCAGGCTGGTGGCGGCCATGATCCGCTCGGGCCAGAGGGCAGTCGCCCAGGCTTCGGTACTCACGCCGTCGGGATGCATGGCGAGATAGATGACGAGCTCCTGGGACCAGGCCCGATGGAACGGTCGGGCGGCACCCCGAATCCGGACCTCTCCCATCACTTCAACCACCACCTCTTCGACCCGGGGCATGAAGGCAGTCGGCAACGAATCACGAAACGGCACCGAAGGTTCGTGCAGGCCCTCCACCACGGTTGCCACGCCGCGAAGTTCCGATCGGGTGATCCGCTGGGGAACGACATGACGGCCCCGAGGACCGGCCAGGTGATCGAGGTCCCAATGGGTCGTCCCCACTGCTCCCCGGCCGATCAACGTTGTTTGTGGACGGTTGGCCAACGACGACCAAAGGCGGGAGAGTTGACGCTCGCCGACGTGGGGACCACAGATCACCACCACCGCTTCGTCGGGAACCATGGCGGATAGTTCATCCATCAGGTCATCGGTCTCGGCAAACCACTCAACTCCGGGAAACATGAGGAACTCCCGGCCGAATCCGACAACCACGACACCCTGGTGTGAGGGACGGGCTGCCAGTTCGAGCGCGGTGGCCCGCAGGAATCCGTCCACCACCTCGTGATCGCCACCGACCGAGAGAAAGCCGAGAGGGGCCAGGTTGACCAGAAGCGTGGCGTCACCAATGCGGCCGACAGTGACCAGAAAGGGTGGCAGTGGCGCCGAAGGACCAACCAGTGTCGGTCGGAGAAAGCGGTGCTCATTGTCATCCCGGGTGACCACATGAACCTCGCGGTCGTCGACCACCACGGCGTCCACTTCTCCGCGGATCGACGCCAGCGCAATCCCCACGGACAACAAGGTGTCCCGACCCGAACCGGCCCGGAGGCCCAACTCCACCTGCTTCATTCCGTCATCGGGGCGCGGCACGTCGTGTCCGGTGAGCCGATGTCGCTGTTGGACGATCCGCAGGCGGTCCAGCAGGTCTGACAACCCGACACCAACGATCCCGGCGCCGAAAGGAACCACCGGCAGCACCTGGTGGGTCGGAACCACCGTCATCTTGGCTCCCTGGTGCGGACCCGGTGGCGTACGCATGGCGCCCAGGGCGATGACCGCTCCCACAACCAGCCCGGTTACCACCTGGAGACGACGCCCACCCGGCAGGCGCACACGAGGTCGGCCCGTCAGTTCGAAGACCAGTTCGACAACGGCACAGAACACCAGCCAGATCCACGCCACCCAGACGGCAACCAGAAGGGCCGAACCCAAAAAAGCCAACACCGTGCCCGGGGTCGGTTGGCCCATGAGGGCACCTGGACGTCCATGGAAGTGCCATGGGCAGCCGAAACGCAGCCAGAGGGCGAAGGGTGCGCCGATCAACGATGCGAGCAGGGCGATCCGGGCCCACTTCAAGGCGCACCCACCACCACGCCGTGTAGGTTCACGGCCGAAGCGGTCGCCGACACCGGCAACGATGTCACCCCAACGAGTCCGAGGATGGCCGTCGGGATCCGGTAGGAGACGCTGACCGTCACGGTCTTCCCATGAACCGAAGCGGTCCCATGATGCCCGGCCGACAGGGTGAACCACTCGGCGCGGGCCACCGCCTCGCCGGGAACCAGGGTCACCACGCCGCGGCGCAACCCGGACTCGGAGATCGCGCCGGCCCCGGCCCGGGCCGCCTGCTCCGCTTCGGCCACGGCGGCCTGGTGCGCAACCAGCTCCGATCCCCCGTCGACACCAAGACCCACCAGGACAAAGAGCGCCACCAGCAACAGTGCGACAAACGCCGAGAGGATGCCGTCATCACCCCTCATGGGGCCATCCGGTAGGGGTCGACTGGAGCCGAAGCAACTGCCGTGACGGTGGTGGTGCCCGGAAGACCCCAAAAGACGAGATCGGACAGGTGGACCGTGCATCGCACGGCAACGGTCACACCACCTCCGTCCACGAAATTCGACGTGTTGGTCAACACCAGCAGGTTGCTGCAGGTGTGGCTGCCGTTCGCCACATTGTCGGCCGCCGCCACGATTGCCCCGTAGCTCCCGGCCGCCGGGTTGGGCAGAACCACGGCGGTGGCGGCGCCGGCCCGGGCCGCTTCGGCGACCACCTCGCGGGCATGGGCCACCCGCCCAAAGATCAACGCCAGCACGAAGAAGCCGAACAGAACCGGCGTCAGGACCAGCAGCTCCACCGTCGCCGAACCACTTTCACTGAGCCGTCTCATCCCGAGGTCCTGAACTCCTGAACCGGTCCGGACTGGACGGCTGACACCGGGAAGCGCAGTCCGGGCAGAATCGACTCGGCATCACCGCTCACCGAGACCCGGGCGATGTCGGCTGGCAACAGGGCCACACTCACGCTGACCCGGGAAACATCGGATCCGGCCACGGTGGCGGTCGTCAATGCCCGGGCCCGCCCGGCAGCCAGGCTGCCACCGAATGACTGGGCGACCTGCTCACCCTGGGCGGCCGACAGCTGCACCACCTGGTCGGCGTGCACCCAGAGGGCAGCCTGAACGGCGAGAACCAACAGGATCATCGCCAACGGCAGGATGATCACCAGTTCGACCGAGCCCGATCCATGGTCGCCCCGGGCATTTCTTTCCGGGGCGACCATGGCAGTTAGTTGAGACTGATGTTGTTGGCCTTGGTCGTCACCTTGGAGACGATGATGGCGCCGACGGCCAAAGCCAGCGCGGCGAAGATGGCGGTGATGATCACGGTCTCGACCACGCTCCCTTCGTCGTCGAACCTCCCGATTTCGTGGACCTTCGCTCGCGCAAAGCTCCAGAGCATCATGATCTGTGTGGTTGGCATGGCACTTTCCTTTCCTTGTTGGTTGTGTTGCAGCAGATGACATGATCAGAACGCCCCGACGATCCGGCTGAATGCCGGGTAGCCGATGAAAAGAAGGAAGCCGACCAGCAGCAGGGATCCCGGCAGAAAGAGCCGCTCGGTCGCCCGGTTGGCCTGCGATTCGACTTCGGCCTGCTGGCGGCGTCGCAGGGAAGACGAACGCGCCGTCAGCGACTGACGGATTCGGGCTCCCTCGGTTCCGGCCAGCTGCAGACTGGCCGCCAACTCGGAGACTTCATCGGCACCAACGCCGTCGGCCCATCGGGCCATCGCCACCCACGGCGCCGTTCCGGACTCCCGGGCCGCCAACAGCACGGAGGCCATCTGCCGGGCGGCCCAGTCTTCGGTCGCCTGGGCCGCCACGAGAAGGGCACTCTCCACACCCATGCCACCCGCCAGGCACAACACAAGCAGGTCGACGTATGTGCCGACGAACGCCTGCAAATGTCGTCGCCGCAGGCTGGCCCGACGCGACAGCGCCCACCACGGCCAGAGCGCCCCGGCCAGACCCGTGGCCAGCGCCACGATCGAGGCCACCGCGAAGGACCACGTCCCACCTCCCACCGTCAACAGAATCCAGACCAGAAGCGGCGAGAACAGGCCCAGCAGCGCAGCCGCCAACGAGCGGGAAACGACCTCGCGAAGTCCGGTGTCGCTCACCTGAAGATCGCGCTGGATCGTCGGCCACCACCGGCCTTGCCGCTGGACGACGTGTTCCGCCGGAGCCAGAACACGTTCCCGCCAGTCCGGCGACACCCGCGTTCCGGACACCGTCAGGTCGATGTCGGCAAGATGCAGGTTCCGACCCCGCAAGGCGAACGCAAGAGCACAGACACCGGCACCCGCTCCCCCACCCAGAAGTACGGCGGCGAGGTTCATGACCGTTCGACCCCGGAGCCCAGCAAACGAAGTGGAGGGGTCGGACGGGCCAGGACCACCATGGCGACAAGTCCGGTTCCGTACAGGCATCCGATCACCGCCAACATCACTTGGCCGGTTTCCGACGAGAACGGTTGGAGATAGGAGTGGGCCAGAACCACCAGCCCGACTGCGAACGCCACCGAAAACACAATGACCGTTCGAATGCCGCTGCGCACCGAAACCCGGCTGGTCTCGATCCGCAACTGCATGGTTGCCTCCTCCCGGGAACTTTCGGCCAGTGCGGTCAGCAATTCGCCGAGATGCTGGGCCCGGGCCGAAGCTGCCAGTCGGAGCGCACAGACCACCCGGTCGGCGCCGGCATCATCCACGGCAACGGCAAATCTGGTCAGCGCTTCCGACGGAGCGATGTTGGCCGACAGCTCCCGGGACAACTGGAGGGCAGCGGGCCGGATCGGTTCCGGACTCAATGACGCGGTCGAAAGGATTGCCTCGGTCAGTCCAGAGGATGCCGCCATGGTGGCCTGCAGCATCTCGGTCCAGGTCGCAATCGCCTCAATCTTGGCGACCGACCGTGTTGAACGGGTTTGCCCGAAGAGGCGGGGTAGTCCATAGCCGGCGGCCGCCCCGATCAGGACAGCCACGGGCCATCCGGTGAGCAACCCGGCCGTGATGCCGACGGCCAAGGCCGGCACGGCCGATTTCAGGTTCGGCCTCCGGAACCCTGCCGCCGCGAAACCAATCAGCACAATGCATCCCATGGCCATGACCGCTCCAAGGAGTCCGGCCAAGATCATGGGAACACACCAGCAAGGCCCGGGACCTCATACCCTGCAGCCACCAAGGCGTCGAGGGTCTGCGGACGAAGTGGTGCCGCCCGTTCCGCCCGGCCGTCAACCCCCGGCCGGTAGACCTCATTGGAGACGACCTGGCTTCCTTCGGCATCCACAACCTCCCGGATCGAGGAGACGAACCGGCGCAGCCCGGCCTGGGCCGGAAAGTGACGCGATCCTTCCGATCCGGGACGACACGGCACGCAGGAGTGGGTCGACTCCAGAAAGACGACAAAGTGCAATGACCCGGCAATCAGGAGGTTGCTGGCCTCGAGGGGAAGCCGTTCTGCGGCCTGCACGGCGTATGACGCGATCCGGCGGAACACACCCTGCGACGAGTCCGCATGGATGGTGCACATTGAGCCGGATCTCCCCTGGCTCATGGCGTTGAGCATCGGCAGGATCTCGTCACCCAGCACCTCGCCCACGATGACCCGGTCGGCATTCATCCGCAGCGCCCTGCGCACCAACTCGGCGACCGTTATCTGACCCTCGCCTTCAAGATTGGCCGGCCTGGACTCCAACGCCACCAGGTCCGGATGCCGATGCCCGGGAAGGTTGAGTTCGAAGGCCTGCTCGATGGTGACGATCCGCTCGCGGGCGGGAATCTCGGCCGCCAACGCCCGCAACATGGTGGTTTTGCCGGCATTCATTGCTCCGGCCACCACGATGTTCTTCCGGGCCCGGACGGCGGCCCTCAGGAAATTCCCGATCTCGTCGGAAAGCGTGCCAAGCCCGACCAGATCATCGAGGGCAAGGTCCGAGTACCGGTGGCGACGGATCGAAAGGACCGGTCTGCGGGTAACGGCCATCAGGGCCGACAGGCGACTGCCGTCGGGCAGTTGGAGGTCGAGTTCGGGTTTGGCCAGATCGAACCGCCGCTCCGAGAGTCCGAACCGGGAGGCGGCCGAGCGCAACAACTCGACGAGTTCCTCGTCGTTCTCGGCCACCGGATCGACCAGTTCTTTGCTGCCGTCACTGTAGGTGACCCACACCCGGTCACAGCCATTCACGTCGATGTTCTCGATGTCAGGATCTTCGATCAGCCCCTGCAGGCGGCCAAGACCGAACAACGCGTCGAGGACCGACCGGGCCAGACCCTCTTCGTCTTCAGGCGCGTACCCGCTTGCCACCATGTCATCGAGATGGCGATAGACGCATGAGCGGGCATACTCGCGACGTTCATCGGCCGACAGGCTTGCTGCCTCCGGTTCGGACAGGTCACCGGCCACCAGTTGGCGCAGCACGGACAGGGTGGTACTCACGCCACGTCCTCCACCACGCTCAACGAAGGTTGGTCACGGTCTACCGACGTGGTGCCGGCAGTCAGCTCGGCCGACAGTCTGGCCGCAGCGGCGACCAGTGCCGATTTGGCCAGTTTTCGTTGGCCCGGACCCGATCCACCGGTCAGCACGGCTGCCACTCCCGGGTCGGAGGGGATCCAAGCGGCAACCCTTGCTCCGATCGTCTCTTCGATCTCCCTGTCCCCATGGAGGCCTGGCCCGCGTACCGCCAGCAGCAACGGTGCCCATGAAGTGAGCCGCGGCCACCATGCCTTCAGGGCCAACAAGGCCGCCCCTTCGCCGTCGGAGAGCACGACGATCACCTCCGCGCAGGACAACCACTGGCGTGCCACGTCATCGGTGGCCGACAGGCGACCAAGATCGATGATCAGGTCGGTACCCACCGAGGCTGAACACACAAGATCCACCACTGACCCTTGCTCCGATGTCGGTCCGGGTGGCGCCAGAAGGACGGGCAGCCCTCCGGGCAGTTCCTGCAGATGGTCGTCCAGACACCAGCGGTCGGGATCCCGCCTCGCCGCAGCGGTGGCCGAAGCCCAACCGGTCCGGATTGAGAGATGGAACCGGGCGGCGAGAACGCCTCCGGACGGATCGCCTTCGATCACGGCGACCGGTTCCGACGGCCAGGTAGCTCCCAGGAGACAACTCAGCGTTGTCACCCCCGGAGCACCACAACAGGAGACCACGGCGACGATGGTCATGCCGGTCCCACCACGACGGCACAGATTTCGTCCTGGGCCGCTGCCGCGGCTACGGCCGGCGCCAGAGCCTGGGGCACCGCCACGGTCACCGCCTGGCTGTAGGCCGCTCCGGATCCCGGTGCCGAGGTGGCGACCACCCTCGCACTGGCCACCAGCGTTGTCGACAAGCCGGTCTGCCCTGCGCTTTGGGGAACAACTTCGACCAACGACACCACGTCGCCGGCGACGAGACCGTCGGCGGGCATCTGGTCGGCTTTCAGCGTCACTCCAACGGCATCCAGTCCGGCCATGGACGAACTTCGGCGGGCGACGTCACCTGCCACGAGGAGTGATCCGGCCGGGATGGTCACGGCGGCGGCCCGTCCGGCCAACATCCCAGCCGAGGCGACCGGAATCGAGGCCACCGGCCCGGAGGTCGACACCTCGGCGACCGCGAGATCGGCCGAAGTGAAGGTCTGACCCTGTTCGATGGTGTGGGTGACCACAATCACGGAATGCTGTCGGGCTGCCGACGAGTACAACTCGGCAAACCCGAATCCGCAGGCGATCACCACAAGGGAGGACAACACGATGGCCATCGGCTTTCGTCCCGAGGCAAGGGCAGGCAGGCGCAGGGTCCGGTCCCCTCCGGCGGGTATCCGACTGGTCGCGGTGGTCATTGGACCCCTCCCGGAAGTGCGGAGTCCACACTTTCGATCTGCTCCACGGTGAGCGAGGTCGATGAAGACGTCGACTGGGTCGGCAACGTTCCCCCACCGGCCGCACCGACCGCCCTCCACCGGACGGCCCAGGCGATGGTTGCCGTCACCGGAAACCGGTTGTCGGTTCCGTGTCCCAGCGAGGATGTCCGGTAGGTGTAACTGCAGTCGGTGGTGGCTGCATTGCCATAGGCCACACCCGGCCCAGGACAGGTCACCGTGCTTCCATCGCCCATGGTCCAGGTCACCGATACGGGCGTTGCCGTCGCCGTCGACGAGACACCATCAGCGGAAGCGGTCACCGAGAAGGTGTGCCAGAGGTTCGGGGATACCCAGAGCCAGGTCGCCAGGTTCACAACCGACGATCCATCCGGATTGGTCGAGATGGTTGGCGAAGGGAGGTGAAGGTCGGCGAGGGCAGATTGGGCCAACTGGGCAGGGCTGGCCGCCGGTGTCGGCGGTTGCGATGAAATC
>CAITPI010000033.1 GCA_903894295.1 uncultured Acidimicrobiaceae bacterium
CGATGAACCGACCGGAGCGGAAGAACGCGGCCAACGGCACCATGTGGCGTGAGCTCGAAGAAGTCTTTACCGACGTGGCGACCGATCGCACCGTCCGGGTGATGGTGCTGACCGGGGCCGGTGGGGAGTTCTGCTCGGGTGCCGATCTCGGCGATCCCTCCGATGTGGCGGGCCGGGAGGGTGATCCGCCGCTGGTGCAGATGCGGGCGCTGGCCGATGTGGCCCTGCGCCTCCACCGGTTGCCCAAGCCGACCATCGCCAAGGTGGAAGGCGTGGCGGCCGGAGCCGGAATGTCGATGGCGCTCGGTTGTGACCTTGTGGTGGCTTCATCGACGGCCCGGTTCTCCCAGATCTTCGCCCGACGGGGACTGTCGGTGGACTTCGGGGCGTCATGGCTGTTGCCGCGCCTCATTGGCCTGCACCGGGCCAAGGAGCTCGCTTTCTTCGCCGACATCCTCTCGGCCGTCGAGGCGGCCGAGATGGGTCTCGTCAACCGGGTGGTTCCTCCCGACGAACTCGATGACTTTGTGGAGGAGTGGGCCGGGCGCCTGGCCGAAGGACCGCCGTTGGCGTTGTCGATGACCAAGACCTTGTTGAACAACTCGATGGGCATCTCGTTCGACCAGGCCCTCGAGCACGAATCCCAGGCCCAGGCCACGAACTTCGGCACGGCCGACACCACCGAAGCGTTCCGGGCCTTCCTGGAACGTCGCCCACCGAATTTTGACGGACGCTAGGTCCCGACCCACCCGTTGGTTACCCTGACGCTCCGTCGGGGTCGAAACGGCACCCATGTTGGCAGAGCGTCCATCTCCATCGGAAACGGTGCGGGACGATCCGGAAAGTCGGGACCGAGATGACCGGGTTCGAACAGCAGGGAGTGACCGTCCCGGGGGGCGTGACCCAGGCGGCGGGGGCAGTGGGGGTTCTGGGGACGTCCCGGCCGACCAGGGTTGGCACCGCCGTGTCCTTCCGCCTCGGGAAGGCGCTGGCGACCGCCGGTGTCTCGGTGGGGGTGATCGATTGGTGCGATGGCATCGGTCGGGCCGCCCTTCGGGGTGCTTTGGCCTCCGGTCCCGCTGGCGTGAGGCCTTTCGCCATGATGCAACTGCCCATCCGGCCGGAGTCCCGTCGAATCCCGGTCCCTGTCCCGTCGTCCCGACCGACCGAGCACCAACGGTCGACCTCCCCGGTGTCGACCCGCCGGCAGGAGGCCGGATCGTGGCGGGGCGAACTCCGGCGGCTCGGTGTTCTGGACGGGCCCGACGGCCGGAAGCTCCATCCTTCACCCCGGGATCCCCTGGCGGCCTTTGCCGCCCGGCTCGATCTGGTGGTCGTGGTCGAGTGCCATCTGCGTGACGACCTGTGGGTGACGGTCGAGAAGTTGGACGCCCTCGGGGCACGAATCATGGTGGTGCCGGGCTCGGTGGCCGAAGCCGCATCGAAGGGAACCAACCGGATGATTGTGGACGGTCTCGCCCCGGTGTGTGACGCCGCCGACGTGCTGGTGGCGTTGGGGCTGGCCCGGGTCACCCCGGTTGTCTGAGGCCGGGCGGTACCCTAGGGCGATGACAACATTGCGGTCGGGTTCCCCTTCTGGCGACAGTCCCGGCGACGTGCTCTGTGCCTCGACGGAGGAGCTGCTGGCCGTGTTGGACTCCTCTCGGATGATCTGGGCCGACCACGACGTGGTGTGGCTGGTCGCCACGCCGGGGAATCCCGACCCCTTTGTGGTGCTCGGCCACCTCGCCCGGCGGGACCTTGGCGTCGATCTCGGCGTGGTGCTGGCGCCCGGTGACACCCGGGCTCCGTCCATTGCCACCAAGCTGATCACCACGGTGGACGTCATCTCCGGTGGCCGGGCCCAACTGGCGTGGGCGACGGGCATCGGCGACGGGGCGGAGCTCGAACGCCTGGGGGAGTGCTGGGCCATCCAGCGGGCCATGATGGCAACCGGGGACGATGCCGGGCCGACCTTTGCCGGTGCGTACTTCTCCATCGCCGGAGCCGTCAACCGTCCGGGCCCCCGTCGGGACCGGGGCGTGCCGTGCTGCCTGGTGCTCAACGATGCTCCCCTGGACCCAAGATTGCCGTGGGATCGGCTGGACCGGGTGGTCGTTGCCACCGGCGACCAGACCCGGGACGGAGAACTCCTGGCCGATCTGGCCGCCATGGCCAACGAGGCCGGGGCGGCCCAGGTCGCCCTCGTCCGTGGGGTGGCGGGAGCCGACCTGCTGGCCGCCGGAGACTGACCGGCCGGCCCCGGGGAACTTCGGGCATCACTGCTAGTTTTCCCTCATGCGTATTGGAGCCCACGTCCGGGCGGGCAAGGGCCTCGTGCCCGCCCTGCAGCATGGCGCCGAGATCGGTGCCGACGTCGTACAGATCTTCACCCAGTCGCCCCGGATGTGGAAGCCGTCCCAGTATGGAGCCGAGGTCCTGGCTGGCTACCGGGCCGCCCAGGCCGAGCATCCCTCGGTCACCTCCACCTTCTGCCATGCCACCTATCTGATCAATCTCGGCAGCCCGGATCCCGAGCTGCTCGACAAGTCGCGGGCCTGTCTCAACGCCAACCTCCTGACTGCCGAAGGCATGGGGTCCGACGGCCTGGTGCTGCACATCGGGAGCCATCGGGGGAGCGGGTTCGAGACGGCCCTGCCCGGCATTGTCCACTCCTTGTTGGAAGCGCTCGACCACGCCGATGCGGCACCCGGGGCTGACGGTGGCAGCGGGCGAAGTTGTCCCATCCTGCTCGAGAACGCAGCCGGAGCCGGGGACACGGTGGGACGCAGTTTCGAGGAGTTGGCCACCGTCATCGATGCAGCCGGAGGCGACGAGCGACTTGGCGTCTGCCTCGACACCCAGCACCTGTGGGCGTCGGGCATCGGGTTTTCGACCGTGGACGAAGCCGATGCCCTGATTGAACTCATCGACGCCACCGTTGGCCTCGGCCGCCTCCAGTGCATGCACCTGAACGATTCCAAGGTTGCGTTCGGGGCCAACAAGGATCGTCACGCCAACATCGGAGACGGCACCATCGGCGCCGACGGACTGGCTGCCCTGCTCGGCCATCCGGCCATCCAGGATGTGCCTGCCGTACTCGAGGTGCCCGGCGAGGGTGACGGCCCCCGGACCGAAGACGTCGTGGCGGCCCGGGCTGCCCATGCGACCGGCGTGGCCTTGCGGTCCTGACGGCGGCAAGGACGCATGGATCCAGGCGGCAGCGGAGCCTTCCATTCCCTCGAGGGCGATGTTCCGGGGATCGGCGTGACGAAACGTTCTCTTCCCGGTATCCGGTGCCGGTGGACATCCCGGCGCCGGTGAGCGTGATGGCGCCGGTTCCGGCCTTCGGTGGAACCCATTTTCGGGTGTGGTCGTCGGCTTCATCCACCCTGCGGGGTCTGTGGCAAAGTGGAGGATGTTGCACCGTCGACCCGCTGTGGACCGGCGGTGGCGGCGGTGGCCCGGGTGGTCGCCGAACAGCATGGCTTCGACGATGCCGGCAACCCGTCTTGCGGGAGGCCCGGTGTTCGTCGGGCCCCACGTCCGACCGAAAGCCCCGAACCTGCCCTGTGATGTCAGGAATACGGTTCCAAGAAAGGATTGCCCGACATGAGTGATGACGTGCGGATCGAGACCGACAGCATGGGACCCATCGAGGTCCCCAACGACCGCTACTGGGGTGCCCAGACCGCCCGGTCGTTGCATCACTTTCCCATCGGCGACGACCAGATGCCGGTGCCGCTCGTGCGGGCGATCGGCATCCTGAAGCAGGCCTCGGCCCAGGTCAACGCCGACCTCGGCAAGATGCCGGCCGACAAGGCCAAGCTCATCATCGAGGCAGCCGCCGAAGTGGCCGCCGGCAAGTGGAATGACGAGTTCCCGCTGTCGGTCTGGCAGACCGGGTCGGGAACCCAGAGCAACATGAACGCCAACGAGGTGATCTCCAACCGGGCCATCGAACTCGCCGGCGGTGTGCGGGGTTCCAAGGATCCGGTGCATCCCAACGACGACGTGAACATGTCCCAGTCGTCCAACGACACGTTTCCCACCGCCATGCACATCGCGGCCGTCGAGGAGATCACCCATCGGCTGCTGCCGGCGGTGTCACAGTTGCGCGAGATGCTGAACGCCAAGGCCGTCGCCTACGAGGGGATCACCAAGATCGGCCGGACCCACCTGATGGATGCCGTGCCGCTGACCCTCGGCCAGGAATTCTCGGGATACGTGGCCCAACTTGATGCCGACCGCAAACGACTGGAGAACTCCCTGGAGGACCTCTATGAGTTGGCCGCCGGTGGCACGGCGGTGGGCACGGGCCTCAACACCCATCCCGAGTTCGGCGTCCGGGTGGCCTCGGCCATCGCCGAGTTGACCGGACTGCCCTTTGTCACGGCCCCGAACAAGTTCGCCGCCCTCGCTGCCCACGACGCCCTGGTGTCGGCCAGCGGGGCCCTGCGGACGTTGGCGGTGTCGCTGATGAAGATCGCCGACGATCTCCGTTGGCTCGGCTCGGGCCCCCGGAGCGGCCTTGGCGAGTTGAACCTGCCGGAGAACGAACCGGGCTCGTCGATCATGCCCGGCAAGGTCAACCCGACCCAGTGCGAGGCCATGATCATGGTCTGCATCCAGGTCTGCGGGAACGACGCTGCAGTGGCCATGGCCGGATCCCGGGGCAATCTGGAACTCAACGTCTGCAAGCCGGTGATCATCCACAACGTGCTCCACTCGGTGCGCCTGCTGACCGATGCCTGTGGCACGTTCACCCGCTTCTGCGTCGAGGGTCTCGAGCCCAACGAAGCCCGGATCCGTCAGCACCTCGACAACTCCCTGATGCTGGTCACGGCGCTCAATCCCCACATCGGTTATGACAAGGCGGCCGAAGTGGCCAAGCATGCCCACAAGCACCACACCACTCTGCGCGAAGCGGTCGAGGTGCTCGGGCACATGACGCCGGAAGAGTTCGACGCCGCCGTGCGTCCCGAGACGATGACCCACCCATAGGCTTCGAAGACCAAGGAGAAGGCATCATGGAACAGGCCCCGGACGACCTCTTCATCTCGCTGGCGGACGGCACCTTCTACGGAGGAAATCCCTTCCCGGCGTTCGCCTGGATGCGGGACCACGCGCCCGCCTACTTTGACGAACCGTCCGGGGTGTGGGGCATCACCCGTTACGAGGATGTCAAGAACATCTCGAAGGACCCGGAGACGTTCTCCAACGCCGGCGGGATCCGGCCCGATGGTGTGCCGCTCCCGATGATGATCGAGACCGATGCCCCTGAGCACTTCCGTCGCCGTCGGCTCGTCTCCGAAGGGTTCACGCCCCGGCGTATCCGGGAACGGGCCAGCGACATCGAGGCCATCTGTGACGGGATCATCGACCGGGTCTGCGAGAAGGGCGAGGCCGACTTTGTGGCCGACATTGCCGCCCCTCTGCCGATGATCGCCATCGGCGACATGCTGGGGGTGGCGCCGGAAGACCGGGACGACCTGCTGCGATGGTCGGACGACATGCTGAGCTCCCTCGGCGCCCCGGAACCCGGCGCCATGGACAAGGCCATGATGGCCGCCATCGAGTACTCGACGTACATCACCGAGGTGGCCGACCAGCGTCGTCGGGACGGTCAGGACCGCGACCTGATCGGGACGTTGGTCCATGCCGAGATCGAGGGCGACCGCCTGGACATGGACAGCATCATCTACGAGTCGCTGCTGATCCTGATCGGGGGCGACGAGACGACCCGCCACGTCATCAGCGGTGGCATGTACGAGTTGTTGCGTCATCCGGACCAACTGGCCCGACTGCAGGCCGACCGCAGCCTGATGCCGGGCGCCATCGAGGAGATGCTGCGGTGGGTTTCTCCCATCAAGAACATGGCCCGGACCATGACCCGGGACGTGGAACTCCACGGTGAGACGCTGCGAAAGGGCGAGAAGCTCCTCCTGCTCTACCCGGCGGCCAACCGGGACGAGAGGGTCTTTGACGACCCGGAGACCTTCGACATCACCCGTAGTCCGAACGACCACATCGCCTTTGGCTTCGGCGCCCACTTCTGTCTGGGCAACCGTCTGGCCCGACTGGAACTCACCACGATGTTCGAGCGGCTGCTCGACCGGCTGCCGGATCTCGCCCTGGCCACCGATGATCCATTGCCGACCCGGGACGCCAACTTCGTCTCCGGCTACGAATCGATGCCGGTCGTCTTCTCTCCGACCGCCCCGCTGGGCTCGTGAGCCGGTGCGACCCGTGAGGCCGACCGCCCTTGGCGAGGAGGAGGTGGCACACCGCCGGGCGACTTCGGCCCCGGCGTGGGAGGTTGTCGACGGCACGTTGCGCCGGTCGTTCACCCTGGCCAGTTTCGCCGATGCCCTCAGATTCACCCTGGCGGTGGGCGCCCTGGCCGAAGCGGCCGATCACCACCCGGATATCGACATCCGCTACCGGAAGGTCAACCTGGCGCTTGTCACCCACGACGCCGGGGGCCTCACCCAACTGGACTTCGAACTGGCGGCCGCCGTCGACGCCCTCGAGGAGTTCAAAACGGAATAAACGGAGTAGGTGGTGTTGGCGCTTCCGGTCCGGGGAAGGGCGGGCCGGTCAGGGGAGGGGCAGGTCCCAGAGGGGGAACCACCGGTCGAGTTCGGGTTCGACCTTGAGGTCGTCGGCCACCAGGCTCTTCAGCCTCAACTCTTCTTCCATGTCGCGCTGCTCGTGTCCGGTGGGCACAAAGGGGTAGAAGGCGCCCCGTTTGTAGAGGTAGACGAGGTACGAGGCGGAGGGCAGCAGGACACCGGGACCGGCCTGACCTTCAGGGTGACCAGCCGGCACGGGAGCGAGTCCGAAGACCGAGCAGAGCAGTTGGGTTCCCCAGCCGGCATCGGACAACGACGAGTTCACCAGGTGGATGTTGGTGACCAGCTGCTCGATGTCGGTGTCGGCCAGGACCAGCCACTGGTAGCCGAAGCTGTCTTCGGCCCGCGTGAAGACGTCGGAGGGCTCCAGGGACAGCAGGTTGGCCACGTCGTTCTGCATGGCGGCAAAGCCCTGCCCGGACGGAGCCTTGAAGCACACCCCGCCATGACCGGAGCAGACCAGACCGGCCGAACTCTGCAGGGAGATGGACGCCGACGGCAGGGCGAAGAGGGCGTCAAGGTCAGGCTGCACCGGTGGGGTGCGCCCGAAGATCATGTCCCGGAGTCCCACCGTCAGGATCCGACCGGGGTCAACTTCGTTTCGGGGCGCTTCACGAGGGGCGGCCGAGTTCGGCTTCGATGGCCGCCAACTGGGCCAGGCGCTTCTCCAGCGACGGATGGGTGGAGAACAGGCTGGAGAGGCTCACACCACCCTTGGCGATGGCCGGGGTGAAGAAAAAGGCGTTGAAACTCTCGGCCGAGCGGAGGTCCCGGGTGGGGATGCGCGACATCTCCCCGGTGACCTTGACGAGCGCCGAGGCGAGCGCCGAGGGCCGACCGGTCAATATGGCCCCCGACCGGTCGGCGGCCAGTTCCCGATAGCGGGAGAGGGCCATGGTCAAAAGGAAGCTGATGGCGTAGACGAGAATCGAGACGGTGAGCACGGCGAGCTCGACCAGTGCCGCGTTGTCGTTCCCGTTGTTGTCGTTGGAGTTGTTGTTGTTGCCGAATCCACCCATCAGGCCGCTCCAGAGCACGATGCGGGTCACGAGCCCCGCCATCATGCCGAGGAAGCTGGCGATGGTCATGACAGCCACATCCCGGTGGGCCACGTGGGAGAGCTCATGGCTGAGGACCGCTTCGAGTTCGGACTCGTCCAGACGCCGGAGCAGGCCTCGGGTGGCGCACACCACGGCCGAGTTGGGGCTCCGTCCGGTGGCAAAGGCATTGGGCACGTCGGTGTCGGCGATGGCCACCCGGGGCTTCTTCATGTCGGCGAGGGCGCACAGGCGGTCGATCACCCCATGGAGTTGGGGCTCCTGTTCGGGGGTCACCAGGTGACCCCCCATGCCGTAGAGGGCGATCTTGTCGCTGAACCAGTACTGCATGAAAAGGATGCCGCCGGCGATCACCAGGACCGGCACGATGGAGAGCCCCACGGAGATCAGGATGCCCACCACCACGCCGTAGAGGATGACGATCATCAACCCCGTGATGAACATCCGGACGCTGAGTCCGTGGTCGTTCGGGATGTTGCGGGCGGTGCTCATGACTCGTCGGGCATCTCCAACAGTAGGGCGGCGACTTCCTCCCGGGTGGCGTCCGGGAACGGGACGACCAGATCGGACGGGAAGAACTGGTCGCCCGGCACCGGCATTCCGCTCCGCACGGTGGCGATCAGGGTGGCGAGGGCGGCCCGGAAGCCGTCTTCGTCCTCGCCGTCGACGGCAGTGGCCAGCTCGCTGTCCAACGCGTCCAGCATCGGATGTTCGGCATCGGGAAGTTCGTACTGTCCCTCGCCGAGGATGCGGACGATCATGATGCCGACCCCTCCTCGGCCGGGGCCGACAGTTCGGCCGTGGGCGAGCCCGAAGCCAACTGTGCCTTCATGGCCGCCAACTCGGCATCCACCGTGGAGGTGGTGGCCGCGGCGTTGAGTTGGGCCTGGATGTCGTCGACCGGGTTGGTGAGATCGGTCAGGGCGCCCGAGGCCAACAACTCGTCCATGGCGCCCGCCCGGGCCTGCATGGAGTCGATCTTGTCCTGGGCCCGTTGCATCGACAGGCCGGCGTCGCTCATCGACTCGGAGATCCCCGACACGGCCTCACCGATCTTGGTCTGGGCCTCGGCGGCGGTGTAGGTCGCCTTCATGGTCTCCTTCTTGGTGCGGAAGGCGTCGACCTGGGTCTGGAGATTCTGGGCGGTGGCGATCAGTTTGGCCTCCTGCTCCGACACCTGCTGGTGCTGGGTCTCGAGGTCGGTCAACTGGGTGGCGATGGCGGCCCGCCGGGCGAGGGCCTCGCGGGCGAGGTCCTCGTTGCCCTGTTCGAGGGCGGCCTTGGCCTGGCCCTGGAGTTTGTCGGCCTGGGATTGGAGTTGGCTCGCCTGGAGTTCGATCCGCTTCTTGGCCGTAGTCACATCGGCGACCGAACGTCGCACCTTCTGCAGGCTCTCGAGTTGCTTCTGGTAGGAGAGGTCAAGGGCCTCTCTCGGATCCTCGGCCTTGTCGAGCAACTTGTTTGTCTTGGCCTGAAAAATGCCGGACATTCGCTTCAGTACGCCCATGGTTCGGAGTCCTCCCTTGGCTCTGTTTGAAGTGTAGGGCGAACGCGGCCGATAGCGTGAGCAGCGTGTTGAAGAACGCCTGCCTGATGACCGTCCATGCCCACCCCGATGACGAAGCCTCCAAAGGGGCCGGAACCGTCGCCCGCTACCACGCCGAAGGCGTCCACACCGTGCTGGTGTGTTGCACCGGAGGTGAAGAGGGAGACATCCTGAACCCGGCCCTCGACACGCTTGAAGTGCGCGCAAACATCGCCGAGGTCCGGCGTCAGGAACTCGACGAGGCGGCCCGGATCATCGGATATGACGAAGTGATCCGTCTCGGCTACCGCGATTCCGGCATGGCGGGATCCGAGGCGAACGCCCGGCCCGACTGCTTCGCCCAGGCCCCGGCCGACGAGGCGGTGGGAAGGCTGGTGGCAGCCATCCGTCGCACCCGGCCCGAAGTCATGGTCATCTACGGGGACGAACAGTCGGGCTACCCCCACCCGGACCATCTGCGGGTCCACGACATGGGTCTGGCCGCCTACCAGGCCGCCGGGGATCCCCATGCGTTCCCCGAGGCCGGCGAGCCGTGGCCGGTCGCCAAGCTGTACTACACGATCCACTCGGTGCGACGTTTCCGGGCCATCCACGAGAAGTTCGAAGAACTGGGCCTGGAATCGCCATTTGACGAGGAGTGGCGGAAACGTTGGGACGAGGTGCCCGAGGACCACCCGTCGGCTTCGGTGGACATCTCGGACTTTGCCGACGTCCGGGCGGCCGCGTTGAAGGCCCATGCGACCCAGGTCGATCCGAACTCGAAGTTCTGGTTCGGTCTGCCCCCCGAGGTCATGCGTTCGATCCATCCCGCCGATGATTACCGGTTGGCCTATGTCACCGGTCCCGACGGCGTGGTGGGCAAGGTGGAGGCCGGAAACGTCCCCGTGGAACCCGAGAACCGGGAAGTCGATCTCTTCGGCGGGGTTCCCGGACTCGACCGGACGGAGTGGTCGCGTGGGGAGTGAAGAGAAGTGGGACTTCCTCTCGCCCGAATGGTTCAACGGTGTCGCCGAACTGGTGGGCAACCGGTTGTCGGCCAGCGAAGTGTCCGACTCTTCTGGTTGGCCGGATGACTTCTCGACGTCGGTGTCCCTCACGGTTTCCGGTGGTCCCGATGGCGACCGCAGTGGCGTCTGGGTGATCGAGGCCGGCACGGTGACCTCCGGCCAAGGTCCCGCCGACGTGGAACTTTCCCTGCCTGTCTCCGAATCCCGGCAGATCATGACCGGCGAACGGTCGGTCAACGTCGCGTTCATGCAGGGCACCCTGAAGGCGTCGGGCGTTCAGGCCGACCTGCTCGTGTTGCTGAGAGCCCTACACGGAGAACCCGCCCGCACCCTCCTGGCTGAAGTGGACGGGTCCACCCGCTACTGATTCACCCGGCGCCGGCGCCGGTGTTCTCCCTGGTGTCACGCATGGCGGCCCGCAGCGTTCGATAGCCGATCAGCTTGACGTTCTGATCCCTGAGCGCCTGGCCGACTTCCTCGGACGCCAGCAGGTCCGCCAACGCCGAGGCCCGGTCGGCCCAGTCGCCGAACAGGGCCCGGGACTCGGGTGTGTCGATGGCGGGCCACAGGGTGACATCGGCCAGACCGGCGGGAAGCGAGTTGATCAGATCGACCAATTGTCGGGCCGGATCGGCCCCGGAGACGGAGTGGAACGTATCGGCAAAGAGCACACCCTCGTCAGCGGCCAGCCGGCGTACCGGAAAGCCCACATTCGGTTCGGCCCCGGCGCCCAGCAATCGCAACGGCAGGGAAAAGTCGACCGCCAGTTCGAGGTAGATGTCGAAGAACTCGGGTCGCAGGAGCAGGGCGTCGTGGCGGGTTCCCAGATGGCTGATGTCAAAGCCCCACAGGATGGCCCGCTCGATCTGGGCCCGGCACTCCCGGCGCATCTCGTCGAGGTCGGCGTGGTCCCAGAGGTCGGTGATCGTCCGGGGAAACCCGCCGTCTCCACCCAGCAGGGAGGGTGCCTGGGTGATCGGACCCCAGCGGTAGCGGTCGAGCTCGGCGACGACCGTGAGCTCCACCCCCACGTCGTCACCCCGGAAGTCGGCGGCTGACGACCGGGCCCAGGGAGCGGGAACCACCAGCGAGGCCGAGGTGGCCATTCCGTTCCGGAGGGCCCGGTAGTCCGCCTCGGTCGTGGTCTGACTGAGTCCGAGGTCGGCGACGTGGATGATCAGCAACTTGGCATCAGGAGAAGCGCCGAGGCGTTCGACCAGCGAAGTCATGTCCTGACCGTACCCCGAGATCGGTCCCGGGCCGGTCATGACGGCGCGCTTGCGACTACCGGGCGATCCCGGGCGTTCTCAGGCAGCCCGGGGACGTCGGGAGCCCGGTCGGTGGCGCTCGGCCGGAGTCGCCCGGCCGTCGAGGATGGCCCGGGCCCGGGCGATGCCCTCGCGCCCGACCTCACGGGTCCGGGCGTCGAGCTTCCAGCCCCCTTCGATCCGTTCGGGCCGTTGCGATCCGCTGGTTGGATCTGGCGTTGTCATGGCAACATGCCCGGCTGCTCCCGGTCCGGAAGCGGGGGAGACGTCCTGTTCGGACTCCTCGGGCAGCGGCAGGGCCAACTGCCTGCCCTGACGGTGCCGGGATCCTGTGTTGGCAGGCGGTGTCATGGCCCCATGTTGCCGGGAGGGTGTAACAAGGGGGACATGACCTTGGAACACCAGACACCCGGATCCGCTCCACCCTCCCCCCGTTACGGCATCACGGTGCCCTTTGACGGGATCTCCCTGCAGGAACACCGGCGTCTCTACGAGGAACTCGTGGCGTTGGGCTACACCGACATCTGGTCGGCCGAGACCGACGGACTCGACGGCTTCACTCCGCTGACCCTGGCCGCCGCCTGGCAGCCGACCCTCCGGTTGGGCGTCGCCATCATTCCCGCCTATACCCGGGGACCGGGGCTGTTGGCCCAGAGCGTGGCCGGCATGGCCGAAGCGGCGCCGGGCCGCTTCATGTTCGGCCTGGGAACGTCGTCGGATGTCATCGTCAGCCGGTGGAACGGGATCGGGTTCTCCGAGCCCTACAAACGGGTCCGGGACACCATCCGGTTCCTGCGGTCCGCACTGGCCGGGGAGAAGGTTGACCACGAGTACGAGACCTTCACGGTCAAGGGCTTCCGGCTGGCCCGACCGGTGGAGAACCCTCCTCCGATCTATCTGGCCGCTCTCCGGCCCGGCATGTTGCGGCTCGCCGGACGGGAAGCCGATGGGGTCATCATCAACTGGCTTTCGGCGGAAGATGTGGCAACCGTCAAGCCCGAGGTCGGGGCCGACATCCCGGTGGTGGCCCGGATCTTCGTCATCCCGACCGAGGACGCCGAGATGGCACGCATGATCGGACGTCGGATGATCACCGCCTACCTGAACGTCGCCGTCTATGCCGAGTTCCATCGGTGGTTGGGCCGCGGGGACGTACTCGAGCCGATGTGGCGTCACTGGAAGGAGGGTGACCGCAAGGCCGCCCTGGCGGCCATTCCCGACGAGGTGGTGGACGCTCTCGTGGTCCACGGGAGTTTCGAGGAGTGCCGGCGTCACGTCGGTCGCTATGTGGCTCATGGGGTGGACATCCCGGTGATGGCCGTCATCCCGGTCGGAATGACGATCGAAGAAGCCATGGTGGGGCTCGCCCCGCCATGGAACGCCGGCTGATCCAGGTCCCAGAGCGGCAGGAACCCTCGTCAAAACGACCCGGGGCATTCTTCCGGGGCAGTACCGTTGGGAGTGCGGTGGCCGAAGGCCGGTTGCCGCCGTGGTCCGACGTGACCACTGTCCAGGTGCGAGGCAAGGAGTCAGCGTGCGTATCGGTGTGATGTTTGACACGGAACAGCCCTTCGATTCGATGGTGGCCCAGGTGGCTTCTCTCAAGGAGTCCGGCATCGAAAAGGCATGGTCGTCGCAGATCTTTGCCTACGACGCACTGACCATCCTGGCCGTGATCGGCCACGAGGTCGGAGGCATCGACCTTGGCACGGCCGTGGTTCCGACCTATCCCCGGCACCCGGTGATGATGGCGGCCCAGGCACTCACCGTGCAGGCGGCCACGGAGGGCCGGCTCACCCTCGGCATCGGACTCTCGCACCAGATGGTGATCGAGAACGTCTTCGGCATGTCCTTCGAGAAGCCGGCCCGCCACATGCTCGAGTACCTCTCGATCCTGATGCCCACCCTCCACGGTGAGCAGGTCACCTTCGAAGGCGAGGCGATGAAGGCGTCGACCTTCGGGCCGCCCCAGATCGATGCGCCGGCACCACCGGTGCTGGTGGCTGCCCTCGGTTCGGTGATGTTGGGGATTGCCGGACGGATGGCCCAGGGCACCGTGACCTGGATGACCGGGCCGGCCACGCTCGAGTCCCACATCGTGCCCACCATCCGGGCGGCGGCGGCCGAAGCCGGTCGACCGGACCCCGAGGTGGCTGTGGGGTTGCCCGTCTGCGTTACCGACGATGCCGACGCAGCCCGCCAGCTGGCGGCTGACACCTTCGCCATGTACGGCTACCTGCCCTCGTACCAGGCAATGTTGGCCCGGGAAGGAGTGGATGGCCCGGCCGGCGTGGCCATCGTGGGGACCGCCACCGAAGTACAGGCCCAGGTGCGTCATCTGGCCGAGATCGGCACGACCGACTTCATCGGCGCCCCGTTCGGCTCCGGTGACCAGATCCGCGCATCGGTGGACGCACTCTCCGGGTTGGTCGGGTCGGTCTGACCATCGGGATCTGACCCTTTCGACCGGGCCCCGGTCGGGAAGGGGCGTTTCCGACCGGTCGGGCCTGTGGCTTAGCGCTTCAACTGGGTGTGCTTGAACTCGTTGATCTCGGGATGGTGTTCCATCAGTCCGAGGACGTTGTCGATGGTGGATCGGGCGACGGCCGCGTCGCCACCGGAACGTTGCATCAGGCGAACGAACACGGCGTCATCGCCGACGATGAAGGTGGGGACACCGAAGACATCGAGACGACCGACGACGTCCTCGTGTTCGGCCCGGGCCACCTCGGCCGGCCACCCGGCGTCGACCTCGGCCCAGACGGCGTCGGGATCGACGCCCACTTCGGCCAGGGCTGCCGAGAGGACCTCCCGGCTCCGGAGATCCCCGCCTTCGTCATGGCGGAGGTTGAAGAGTCGGCGGTGAACGGCGAGGAAGTGTTCGCTGAACCGGTCCCGCACGACGATACCGACCAGCAGAGCGAGCAGGTCGGGCTGGTGGGACGTATCTTCCCAGGCCGACGGGCCCCCTTCGGCGACATGGGACACGTTGAGAAAGTACGGAACGAACGTCACGTCCCAGGGCGCACCGGCCTCCAGGGCGTCGATCAGGTGCTCATGGCCGATCCGGGCAAACGGGCACCGGTAGTCCCAGGTGACGGCGAAGGATTCGATGGTCATGCTCCCTCAACCAACCGGCGGCGCTCTTCATTCCCGGCGATGGAAATTTTCCCGGCGGGACCGTTCCCGATGACGGGGTTCGTGGCCGCCGGGGTCGCCCGCAGAGGTTGGCCGGTCAGACGAACCTGCGACCGATGGCGCCGAGGGTGAGGCCGATTGCCGCACCCCCGAGGACGTCGGAGGCGTGGTGGGCCCGAAGGTGGATCCGGCTGAGTCCCACCAGTCCGGCGCTCGTGAAGAGCAGCGCCGTTCCCACGGCGTCGCTGGACTCGCTCAGCACCGTGGCTGCCGTGAATGCCGCCAGGGTGTGTCCGCTGGGGAAACTGCTGGTCTTGGGTGGACGGACCGGAATGCCACCTTCGGTGATCTTGAGGTCGGTGGTGTCGGGCCGGTTCCGACCGATCACGGACTTGAGGCCGGCGTTGACCAGCGAGGAGGAAACGCCGGCAATCCCGAGGGCCTTGACCGCCCGCGCCCGCTCGGGACCCTTGCGACGGGCCCGGACGAGGGTGATGGCCGCCCACATCAGGCCGTGGTCGCCGAGTCCGGTGATGACCTTGGCGGCGGTGTCGATTCTCGGATTGCCCCGGAGGGGTTCCATGAGGTCATCCACGCGGGCATCGAATGTGCCCACGGCTTCCAGCCACACCGGACGGGCCGAATGGCGGCTCACGCCGGTTCTCCAAGCACCACCGCCGCCTGGGTCGGGTCGCCTCCGAAGGCCGGGCAGAATGCCTGATATCGGCAGTAGTTGCACAGCCCGGACGTGCGGGGCTGGAAGTCGCCGGTGGCGCATGCCCGCTCGATGGCATCCCAGATGGCCGTGGTCTTCTGGCGGTAGCTCCGGATGGTCTGGTCCGAGGGCGTGGCCGAGATCACGGTGGGCTCAAGCAGATGGAGGAGCCGCACCTCGACCGGTCGTTGGCCGAGCATCTCTTCGCACAACAGGGCGTAGAGATGGACCCCGGCCAACCGGGCCTGCTCGTACTTGGGCGCCGGGGCCTTGCCGGTCTTGTAGTCGATGACCACCAGTTCCCCGTCGTCCCGGCGGTCAAGCCGGTCGATGATGCCGCGGAGACGAACGTCGCCGATCCGGGCCTCCATCATGACTTCCATGCCGACGGCATTGACGAGGTTCGGATCCTCCAGACGGAAGTAGTTCTCCACCAGCTTCTCGCCGGCCCGCTCGAAATGGGCCCGCTCGGACTCTGCGAGTTCCAGGAACAGAAAGTCGGGATCCTCCTGCAGTTCGGCCCAGGCCACCTGGCGCTCGGCATGGGCCGCCTCGAGGGTGCGTTGCCCGGCGGGATGGTTCCAGAACAACAGTTCGAGCACCCGGTGGACGAAGGTGCCCTTCACGGTGGCCACCGTAGGCGGGTCCGGCAGGTGCTCGATGACCGAGAACCGGAATGCGAGTGGACAGTTCCGGAACGACGACACCTTGGACGGCGAGAGGGAACGGGGCGGTTCGAACGGCACGTGCACCAGCCTAGGTCCCTGATGATGCAGTGGGCGAGGGTTGACTCAACCCGGCCGGAGCGCCGCTTTGACCGACCGGGCGACCATAGAGGGATCCTCCACCGGGCCGAAGTGGCCGAGGTGGTCGAGGACGACAATCTCAGCGTCGGGCAAGGCCGCGGCGTCAGCTTCCATGAAGTCTCGTCCGAAGGCGTCGGTGAGGCCACCGTAGGCAAGCGTCACCGGACAGGAAACCGTCGACAGGTTGGCAAAGGCATCGTGACGCCCGCCTTCCTCGTAGACCGCGGCTTCGTCGTCCCGCCGGCAGCGCAAACGCACGGCCTTGCCATCTCCACCTTCGGCGGTGGGAACCTTCTCGAAGCCCTCGGTGACGTAGTTGGCCATCGCCACCGGATCGAGGTTGGCGAACGGGGGTTTGGAGAGAAAGTTGGCGAGGGCCTCCTCGGCGGAAGGGAAGACGTCGCGTCGACGACGGGCTCCCCGGGCCAGAGGGTTGTCGGTGGTGAACGACGGGGGCAGGGAATCGGGAAAAATGACGGGCTCGAAGCAGTAGAGGCCACCAAACGTGCCACTGCGGCGTTCTTCGGCCATCAACACCGAGGTGGCTCCGCAGGAATGGCCGAACCCGAACGGCTGGCGCAGTCCCAGCTGGGAGATGACCTCGAGCACGTCGTCGGCGAAACGGGACCAGGGAAACTTCCCGTCAGCCGGTCGAGAGGAGTGCCCATGACCCCGGAGGTCGATGCCGTGGCAGTGGAAACGGTCCCGAAGCTCCCGTGCGAGTGGCCGGAAGACTCCGGCGCAGAACCCGGTGGCATGGACCAGCAGGAGGTCGGGACCCTCGCCGCCGAAGTCGTAGACAGCGATGTCGACGTTGTCGGATGTGAAGAGGCCGGTCGGCTCGGCGGTCAGGGACCCGGGTTCGCTCATGGCGAGCAACGTAGCGGACGCTGCGGTGTCCTGTTGTCGGCGAGGTGGTCCGGTAGTCTCGGCGATGCCATTTCACATCCGCTGCGATCATTGAGGTGTCCATGTCCCATTTCCTCCAGCACTACGAACTGTTGGGCATCTTCGCCTTCTGTTTCGTCTCGGCCGTTGGAATCCCGGTCGGGGCCGAGTTTGCCCTGATCTACGGGGGCGTGCTGGCCAGCGGACAGGTCTCCGGTGGCCCCTTCAGCAGTGTGGTGCTGGTCATTGTGGTGGCTCTGGTGGCGGAAGTGTCGGGTTCGCTCGTCGGTTACGCCATCGGGATGTACGGCGGCCGGCCCCTGGTGGACAAGGTCGGCAAGTACATCCTTGTGACTCACAAGGATCTTGACCGGGCCGAGGCCTGGTTCTCCCGGCACGGCGACCCTCTGGTCTTCTTCGGTCGCCTGGTGCCTCTGGTTCGTTCCCTTGTGTCGCTGGCCGCCGGTCTGGCCGAAATGGCCCGGGCCAAGTTCATCCTCTATACGACCCTCGGCATCGGCATCTGGATCACCTTCCTCGCAATTTTGGGCGATTCCCTCGGATCGAGTTACGAAAAGGCCAGCAAGACCATCTCCGACCTGGGCTACATCGTCGGTGCGGTGATTGTCATCGCCGTGGTGGTCCTGTTCTGGCACCGCTGGCGGACCGTTCGGGCCGAGCACCGTGGACAGAACCACGACTGATCCGCCAGCCGTGCCTCCCGGTATCGAACCGGCGGAAGAACCGGCACCGGTCCGATCGGGGAGTGGCCCGGGTCGCCGAAAGGCCACGGGGGTGCCGCGTTCGGCCCGCCAGGCGGCCCTCATGGCCTCGGATCATCTGGTGAGGAGCACCGGGTGGAACGGACTGCTGGCCGGTGACCCGGTGGTCGTGTCCGGAGTCAAGGCCCGGGGACAGCAGTGGGAGTTCCGGGCCCATGTGCTGAACACGAACAACGGTGTGGAAACCATCGAGGTGGTGGGCGGCCGGAACGGTGACCGGACCGTACGCTCGTTTGCTCCGGACCGGATCTTCGCCGTGACCGCCAAGACCCGCGGCCGCACCATCGTCGACGAAAAGCGGATCGCCCAAGCGTCGCTGGCCGAGGCGCCGCAACTTCCCTTCGGATAGCCGCCGCCCGCACGGCTCCCTCCCCGGGGGATTCATTCGGAGGCGAGGTATCGGCCGACGGTGGATCCGGCCGGGCCTGACGGACCGTGAAGGGGGACCTGACGGCTAGCCTCGCAGCGTGTCCACCGTTCTCTTTTTTCATGCCCACCCCGATGACGAGGCAATTGCCACCGGCGGCACCATGGCGGCCATGGCCGAGCAAGGCCACCGGGTGCTTCTGGTCACCGCAACCCGGGGCGAACTGGGCGAAGAGCCCGATGATCTCGAGCGAACCGGGCAGTCCCTGGCCGAACGCCGCACCGACGAACTGGCCACAGCCAACCGCATTCTTGGCGTGCACCGTCACTGGTTTCTCGACTACCGGGATTCGGGTATGGCCGGTGACGAACGGAACCTGGATCACGGCTGTTTTGCCCAGGCGCCGGTGGAAGAAGCGGCCGAACGGCTGGTTGGACTGTTGGCCGATGAGACGGTTGACATCCTCGTGACCTACGACGAACACGGTGGCTACGGTCATCCCGACCACATCCAGGTGCACCGGGTGGGGATGCGGGCAGCCGCCCTGGCCGGTGTTCCCGCCGTGTACCTGTCCACCATGGACCGGGACTTCATGCGGGACGTCATGGCCCAGGCGGCCGACCTGCTGGGCGACGAAGTTGATGCTGCCGAGTTGGCCGAAGACCGCGCCGACGAGGTCGAGGAACTCGGTGAACCGGCGGAGCGGATCACCACCGAGGTCGACGTCCGGCCCTGGCTCGAACGCAAGCGGGCAGCCATGCGGGCCCATGCCAGCCAGATCGCAGAAACCAGCTTCTTCCTGGCCATGCCGGACGAAGCGTTCGAGCGGGTTTGGGGCCAGGAGTGGTTCATCCGGATATCCCCGGAACCCGGCCAACAATCCGGTCGCGACGACCGGCTGCGGACCGTTGGTGACTGAAGGAAGCCGGGCAAGGAGATGGGTATGCACAAGCGACATCGGGTCATCCGGTCCCGGGGCGGAAGCCTCGTGCTGCCGGAGTCCCGCAAGGAACTCGAACGGAGCATCGACCAGCAGGTCGCTGCGGGCTACGCGTTGATCCACACCTTCACGGTGGACGACAACGTCTATCTCGTCTTCCAGAGCCTGGAGGACGTCCCGGACGGAACCGACGCGCCCTGAGCATCCGATGGGTCCCGGACGTGGCCGGTCGTAACCGTCCCCCGGCCGTGTCGACCTTTTGTCCTGGTTGACTCAGAACTCGGTGTAGGCCTCGATGGAGACCACGCGGTCCCGGCCGGACCGCTTGGCCCGCTCGAGCGCCATGTTGGCGCGCTCCAGCAACGAGGAGACGTCCTCGATGCCGTCCCAGCTGGTCAGGCCGGCGGACACGGTGACGCCGAGATTGGCGGTGTTGTTCCGTCCGCCGTGGCGCAAGGCCTCGAGCACATGGTGCCCGCCTTCGATGTCGGTCTCGGGCAGGATCAGGCAGAACTCTTCGCCGCCACTCCGGGCGACCAGATCCTGGGCCCGCACGTTGGAGATGATGCAGGCAGCCAGCGAGCGCAGGACGTTGTCACCGGCCACCGGGCCGTGCTCGTCGTTGAACTGCGAAAAGTGGTCGAGATCCAGAATGGCCAGCGAAAGGGACGTGTCGGTGCGTAGTGCCCGGGACATCTCGATCTCGATGCGCTCGGTCATGCTGCGGGCGTTGGGCAGGCCGGTCAGGGTGTCGGTGCGGCTCTCGGCCCGCAGTCCCGAGATGAAGTTGGCCCGGCTGGTGCGGCGGAGAAAGGCGGTGGCGAGACCGTTGGCGGCCTCGGTGGCTCGTTGGTCGACGGCGGCGTCCCAGGCCGCCCGCTCGATCACCATGCCGAGTTCCCCGTCGCTGCAGTAGCCGACGGGAATGAAGCAGAAGTCATTGTCGATGATGACCTTGCCGGAGTGGAGGGCGCTGGCCAGGTCGGGCAGGGTGGCAAGTTCGTCGACCGACGTGTCCTGGGTCGGCCAGGCGGCCAGCAGCGTGAACCGGCCGAGGGTTTCGTGCCGAACGAAGACGGCGGCCCGGTCGGCCGGGAGGACACTCGTCACGAGGGGCATGCCACGGCGGATGACCTCTTCGACGGTGTCGGCACTGGACCGGGAGGCATGGCCGATGCCGTCGAGCGCGTCGTTCAGGGTTTCCAGCGGACGCTGGTGGAAGTTCGGGCGTCTCAACTGTCCAACCGAGCAGTCAAAGATGGCAATGATCAGGGTGATGGTGGCGCCATAGGCAACGGTCTGGGTGAACAGATGGGAGCCCCGGTAGCCCGCCGACCAGGCCGCTCCGACGACCAACAGGAACCCGTAGGCGGCAATGACCAGTTGGGCCCGCCGGTCGGCGATCACGCTGGCCAGGCAGATTCCCACCAGGATCACGAGGCCGAAGGATCCCAACTCGGACCCGAACGCGGCCTGGGTGAGGGCCACCGCCGACATGGCGAGGCCCAACATCACCACCGAGATCGCCCGACGACGGTTCTCGGAGCCGGTGGTGGCCTTTTCCGGACGGACGATGCGGGGCCAGGCCAACGCAACGACGGTCGTCGCCACTGCGCCGGCAAACGGCAGCCAGCGTACGTTGTGGTCGGTCATCCGGGCCCCGACGGCCAGGAGGGGAAGGGCGAGCAGTTCGGCCAGAAGGCCATAGACGAGCCCGTGGCGGAGTTGGCGGGGGAGTGGCGCTGGTGGTTCGGTCCTCACCCTGAAACTATCGGCCGACGGAACCCGTTTCTTAACCGGGTTCTGGTGGCGGCTCCACGGTGGTCGCAGTCAACCCGGAACCGCCCCGCCTGTGGCATCACCGGAGTCGCCGCGCGCTGGTCATAGGCTTTTGCGAAATGTCCGACCCGCCCTCTCAGATCCTTTTCGGCGACTATCGCCGGTCGCAACTGCTTCGAACGGCGGGGCGGTCATTGGTGGTAGTTGTGGCCTTGCTGGTCGTCTACTACCTGGTTCCGGCGGCATCGGAGCGCAACGGCCAGGTGGTCCTTCGCCTGGGCGTGGGAATGGCCCTGTTCGCGGCGGTGGTCGTCTACGAGGTTCGGGCCATCCTGACAGCCAAGGAACCCACCCTGCGGGCCACCGTGGCCATGGCCACCATCATCCCGTTCTTCCTTGTGATCTTCGCCTGGGTCTACTTCACACTGGACAAGTCACAGCCGTCCGCCTTCGGCGCCCACCTGACCCGTTCGAGCTGTCTCTACTTCACGGTCACCGTCTTTTCCACGGTGGGATTCGGGGACATCACGCCAAAGACCGATCTGGCCCGGTTGTTGGTGACGGTCCAGATGCTGCTCGATCTGGCGGTGATCGCGGTGGTGGTCCGGCTGGTCTTCGGTGCCGCCACCCGCGGCCGGGAACGCAAGGAGCAAGAGATGGAAGCCATCGAAGAACACGTGCCGTCGGGCGAAGGAGGTTCCCCATGACCGCCCGGGAACCGACCATCCTCGCCACCTCGGGTGGCTTTCGTCGGGGCGAACGGAACTACCTTGCCTTCGGTCCCCTGATCCATCACGCCCTGGAACTTTCAGGCGCCTCGGGCACACCACGGCTGTGCTCAATCGAGACAGCCGGTGGAGACCAGCGTTCGTTTCAGGCCCAGGTGATGTCGGCCGGGCAGGCCGAGGGTGTCACCGTCCGTCCTCTCAGCCTGTTTCCGATGCCGAGTGAAGACGATGTGACCGGCTTCCTGCTCGACCATGACGTGGTGTGGGTCGGCGGAGGCAGCGTGGCCAACCTGCTGGCCCTGTGGCGCTTGCACGGATGGGACGCAGCCTTGCGGACGGCCTGGGAGGCCGGAGTGGTACTGGCGGGTGTGTCGGCCGGTTCGATCTGCTGGCACGTCGGCGGGGTGACGGACTCCTATGGTCCCGATCTCCAGCCGGTGACCAACGGCCTCGGATTCCTGCCGTTCGGCAACGGAGTCCACTACGACTCCGAAGCCCAGCGTCGACCCCTCGTCCAGAAACTCGTCGGGGAAGGAGTACTGCCCCGCACCCACGCCACCGAGGACGGGGTTGGGCTCGTCTATCGGGGAACCGAACTCGTCGAAGCGGTGAGTGAAGTCCCGGGCAAGCAGGCCTATGTGGTTCGGCGGGACGGCAACCGGGCGATCGAAGAGCCCCTGGAGACCCGGCTGCTTCCCTCCCGCTGACCGGACTACGGCGCCGCCGGGCCGTCTCGGGGCACCGAGATGAGCTGGACCTCGATGGTCTCGCGGTCATCCCCGTCCAGAGTGGCCAGGATCTCCCGACACCGGGCGACGTGCCGCGGTCCGATCTCCCGCCGGATCTTCAAGGGTCACGTCGTGCAATCCGGCCGACGGAACGCCTCGTCGGGAGGTTGGCGCCCTTGTTCGTCATGGTCCCACGTGATGGGCGAAGACCGCTTGGAGCGGCTGACGGGGATCGAACCCGCGTCACCTGCTTGGAAGGCAGGAGCTCTACCATTGAGCTACAGCCGCATGCGCTCCAACGGAGCGGAGAACGTGCCCCCCAAGATACAGGGTCCCGGGTCCCCGGTGGTCACCCGGCCGGTTTCCAAAGGGGTTCGTCGACACTGAAGCCCACCGGGGTGCCCCAGCGGTTGCGGAAGGAGACGTCCTGGACCGGCCGTCGTTCGGCCACGCCCCACCGCCCGGTTGGGTAGCCGAAGCTGACGCAGCAGGCCATGATCCAGTTCTGGTCGGTCGGCACGCCGAGAATCTCGTAGACCTCGGTCGGATACCAGAGGCTCAGCACCGCAGTGAGTGAACTTCCGATGCCATGGGCCCGGGCCGCCAACTGGGCACTCCAGACCGCCGGGTAGATCGAGCCGCCAGTGGGGTCGGCCTCGATGAAGGCGAAGAGGAACAGCGGAACTTCCTCGAAATGGTCCGCCAGCCACTGGGCCGATGACTGCACCCGCTTCATCTGCCGGCTTTCTTCAAGGTCGGGTTCGGCCTCGGCGGCGGCGATCCGGCCGGCGTAGATCGTCTTCCAGAGCTGGTCGATGGCGTCCCGGTAGAGCGGAGCGATCCGGCCGATGACGTCCTTGTCGTCGACCAGCAGGAACTTCCAGTTCTGGGCGTTGCCACCCGAGGGGGCCCGCACGGCGGCATCGAGGATCCGGGCCTGGATGTCCATGGGAATCGGGTCCGGTCGCACCCGACGCATCGCCCGTGTGGTGTAGAGGGCCTCTTCGATGTCCATGGGTCACTCCGTCCTGTTCCGGTGGGTGTTCGGCCGGACGCCGTCGGCGACCCGGCATGGGGCGGCCTTCACCGTACCCGGCTCGTCATGTGTCTGTCGGGTGGGAGAACCCGGAGCGGCCAGAAGGGCAGTCAACGGACCCTTGATGTGGGTCGGTCGGGGAAGGTGCTAAGACCTAGAGATGAGTTCCGGTCCTTCCCGAAAGCGATCGCGGCGGACGTCAGGTCCTGCCCGGGAGACCGGGGCGCCCGGGGAGGACCCGGGTGCGGGACCGCCCCGGGCCGTCCCGGAACGGGTGGAACTGACGGTGGGAAGGATTGCGGCCGGCGGTGGATGCGTCGCCCGGTGGCCCGACGGTCGGGTGGCCTTCGTCCGCCACGCCCTGCCCGGAGAACGCGTGGTGGCCGAGGTGACGTCCGAAGCCAGGTCCTACGTGCGGGCGGACGCCCTCGAGGTCAGGGAACCATCACCGGACCGGGTTGAACCACCGTGTCGACGATCGGGTCCTGGTCGCTGCGGCGGATGCGACTTCCAACACGTCGCCCCGGCCGCGCAGCGTCGTCTGAAGGCCGATCTGATCGCCGAGCAACTCCTTCGTCTGGCCGGCATCGACGGGGCGATCAACGTCGAGTCGGTGCCTCTCGACGGCAACTCCGAGTACAGCGAAACCGGCCTGGCCTGGCGGACCCGGGTCCGCTTCGCAGTTGACCGGGGTGGCCGGGCCGGACTCCACCGCCACCGATCCAAGGACCTCGAGTACGTGGAGCAGTGCCCCATTGCCGTCGACGCCGTCAACGAACTCGGGGTCACGAAGGAACGTTGGGTCGGGGCCCATCACCTTGAAGTGGCTTCCTCGGGCGAAGGTGGACCTCCGGTCATCGCCGTCGATTCCGGGCGCCGGACGCTGGTGGACCCACCGGTGCTCCCGGCGGGAATCGTGGCCAACGGACGCACGGTGGCCGGGCCGACCCGGACCCGTTATCCGGTCCGAGGGCACGTCTTTGACGTAAGCGCCGGGGTGTTCTGGCAGGTGCACCCCAGGGCGGCCGGCCTGTTGGGGGACGTTGTTCTGGACTGGCTGGCGCCCCGGAAGGGTGACCGGGTGGCCGATCTCTATGCCGGTGCCGGACTGTTTTCGGTGCTCCTGGCGGCGGCGGTCGGGACCGATGGCCACGTGGTGGCCATCGAACGCAGTGGCCGGGCGTGCGCCGACCTGGACGACAATGCCGCGGCGTTCGATCAGGTGGACATTGTCCGGGCCGATGTCACCCCCGAGGTCATCTCGCAGGTGCTGGCGGCCACCGACCTGGTGGTGCTTGATCCGGCCCGCACGGGAGCCGGCATCCGTGTCATGGAGGCGCTGGCCGGCCTTGATCCACCGCCCCGGCGCATCGTCTACGTCTCCTGCGATGCCGCGTCATTCGCCCGTGATCTTCGGGCCATGCTTGACCGGGGGTGGACGCTGGACAAGTTCCGGGCGTTCGACCTGTTCCCGATGACCGAACACACCGAGACCGTCGCGCTGCTGCTCCCTCCCAACGACGGAAGTCCGGACCGAAGGATCTGATCCAACCCGCCCTTCTGACCCTTCGCCGTTCCTAGTTCGGGAGCGGTGAACGATGGTCCGACCGGTCGGCCCAGGTTCCGTCCGGTCGCTGGTGGACCGAGCCGAGCGAAAGCATCTCGGCCATCACGTCGGCGGCATCCGACCGTCCGGCGAGGCTGACTTCGACCTCGCGGACGAGCATGGTCAACTGCTCGGGTCGGCGCAGGTTGACCGATTCGAAGAGCGCCCGGTCCATGACCGTCGAGATCATCTTCTCGCCCTGGTGCCGACTTCCGTCTGTGCCGACCCAGGTGAAGTCGCGCATCTCGCTCAGTGCCGTCTTGAGCCAGGCCACATGGGGAGTCTCGTCCTGTCGGATGTAGGAGACGAGCGTGCCACCGGCGCCGTCTCCGGCCACGAGGTCCTTGTCACCCAGAATGGCTTCGGCCCAGATGAAGCCGTGGAACGCCGAGATCTCGATCAGAAGCAGTCCAACCATCCGCCGCACCACCGTCTCGAGGTCACCCGGGATCGTCGCGGGCAGCCACCGTTCGGCCACCGGCGGGCGGGACGGGCCGGTGGCCACTGGCCCCTGTGGGCCCGGCGCGCTCGGGATCCCCATCCGGTTCAACATGACGGCCGTCTGGTCCTCGGTGACCGGATGTTCAAAGGCGATGTCACGGGCGACAAACCACATCTGGTCGTGTCCGGCCACGTCCTCGAAGCCGGCCTCGTCCCGGGCGTGCGCCTCGAAGAGGCCGCGTCCGATGTGGTCGGTGGCGGTGCCCCGGACGTCCTCCAGGAAACACCGGGAAAAGTCGGGGACGGGCAGCATGCGGAGGATCCCTCCGAAGCCCTCCACGGTCCCGATCCGGGTCAGGGCACTGATGGTCGACTCAGGCGCTCCCTGGCCGATGAGAAATCGGGTCTGGTCGACGTTGGGAAACGATTCGGGCCAGGTCTCGAGGGGAATGTCGATGGGGTCGTGTCCGGACCGGTTCCGGCGTTGGGCTTCCCAGGACCCGATGGCCGGCCAGCGGTTCAGCGTCCGGGGCGAGACGTAGGTGCCGTCGTCGGTGAATCCGCCGTGGCAGAGAACTCCTTCGGCGACGAGAGGTTCTTCAATGACGTGGTCGGCCAAGAGTTCGGTCTCGGTGAACTCAACCTGGGTGGTGGTCACGGTTCGCTCCTGTCGACAGCCCGAAAAGCGTCTCTTCCCGGCGGCCGCCCCACCACAATAGATCGGACCGGGCCTCAGGTCCGGGCCCGGATGCCCACTCCGATCATGGCGGATGCGGACCGGTCTCCGGTCTTCAGGAGGGTGGCCACCTCGTGGGCCCGGAGCGGTCGGTCGATGAAGTAGCCCTGACCTTCTTCGCACCCCAACTCGATCAACTTCTCGACCTGGCGCTCGTCCTCGATGCCTTCGGCGATCAGGGCCAGATCGAGCGAGTGGCCGAGACCGATCATGGTGCCGACCAGGGCAGCGCCCCGTCGGGCGTCGTCAATGAGGATGTCGATGAACGATTTGTCGATCTTGATGATGTCGACCTGGGACTTCTGGAGATAGCTCAGTGCGGAGTACCCGGTGCCGAAGTCGTCGACTGCCACCTTGACCTTCAGGTCCCGCAGCGTCCGGAGGGAAGATGCCGCCACTTCCATGTGCTCCATCAGGGCGCCCTCGCTGACTTCGAGGATCAGCTGGGCCGGGTCGATACTGGAAAAGGCCAGTGCCGTGCGCACGTCGCTCACGAGTCCTGGCGCGTTCAGCTGGCGCCGGGAAAGGTTGACGGCCAGTTGGAGGGGTACGTCCGTGAGGTCGTTCCACGCCGCCAACTGACTGACCGCATTCGCCATGACCCACCGGCCCAGCGGCACGATGAAGCCGGTCTCTTCGGCCACCGGAATGAAGGTTGACGGTCCGACCAGCCCGAGTTTCGGGTGCTGCCAACGCACCAGGGCCTCGAACCCGGTGAGTCGCCGCTCGCGCAGGTTCACAATGGGCAGATACTCGAGGAAGAACTCGGAGCGTTCCAGCGAGCCATAGAAGGTGCTGGTGAGTTCGGACCGCACGACGAGGTTGGCCCGCATGTCGGGCCGGAAGACCTCCACCCGGTTGCGACCGGAACGCTTGGCTCCGTACATGGCGGCATCGGCTTCGGCAAAGAGCTGGTCGATGCCGATCCGGGAGTCGGCAAAGGCCACGCCAAGACTCATCGAGATCCCGATCATGTTGGGATCGTTGTCGGCCGCCTGTTTGACGGCAGTCACGATGCGCTGGGCAACGTCGATGGTGTCGCACGGGTCCACGACGTCGGCCATGAAGAGGGCGAACTCGTCGCCGCCCAACCGGGCGATGGTGTCACTGGGCCGAACCACCGATCGCAGGATCTCACCCACCTTCACCAGTGCCGCGTCGCCGGCTTCGTGACCCCGGGTGTCGTTCAGGAGTTTGAAACCGTCCATGTCGCCGAGGCAGAGGGCCACCATCTGGCCACTGCGGGCCGAGGCCGCGAGGGACTGGGAGATTCGGTTGGTGAGGAGGGCCCGGTTGGGCAGGCCGGTGAGTTCGTCATGGAAAGCCTGATAGCGGAGCGTGTCCTCGAGGACGTCACGGACCGAGCTGCCCCGTTGCAGGTCGATCAGGTCGGAGAGGGCCTCTTCCGATTGGCGGATGACCCGCTTCAGCAGCCAGGCGAAGCGGAGGTAGAAGAGGACAAAGACGGCCAGACTCATCAGGGCCAGGGGCAGGATGTCCTGGCCATCAGGACCGAGATCCGTTGCCACCAGGAGGACGGGCGGAATGAAGCCGACGCCCATGATGGCGGGAATGCGACGACGGGAGCGGAGTTCGTCGTCGCCGGTCCCGCGGGAAGGATGGTCGTCTCTGGCTACCTTTTCGTCCCGTTTCTGCCACGACGGGCCGATCGAAGGATGAAGGGCCGTTGCCGCCAGAAGGGAAAAGGCGACGAGCGAGCCGACGTTGCCGAGGATCTGGCTGACCGCCAGGTTGCGGAGCACGTAGGCCTCGAAGGCAAAATCGCCGACCAGCAGCGCGATCAATGCAGCCAGAAGCAAGGACTCATAGGGAAGTCGACGGATGTTGAAGACCAACGAGCGGAGCACGATGAAGATCAGCAGGACATCCATGATCGGGAAGACGCCGCTCTCCAGTTGGCCGGCGGTGCCGAGCTGCGTGGGATGGCCACTCAGGGTCATGAGGAAGAACCAGGCCACGGCGGCACAGGCGATGGTGACGATGCCGGCATCGGCGTAGTCCTCGCGCCGGACCTTCCGGTCCGGGTTCCGGGCGAGTCGCAGGATGCCGAGGAAGAGCAGGGGATAGGCGGCGAGGTCGAGGAGGTCGGTCCAGGCCGGGAACGGTGTTCCGTGGCCGGTTCGGGCGAAACAGGCCACATTCACGAGGTCATATCCAAGCAACAGGGCAGTGGCGCCGAGCAAGGCCCACCAGGCCAGGCTGTCCCCGGGGCGGTTGTGCCAGAGGCCAACGACAATGGCCACAGTTGCCAGGAGCGCCATGGCGGCGGTGAGGACGGACCGGCCCGACGGGGAGTCGAGAAGGAAGAACCCGGCCATGGCCAGCGGGCCGGTGCCCAACGCGACGATCCAGAGAGGCACACTCTTTGGTGTTCGCACGCAGTTCCTCCTTTCGCGTCTCCTCCGGATGGCGACTCGGAAGGTATCGGCCGCTTTGTGGCCGGAGTTGAACCTTCTTTTGGGCGATCGCCCGTCATGCGGTCGACCCCGAAGTAGCCTCGGATCATGCCTACCTACCTGTCGAAGCCCGGGTTGTACTCCCTCCTCGAGTCCGGGTTCACGGCCCTGACCGATCTGCAGGGTGAACTTGGAGAACCGCAGTGGACGGTCCCCACGTGTCTTCCCGGTTGGAACGTGCGCGATGCGGTCGCCCATGTGGCCGCCACCGAGGCCATGTTGGCCGGTGATCCGGCCCCGGAAGCCGATGTGTCCCACCTGGACCACATGAAGAACCCCATCGCCGTGAACAACGAGATCTGGGTGGAGTCGTTGCGGTCGCTGACGACCGATGCCCTCCAGGAGTATTTCCGTGACGTCACGACCCGTCGACTGGCTGCCCTTGAGGTCATGACCCAGGAAGAGTTCGATGCACCGTCCTGGACGCCCGCCGGCCCCGACGAAACCTACGGCCGGTTCATGCGGATCCGTCATTACGACACGTTCATGCACGAACACGACATCCGTGCCGCCCTTGGCCTGCCCGACCGCAGCCCGGAGCCTGAAGTGGCTTCGTCACTCGACGAGGTCGCCACGGGACTTGGCTACATCGTGGGCCGCCGGGCCGCCATGCCGGACGGCAGCCGGGTTCGCATTGAACTGACCGGTCCGGCTGCCCGCACCTTCCTCGTGGCGGTGGATGGCCGGGCCGCGGTGGTGGAGGAGTTGGACGGTCCGCCCACGGTGGATCTCACGCTTTCCTCCATGCTCTTCCTCCGACTGACGGGCGGACGCCGTGATGGAGTTGAGCGGGCCGACGAGGTGGTCATGGGTGGCGATGGCGATCTCGCCCGCCGGCTCGTCGAGAACCTGGCGTTCACGATCTAGGAACCACCGGATCCATCGCCCGGGCCATCAAGGGCAGGCGATGGATGGCCCCGGTGCCTAGAGCGGGAAGTTGGCCAAGGCGTCACCGTCCAGCCGGTAGTTGATCCACTCGTCCTGGGGGGCGGCGCCGAGGTTGCGGTAGAAGGAGAGCGCCGGCTCGTTCCAGGTGAGTACCGACCAGTTGATCCGGGCGTAGCCACGCTCGTTGGCGATGGAGACAAGAGTGGCCAGCAGCCGACGACCGATGCCCTGACCCCGGGATTCCGGGGTGACGTAGAGGTCCTCAAGGTGGATGCCGGGGCGCCCGGTCCAGGTGGAGAAGTCAAGGAACCACAGCGCCATGCCACAAGGTTCTCCGTCCATCATGGCGAGATGGGCAAACACCTGGGCATCGGGAGCGAAGAGCGAGGTGGTCAACTGGGATTCCGTGATGGCCACCGATTCCGGAGAACGTTCGTACTCCGCCAGATCGCGGATGAAGCCGAGAATCACCGCTTCGTCGCCAGGGCGGGCGGCCCGCACTTCGATGCCGGACGATCCGGACGGAGTTCGGGTCACTTGGTGGTGGCGATGCCGCCGTCGACGGGAATGATGGCACCCGTGACGTAGGCACCGGCCCGTGAAGCGAGGAAGAGGGTGACTCCAGCCATGTCGTCCGGTCGCCCGATCCGCTTGAGCGGTGCCGACTCGGCGATGAGTTCGCCGAAGGATGCCAGCGTGGCTGCCATCATTTTGGATTCAAACGGGCCCGGGGCCACGGCGTTGACCGTGATCGACGGGGCCAGGCGCTGGGCCAGATGCCGGGTGAGCTGGTGGACGGCGGCCTTCGAGGCGCCGTAGGAGTAGGACTCGAGTGCAGGCACATGGATGCCGTCGATCGAGCCGATGTTGATGACCCTGGAGGGCTCCTCGGCCGAGGCCCGAACCCCCAGCAGGTCGAGGAAGAACTTCGTGGTGTGGAAAACGCCTTGCACATTGAGGTTCAACACCCGTTCCCATGAGGCGGTGTCGTGTTCCCCGAGCGGAGCACCCCAGGTGGCTCCGGCATTGTTCACCAGAACGTCAAGGTGGGCGTGGTCGGCGGTGACCCGGTTCGCCAGATCCTGGGCACCGGTCTCGCTCGAGAGATCAGCGGCATATCCGGAGCAGACCCCGAACCGGGAGAGGTCGGCGACGGCTTCGTCGACGGCATCCTGCTTGCGGGAGACCACGATGACCTCGGCCCCACCCAAAACAAACCCCGAGGCGATCATGTGGCCGATTCCCCGGGTTCCCCCCGTCACGAGCACTTTCTTGCCGGCGACGGAGAAGAGGTCCGGAGTTGGTGTGGTCTGGGGAAGTTCTGTCATGGGTGATGACATTACCCCAACAGAGATTCGGACACCCAACCGGTCATCGTGACCGGATCCGGTCAAACCCGCCGCTGCGTTCCCCGGACGGGGAGAAGCGGTCTCAGCCCCGGGGGGCGTTGCGGGTGGCGTTGCTGGTGGTGTGCGCAGCAGCGCGGGCCCC
>CAITPI010000034.1 GCA_903894295.1 uncultured Acidimicrobiaceae bacterium
CCTGGCCCCCCTGGCCGGATGGTGACGGCTCACCGGCTTCCTCCAACCCGTCGGACCCTCCCGTCGGCGGCTCGTCTTCGATCGTGTACTCGCTCCCCCGGAGGGCGAAGTAGATCTCGAAGGTCGTCTCATAGGCCCGCCAGTGGGTGGACGACTTCACGAGCGCGGCTCCGAGCGTGTACTTGAGGGCGTCCCGGTCCTCCAGGGGAACGTGGGTCATCGCCTCGGCGGCGTCGAGGTGCTCGGTGAGGGACACCGGGATGCCGGCGGCCCGCAGTTCGGCCACAAATCCCGCGAGGAGGCTGAGCACGGGAAGGACTCAGCGGGCCGGATTCGGGGCGGACAGTTCCCTGGTCGCCTTCTCGATGTCGGCCCGGTACTTGAGCAGGATGTGGAGGGTCTCGGTGGCCTGGGCGGCATCGATGGTCTCGACGCCGAGCACCACCAGGGTCCGGGCCCAGTCCAGGGTTTCGGAGACCGACGGGGCCTTCTTCAGCTCGAGGGACCGGATCGACCGCACGATGCGGGCCACCTGGTCGGCCAGGGCGGTGCTGATCCCCGGCACCCGGGTCTCGATGATGGCCCGCTCCCGCTCGAGGTCCGGATAGTCAATGTGCAGATAGAGGCAGCGTCGCTTCAGGGCTTCCGACAGTTCGCGGGTGTTGTTGGAGGTCAGAAAGACCATGGGGATGCCTTGGGCCCGGACCGTGCCGAGTTCGGGGATCGACACCTGGTACTCGGACAGGATCTCGAGCAGCAGCGCCTCGGTCTCGAGCTCCACCCGGTCGATCTCGTCGATCAGCAGCACCACCGGCTCGGGCGACCGGATCGCCTCCAGCAGGGGCCGGGCCAGAAGGAAGTCCTCGGAGAAGATGTCCTCTTCGAGTTTCTGCCACCCCTGGCCGGCGTCGGCCTGGATGCGAAGGAGCTGCTTTTTGTAGTTCCACTCATAGAGGGCCTTGGACTCGTCCAGACCTTCGTAACACTGGAGACGGATCAGCCGGCTGCCGGTGAGGCGGGCCACCGACTTGGCCAACTCGGTCTTGCCGGTCCCGGCCGGACCTTCCACCAGCACCGGCTTGGCCAGACGGTCGGCCAGGAACACCACCGACGAGATCCCCTCGTCCGCCAGGTAGTTGACACCGGCCAGGCCGTCCTTCACGGCGGCGATCGTGTCGAAGCGGGGCGGGCCCGCCTCGGGAAAACCCGAGGTGATCTCCTCGGTGGCTTCACTCATGTCCGTACCTGTCCGTTTCCTGTCACGATCCACTTCAGCGTGGTCAACTGGGTGAGGCCCATCGGCCCCCGGGCGTGCAACTTCTGGGTCGAGATGCCGATCTCGGCGCCCAGACCGAGTTCCTCCCCGTCGATGAAGCGGGTCGACGCATTGACCAGCACGGCCGCCGCATCCACTTCCTTCACGAATCTATCGGCGGCGGCCACGTCGCTGGTCACGATGGCTTCCGAGTGTCCCGAGGAGTACCGGGCGATGTGGTCGATGGCGGAACCAAGATCGTCCACCACCCCAACGGCCAGCGTCAGACCCAGGAACTCGGTGGCAAACGCCTCGTCGTCGGCCGGCGAAAGGTTGCCGTGCCCGGCTGCGAGGAGCATCGGGTGCGAGCGTTCATCGGCCACGAGGGCCACCTCGGCCAGGGAGACCGCCAGGCGGGGCAGGAAGGCGTCGGCGACCGCCTCGTGCACCAACAGGGTCTCGGCCGCGTTGCATACCCCGGGACGTTGGGTCTTGGCGTTGACCACGATGGCCTCGGCCATGTCGAGATCGGCGCTGGCGTCGACGTAGACATGGCAGTTCCCGGCCCCGTCGAGCACGTAGGGCACCGTGGCATGTTCGGCGATCGAAGCAATCAGGGACGGGCCGCCCCGGGGAATCAGGCAGTCGATGATCCCCTCGAGTTGCATGAACGCCACCGCCGAGGCCCGACTGGTGTCCTCGACAAGAGCCACCGCATCTGCGGGCAGGCCGGCCGAGGCCAGTCCTTCCCGCAGGACCCGGGCCACCACCAGGTTCGACGAGATGGCCGAAGACGAGCCCCGCAACATCACGGCATTCCCCGACTTCAGGCACAGTCCGCCGGCATCCGAAGTGACGTTCGGCCGGTTTTCGTAGATGATCCCGACGACCCCGAGAGGCACCCGGGTCCGGCGGACGGCCAGCCCGTTCGGCCGCACCCAGCCGTCGGCCACCTCGCCCACCGGATCCGCCAGGGCGGCCACGTTGCGTAGACCCTGGGCCATGGAGGCCACCCGCTTGGCATCGAGGCGCAGGCGGTCGAGCGAGGTGCCATCCGCCCCTTCCGCGGTGGCCCGGGCGAGATCTTCCCCGTTGGCGGCCAGCAGCTCGTCCCGGCACGAATCGAGGCCCTCGGCGGCGGCCAGCAGGGCCGCGTTGCGCTGGGCCGTCGAACTCGAGGCCAGAACCCGGGAGGCAGATTTCGCCCGTTCACCCAGGGCGAGAAGCGGGGCCGCAACAGAGTCGGAAGGCATCGTCCCAGCGTAGTAGCCACGATCGAGGTCGGAAAAGACGACGGGACGACCGGTGGACACGGTCGGCCGACAAGCCGGGTTAGTCCCCGAGCACCACGAGGTCGTCGCGGTGGATGACCTCCGGCGAGATACCTGCGGGCTGCGCCTCGCTGCGCTGCCCGGCCGAGACCCGCACATCGGCCGCGTCCCGGGCCGCCAGTCCCTTGGCAAACACCACACCGTCGGATCCGACCAACTCGACCGCATCGCCGACGCCGAAGCTGCCCTCGACCCCGGTGACGCCGGCCGGCAGCAGGGATCGACCGTCGGCCACGAGAGCCCGTCGGGCCCCGGCGTCCACCGTGATCGAACCATGCGACCCGGTGGCAAAGGCGATCCACAGCTTGCGGGCCGGCAGGCGGCGATCCCGGGCCCGGAAGCGGGTCCCGACCCCGGGAGTTCCCCGGACGGCATCGGCCAGCACGCCAGGCCGCTGGGCATCGGCGATGGTGACGGCCACCCCCGACCACACGGCGATCTTGGCTGCGGCCAGTTTGGACGCCATGCCGCCGCTGCCGACGGTCGAGGTGGGTCCGGTGGCCCGGGTCTCGAGTTCGTGGTCGATCTCGACCACCTCCTCGATGAGCGAGGCGTTCTCACTGCGCCGGGGATCCTCCGTGAACAGACCCGCCGTGTCGGTCAACAGGACGAGCTGTTCCGCTCCCACCAGGTGGGCCACCAAGGCCGCCAGGCGGTCGTTGTCCCCGAAGCGGATCTCCTCGTCGGCCACGGCATCGTTCTCGTTCACGACCGGAACCACCCCCAGCTCAAGCAGTCGCCGGAGGGTTTGGCGGGCGTGCAGATACTGGCTTCGGTGTCCGAAATCCAGCGGGGCCAACAACACCTGGCCGGTGATCCGGCCGTGTCGGGTGAACGCCTCGTCCCACACCCGGGCCAGGCGGTGTTGCCCCACGGCGGCCACGGCCTGCAGGGTGGCCGCATCCGTGGGCCGGACCTCGCCGGGGGCCAGCGCCGTCCACCCGGCGGCAATGGCCCCCGAGGACACGACCACCACCTGATAGCCGTCGTCGTTGAGGGCGGCCATCTGGCCGGCCAGGGTGCCGAGGACCGCGTCGTCAACGGTCCCCGCCGTCGTGGTCACCGACGACGAACCGACCTTGACCACGATGGTCCGGACCTCGGACTCCCGGGTGGAAGAGGCAAATGATGCGTCGTCGCTCACGGCGAACTCCCTCGTGCCTTCAGCCCTGCGTCGAACGCCGGCGGCGGTTGCCGTCCCCGGTGAACTCGGGCTGGTCCACATACCAGACGAACGACAGGTCCCCGATGTGGACCACGTCACCGTCCCGGGCTCCCGCCCGGTTGAGGGCCCGGTCCACGCCCAGGCGCTTCAGGCGGTGCTGGATGTAGTCGGCCGCTTCGTCCGACGTGACGTCGTTCAGGGCCACCACCCGCTCGGCCGCCTTGCCTTCGACCAGGTACTCGCCGTTGTCGAGGCGGGTCACGGCAAATCCCTCGGGCAGCGGGCGATGGATCACGATGGTCCCGTCGGACTCGGGCTCTTCCCGCCGGGCCTCGTCCACCAGCTGGGTGAGCTTGCCCACCAGGGTGCGGACGCCCATCCCGGTAACCGAGGAGATCAACAGGTCGGGGCGGAATCCGTCCAGCAGGTCGGCCCCCACGATCTCTTCCTCCGTGGCGTCGAGGCCCAACATGTCGGACTTGGATCCGACCACAATCCGGGGGCGGGTCACCAGATCGGGCTGGTAGCGGGCCAACTCGTCGAGAAGGATGCGCTCCTGTTCGGCCGGGGACACGCCGGTCACGGGATCGAGTTCGACCAGGACCACCAGCACCCGGGCCCGGGTGATGTGCCGCAGGAACCGGTGGCCGAGCCCCCGCCCTTCGGCGGCGCCCTCCACCAGACCGGGGATGTCGGCCACCACGAAGTCGCTCCCGTCGTCCACCCGCACCACGCCGAGATTCGGCTCGAGGGTGGTAAAGGGATAGTCGGCGATCTTGGGTCGGGCCGCCGAGATGCGCGAAATCAGCGTCGACTTGCCGACGTTCGGGAAGCCCACGAGGGCCACGTCGGACATGAGGGCCAGTTCCATCTGGTACCAGCCCTCGTGGCCCACCTCGCCCTGTTCGGCAAACGCCGGGGCCCGCCGGTGGTTGGTCAGGAAACTGGCGTTGCCCCGGCCGCCGCGTCCACCCTCGCCGGCCAGCCACCGGTCACCGGGGTGGACCAGATCGGCCAGCAATGTGCCGTCCAGGGTGCGGACCCGGGTGCCGACCGGAACCGGAACCTCGAGGTCTTCGCCCCGGGCCCCGTGCTTCTTCTTGCCGCCGCCATGGCCGCCGTCGCCGGCCCGGCGGTGCGGGTGGTCGCGGAACGCCAGCAGCGAGGACTGGTTGTGCGAAGCGATCAGCCACACGTTGCCGCCGCGGCCGCCGTCTCCACCGTCGGGACCGCCTTTGTCGACGTGGGCTTCCCGGCGCATGGCCACTGCACCGGCGCCGCCATCACCCGCCTTGACGTGGAGTTGCGCCTCATCGACAAAGCCGGACATGGACCGAGCCTAACGGCAGAAGGGCGGGCCGAACTCACTCCGGGCCGACAGGCGGTGCACCGTCCGACGCCGACCGGGCCCACAAGGAGTTCGTTCGGGTGGCCCCGCCCCCGACAAACTCAGGCCGGAACGACCAGGGCGTCGCGCAACGCCGGGAGTTTCCCGGCCACCCCAAGTGCCTCGGCCACCCCGGTGAAGCTGCCAAAGCGGGCAAAGAGCCGGTCGAGGAACAACTCCATCGTCTCGGGAACCACGGTGAGGATGGCCGGGGCGTGGCGACGGATCTCTTCGACGGCGTGCGGATACTCGAGCTCGAGTTGGGCCATCAGGTTCACCATGGCCGGAGCCGAGAGCGCATAGTCATCGACGATGACCGGGCCGGCGACGCCGACGAAGCCGAGAACCAGCGCCGAGAGCACGCCGGTGCGGTCCTTGCCGGCGCTGCAGTGGAAGACCGCCGGCAAGGCGTCCTCTCCGGCCAGCACGCCGATGGCCGAGGCCAGCGCCGGGCCACCGTCGGTGACCATGGACAGGTAGCGGTCGGCCACATAGGACGCCTGGGCCCAGGCATCGAGTTCCTCGACGGCGGGCAGTACGTCGGTCACCGGAAAGGCGTGGTAGTCGACGGGGACCGCTCCAACGGGGAACGAGCCCCGGGTAACGGCTTCGTCGATGGTGCGCAGGTCGACCACGGTTCGCAGGCCAAGGCCGCGGAGGACGTCGTGATCCGATTCGGACAGCCGGTGGAGTCCGTCGGCCCGGAAGAGGCGACCCCAGGCCACCTGGTTTCCGTCCGCGGTCCGATAGCCACCAAGATCCCGGAAGTTGACGCATCCCTCGAGAGCGAGGGAGCGGACCGTCACGATCCCCGGATCAGGTCGCGGGGAGCACGTCGACCAGTTTCCGGCCCTTGCGGCTGGCGAACTGGACGGTGCCGTCGGTCAGGGCGAACAACGTATCGTCGCCACCGATCCCGACGTTCATGCCGGGGTGGAACTTGGTCCCCCGCTGGCGAACGATGATCGCACCGGTGCGTACTTCCGTGCCGCCGAACACCTTCACTCCGAGGCGCTGGGCATTCGAGTCCCGCCCGTTACGGGTTGAACCTCCACCTTTGGTCTTTGACATCAGAATCGATTCCTTGCGTTGGGTCGGGTGACGGTCAGCCGGCGGGGCTGATCGAGGTGATCGTAATGGTCGAGTAACGCTGGCGATGGCCCCAGCGGGTGCTCTGGTTCGACTTGTTCTTGTAGGTGAAGCCCCGGATCTTGGGACCGAGTTCCTCGCCCTTTATGGTGGCGGTCACCCGCGCCCCGGCGAGTTGGTCTGGGGTGGCCAGCACCGTGTCCCCGTCCACCAGCAGCACGGGCACGAAGGTAACTTCGGCTCCGGCCTCCTGGCCCAACAGTTCCACGCGCAGCTCCTGGCCCTCGGCCACTCGCTCCTGCTTGCCTCCGGTTTTGATCACGGCGTACATAAGGGTCTGATCCTACTCGTCGATGGGCACAAATACTATTCCACGTCCGGCACATACCTCGCACGTGGAAGAAACCGACTCGATCAGACCCTCGGACACCCGCTTGCGGGTCATCTCGACCAGTCCGAGTTCGGAGATGTCGAAGACCTGGGTCCGGGTCTTGTCCCGGGCCAACGCCGAGCGCAGCGCGCTTCCGACCTTGTCCCGGTTCTCCCGGATCTCCATGTCGATGAAGTCGATGACGATGATGCCGCCGATGTCGCGGAGCCGCAGCTGGCGGGCCACCTCTTCGGCCGCCTCGAGGTTGTTCCGGTAGACGGTCTCCTCGAGGTTGGTGGTGCCGACGTTCTTGCCGGTGTTGACGTCGATCACCGTCAACGCTTCGGTCCGGTCGATCACGAGCGAACCACCCGACGGGAGGTAGACCTTCCGGTCAAGGGCCTTGTGGAGTTGCTCGTGCACGTGGAAGCGCTCGAAGATCGGCAACGACTCGGTCTCCCGGTCGTAGTACTCGACCCGGTCGACCAGTTCGGGGTTGACCGCCCCCACGTAGGCCCGCACCTCTTCAAAGAGGGCCCGGTCGTCGATCATGACCGCCCGGTACTCCCGGTTCAGCTCCTCCCGGATGACCCGGACGGTGGCGGCCGGCTCCCGGTAGAGAAGCTTCGGCCCCTGGCCCTTCAGGGCCTCTGCCGCGATGGTCTGCCACCGGTCCATCAGGAGTTCGACGTCGTTCTGCAACTCTTCGGCGCTCGCTCCGGCGGCCGCCGTGCGCACAATCAGACCATGCCCTTCGGGCCGGACGGCATCGACGATCTTGCGGAGTCGCTTGCGCTCGGAGTCATCGAGCCGCTTGGAGATGCCGTAGGCCGAGGAGTTCGGGACCAGGACGACAAACCGTCCCGGCAGGGAGACTTCCTGGGTCAGCCGGGCCCCTTTGGCCCCGATGGGGTTCTTGGTCACCTGACACAGGACGGTCTGCCCCGGCTTCAGCATCTGCTCGATCCTCGGCTGGCCCTTGGCCGGACCGCCCTCTTCGTCCTCGGCATCCCAACGAACGTCACCGTGGTAGAGCACGGCGTTCTTGGGTGTGCCGATGTCCACGAAGGCGGCTTCCATGCCGGGCAGCACGTTCTGGACCCGGCCCCGGTAGATGTTGCCGTCGATCTGGGTGTCGTCGTCGGACTGGCGGGAGATGTAGTGCTCCACGAGCGTGCGCCCTTCGAGCAGCGCGATCTGGGTCATCTCCGGCTGCACGTGGACGCAGATCATGTAGCGACCGACCGCCTTGCCGCCGCGCTGACGGCCGCCCCGGCGACCCTCCCCCCGCCCGGGTCCAGACCGGTCGTCCCCGGATGCCACCGGGCGCGGAGCCTGGGCCCGGCCAGGAGTCTCCGGAGATCCCGGTGCGTCACCGGTGGTGGCAGCCCCCTGGCGTCCACTCCGGCTCCTGGTTCCTGCCGGGTTGCGAACTCCACCATTCTGGTTGGCGTTCTGGTTGGAACCACTCCGGTTCCGTTGGCCGTTGCTTCCACCGGTTCCGCTGCCACCCGTCGCCCGGCTGGCCGGGCCAGACGCCTCTGGGGCCGGAGCCGGAGCCGGTCGGCTGTCTCCGATCTTGGGCCGTTCCGGCGCCCCGGGGGCCGCCATGGTCGGCGCCGACGGGCCGTTGCCCGGTCCAGCCTCGCCCGCCGGGCGCAAAGCCGCGGCCGCCCCAGCAACGGGAGCCCGGGGCGGGACCGGATTCCCGCTCTTTGCGACCGGAGCGTTGGAACCGGATCCGGCTCCGTCACCGCCGACACCGGGTTCACCGTCGCCGTCCACGCCCGAGCCGGCCGGACGGGATCGCCCGCGTCCTCCCCTCGAGCCCCGCCGGCGGCGGTTTCCTCCACCTTGGGTTTTTTCGCCCTGGGCATCTCCGCCTTGGTCCGTTGTCTCCGACGCAGACGGGTTCAGGGACGAGCCCACCGGCGACGCCCCGGAACCAGGAGGAGAATCCGGGGTTCCGCTGGACGTGGCCGGGCCGGCCGGAGCGGTGGTTGCTTCGCTGGTGGGCATGGCCGCAGCCGTCCCGTGGCCCGCCGGGTTGGATGCCGGTGTCGAAGGTGTGCCCTCAGGCGCTGGGGCCTGATCCGGGCGGGTACGGCCATCGGCCGGGAGGCCGGGTGAGGTATCGGACATTGCTGTTCCTTTCAAACCTGTTCATGAGGCACGTTCCAGGACGTGCTCGGCGCCTGCGTCGCCCCGGGCCGGGTCCGAAGGGACCGGGGCCTCGTCGGGTACGTCGTCGCGCTGTATCCACTGTTGGGTCCTGCAAGCCCGGTGCAACACCGGAGTTCCTTGAGCGGCACCACCCAGCGTGGCCCACCGCTCTGATTGATCGTCCGCCGCCCCACCGGCCACGGCCACAAAGGCCCGCACCAGTTCCACCGGACGCACGCCCCGGGGCTTGGTGGCCAACTCGGCCACCACCACCACCGGAGAACCCTCGTCGCCCCTGCCGGCCGCCTCGCCGCCCTGGTCGAACGGCCCTTCGGCCAACCCCAGGGCGATGATCGAAGGGCGGAGATCGTCGGTCTCCTGACGGCCCTTTCGTTCCCGCATGATCATGATCGTCTCGGCGGCCAGGACGGCGTCGATGAGCGCCCCCATCCCGGCCACCGTCACACCGGTGAACTCCATGAGCCACGAGCACGACGTGACGAACTGTTGGAGCGAACCTGACTGGCGCTCCACAACCTCGACGTCGACGACGTCGATGCCTTCAGGCAGGAGTCCGGTCAACTCGGACGGCAGGTCATCAGTTGTCCGACCCGCTTCCTGCCAGGCCGCATCGTCCACGACCACATCCACATACTCGGCCCGGGACTCGGCTCCGGTCGGCAAGGCCAATCCGAAACTCAACAGGGGTCGGGGGTTGAACCCTTCGGAGTAGCCCACCGGCATGTTCATCCGCCGCAGCGCCCGCTCCCACATCCGGGCCACGTCGCGCTGGCTGGTGAACCGGATCTTTCCGAGTTTGGTGTAACAGAAGCGGAGTCGCATCTCAGTTGCCCGCCCCCGGTGCACCGGCCGGCCCTTGACCTTCGATCCCGCCGTCGGCGACGGAAGACCCATGGGTCGTCGTCGCGCCCACCGACGCGAGCGTCCGTTCCTTCCTGGCCGTCGGGGGCTCCGCCAGGAACCGGACCGGAACCTGTCCCCCGGTTGTGAGGTCCTGGCCGGTCCCCTGGCTTCCGCCGGCGGGAGGAACGGCCGAGGCCACCACGTGTTCGACCCCGAAACCGGTGCAGGCCCCACAGTCATAACACGGCGTCCACCGGCAGTCCTCGAGGCCGTGTTCGGCCAGGGCGTCCTGCCACTCCTGCCAGAGGAAGTCGCGGTGCAGTCCGGCCGAGACGTGGTCCCACGGCAGCACTTCATCGGCCGTGCGATGCCGGTAGACGGCGTCTTCGAGGGTCATGCCGTGATCGGCGAGCGCCGTCAACCAGCGGTCAAGGGCGAAGCATTCCGACCATTCCTGGAATGTTCCACCTTCCCGCCACACCTGCTCGATGACCGGACCCATCCGCCGGTCACCCCGGCTGACGATGCCTTCGGCGGCGGTGGCCTTGGGGTCGTGCCAGCGGATGGTGAGACCCCGGACCGGACGGGCGGCGTCGCGCAGCAGGTGGATCTTGCGGGTCAGCTCCTCGATGGTGTTCTGTCCGAACCACTGGAACGGTGTCTGGACCTTGGGGACGAATCCCCCCACCGAGGCGGTCACCGTGACGCCCGGGTGGTAGCGACGACCAATGGCGACGCACTGTTTGGCCAGCTCCACGATGCCGAGCGTGTCCTCGTCGGTCTCGGTCGGCAGTCCGATCAGGAAGTAGAGCTTGACCCGCTTCCAACCCTGGCTGAAGGCGGCGTCAACGGCGGCGTAGAGATCTTCTTCACGAATCAGCTTGTTGATGACCTGACGCATCCGCCACGTGCCACCCTCGGGAGCGAACGTGAGGCCCGTGCGGCGGACCTTCTGGATCTGGGCCGCCGTGCCCACCGTGAAGGCATCGACCCGAAGGCTGGGCAGGCTGACCGAGACCTGCCCACCACACGCCGGATCGTCGATGATCGACGTCACCGTCTCTTCGATGCCCGAGTAGTCGGCACTCGACAGCGAGGTCAGCGCCACCTCGTCGTAGCCGGTCCGGCGCAACCCGTCGGTGACCATGGTCCTGACCTGTTCCGCCGGGCGTTCCCGGACCGGACGGGTGATCATGCCGGCCTGGCAGAAACGGCAGCCTCTCGTGCAGCCCCGGAACAACTCCACATTCAGGCGGTCGTGGACCACCTCGATCAGCGGGACCAGTTGTTCCTTCGGGTAGGGCCAGTCCCCGAGGTCGGCGATCGTCCGCTTCTCCACCCGGTCCGGCACACCGGGGAACCGGGGCGTGATCGACACGAGTCGCTCGGCCGGGCCAACCTGGCCCTCGCCTTCGAACCGGGCAAACTTCGCCTCGTAGCACCAGGGCACATACACCCCGGGTACCTGGGTCAGGGCGCGCAACAGCGCTTCCCGGTCCGCCCGGGGGTCACCGGTCCGAGGGCGATCTCCACCCACCAGGAACGAGGCCAGCACGTCGTTGATCTCGGTGACCACTTCCTCGCCGTCGCCGAGGACAAAGACATCGACGAAGTCGGCCAACGGTTCGGGGTTGAAGGTGGAGTGGCCGCCGGCCATCACCACCGGATCGTCGATGGTCCGGTCCTCCCCACGCAGGGGGAATCCGGCCAGATCGATCATGTTCAGGACGTTGGTGTAGACGAGTTCGGCCGACAGGTTGAAGGCCAGGACGTCGAAGGAAGCCGCCGGAAGATGGTTCTCCAGGGAGAACAAGGGTACGCCGGCGGCCCGCATGGCGGCCTCCATGTCGATCCACGGCGCATAGGTGCGCTCGGCCACCGCTGTGGCCTGCTCGTTCAGGATCTCGTAGAGGATCTGCAGGCCCTGGTTGGGCAGGCCCACCTCGTAGGTGTCGGGATAGGCCAGAAGCCACGACACGGATTCCGGGCCGTGGGTGGGCGTCCGGGCACCCTGCTCGCCCCCGATGTAGCGGGCGGGCTTGGTGACCTGGGCCAGAAGTGGCTCGATCTGATTCCACAGGGAAGACATCTCCCGGGTCATCCTAGAGGCCAATGGCTCCATGGCGTGTGTTCGCGCCTGCACCCGCCGAAATCAACGGCGTTTTCCCTTCCTGCCTGCGGTGTTGATGCGTCCTGGGCCGAAACGACGATCGCGGTCCGGCCGGCTTGATGACCGGCCCCTGCGGGCAACCAACATGGGTTGAACCCCGGTGCCCCGCCGGTCGGGTGGGCCCTCTGGCCGCGTACGCCCTGTTCAGCCCGCCGGGGAGGTGGAAGTCGGCGACGTCGAGGCCGAGGAGGCCGACGAGGTCGATGACGGGACCGTGGTGGTCGTTGTGGGGGCGGGACCGGCCACACTGGCCCCGGACCGGGCCGGGGCGAGCGCCACCGGGGCGACCGGATGGGCGGCCAGGTAGGAGTAGATGTCCCGGACGACCGGAGCGGCCGCCGTGGCTCCATAGCCAGCCTGGTCGATGACGCAGACCACCACGTACTGGGCCTTCTGGGTCGGGGCGAAGCCGGCGAACCAGGCGGTCGGCTCCTGGCCACCCACCGCATCGGCGGTGCCGGTCTTGCCGGCAATCCCTCCGGGGAAGTTCAGGCCCTTGAAGGTGCCGTACGCCGTTCCGTTGGGATTGTTCACCACCCCCGTGAATCCCGCCAGCATCGCCTGGTAGACGTCGGGGGGCAGGCTGACGTGACCCAGCACCTGGGGCTGGATCCGCCGGACCAGTTTGCCGGCCGGGGTGACGATGGCCGCTGCCACCTGGGGTGCGTACCGGGTTCCGCCGTTGGCGAACGTGGCATAGGCCACTGCCTGCTCGATCGGGGTGACGACCGTGTCGGACTGACCGAAGGCCATCTGGACGTTGTCACCGGTGTACCAGAAGGTGTTCGGGAAGCCCCGCGGGCTCAACTTGTGCAGCTGTTGACGTTCCTGCTGGCTGGCCACCCGGCCGGCGGCTTCTCCGGGCAGGTCGATGCCGGTCGTCCGGCCCAGGCTGTACTGCAAGGCGGTGTTCTGGATCGGCATCGGCCCGAAGCGCGACTGCGCGTCGTAGAACTGGGCACCGAGGTTGTAGAAGAAGTCGTCACTCGAGACCGTGAGGGCGGTCGAGACGTTGATTTCGCCGAAGCCACCGTCACCTTCCGAGTTGTGCAGCGGAGCGCACGAACCCTGCGTGTTGGCGCATCCGGGAATCTTGAACGTTCCGAGATCGTCGTAGTACTGGTTCACGCCCCACAGGCCGTCATCGAGGGCGGCCGTGGCCGTCTCCAGTTTGAAGGTCGAGCCGGGCGGGTAGAGCCCGTCGATCGCCCGGTTCAGCAGCGGCTCGTGGCTGGACGGGCTGTTCAACACGTTGTTTTCGGCGACGCTCAGTCCCCCGACCCACACGGACGGGTTGTAACTGGGATAGGAGGACATCGCATAGACCGCCCCATTCTGGGGATTCATCACCACCACCGCACCACCGGTGGCTCCCGGTGAGCAGCCGGCCCCGGAGTTGCACTTGGGGTCGAACGAGTGGCGCAACGCCTGGATCTGGTTGGCGAGGGCGCTGTCAGCTGCCTGCTGGAGACCGGTGTCGAGATTGGTCACGACGTCGTCGCCGGCCACGGCCGGCGTTGTCTTCAGGGTCCCTGCGACACTGCCCGAAGCGTCCACACTGACCAGGCGCTGGCCCGGCGTGCCACGCAGCGGCGTCTCGTACTGGTATTCGAGCCCCGACTGCCCGAACGGGTCACCGGCCTGATAGCCCTGTTTGGACCGGTCCGCCAGCTCGGTGGCGTTGATCGTCGTGACGAAGCCGAGCACCTGGGCCGCCGGGTAACCGCCTTGGGCGGCTCCCGGTGGCTCGCCCTGCGGATAGTTGCGCTCCGTGCTTGGCGTCACCTCGACCCCGGGAAACTCGGACGGGTGTTCCTCGATCGACAGGATCACCGGCAAGGGCACGTTGTTGGCAATCGGTACCGGTTGGTAGATGCTGTAGCGGGAGTTGTTGATGGCGTCGGTGATCTGGCTGGTCGGAATGCCCAGGGCCGCGGCCAGAGTGCCCACCACCCGGGGATCGCCCTTGACGGCGTCCCGGGACAGGGTGACCTCCTCCACCGTCACGTTGTTGACCAGTGATTGTCCGGCGCGGTCCAGGATGGTGCCCCGGGTCGGCAGGATCGGCACATCGCGAACCGAGGTCGAAGACACCACCTGGGCGGCCGCCGGGGCCTGTAATGCGGTCAGTGCCCAGAGGCGGAGGCCGAGAACGGCGAACAGGGCCACCATGACCATGGTGATGGCCCGGAGCCGGAGACCGGGCCGGGCTTCCGAGGAGTCGGGCGCGTCCATGAGCGCCTCGAGGGAAAACCTGCCCTGCCGGAGACGGGGTTGCCGGGGGGTTCTCGTCCGGCCCGAACGCCGGCCGTCGGAACGGCCGAAGCGGCGGTCCCGGCCAAAAGGATTCCATCGAGACGTCGACACGGTTCAGAAGTATCCCAAAACCGGGTCCGGATGGTTACGCGGGCCGGTCCTCACCAGGCCGCCTTGGTGGAACCCGTCGAGGTCGGGACCCCTTCGGTGGATGCTTCGGGCAGCGCCCAGGCGACCATCCGCATGGCCGGCAACGCAAGTGCAGCATTCACCAACGACGAGACCAGGACAATCAGGACCAGATTGACCTTCAACATCTGACCTTGACCCAGGATCACCCCCACGAACCCGAAGACCACCTCGTAGATGGCTGTTCCCAACAGGGCCGCCACCGGGGGCAGCCAGAGCGCCGAACGGTCCAGGACCACCGTCACTCCCCCGACACCGAAGCCCACCAGGACACCGGTCAGGGCCGACAGTCCGTACGGGGTTGGCAGGAACAGGTCGGCCACGAGGCCGACGGCGAACCCCACGTAGGCACCCCGGGACGGCCCGCCGAGTACCCCGGCCACGATGGGCAGCACCACCAGGAGGTCGGGATGGACGCCGTCGATGTGGAGGTTGAGACCGAGCGTTCCCTGAATGACGACGAAGAGGGCCAGGACCAGCGAGAAGCGGAAGATGCTTTGCCGGTTCACGACGCCGGCCCCCACAGGACGACCGAGACGTAACGCAGCGACTCCAGATTGGCGATCGGCTTCACCAGGACCGTCTCCTGGGTGGACACGCCACCCGAGTAGGCCACGGCCACCTTGGCCACCGGAATGCCCGGCGGAAACACGGCTCCCTGTAGCCCTGAAGTCGTGAAGACTTCCCCGACGTTCAGCAACGTGTTCGGCGGCACCAGCTGGGCGGAGAGGTCCCGTCCATATCCTTCTCCGTTGAGGACGGCCAACTGGCTCGGCGCCGGACCGTAGCGAACGCCGACCACGGCGCTGCCGTCGGTGATCAGTCGGACGACACACGAACCGCCCGAAGTGGTGGAGACCTGCCCGACAAGCCCACCCGCCGCCACCACCGGCATGCCGGCCTGGACGCCCCGGGCGGACCCGACGTCAAGGGTCACCGTGGCAGAAAAGTTGCTCGTCCCATAGTTCGTCACGGCCGCGGGAACCGTCTCCAGGTTCCCGACAAAGGGCAGGTGCAGCAGCGCCGTGAGCTGCTTCAGGGCCTCGGCGTTGTCACGGGCTGCGTCCCTCTCTCCGTTGAGTTGGCCGATCTCGTTCACCAGACGCTGGTTCTCCTGGTTGACCGAACCGTAGTGGACGGCACCGGCCAGAAAACTGCCGATTGGATCCGTCACCGCACTGACCACGCCATCAAGTGGCGAGAACACATCCGAGGCCAGCGACTGGAATCCCGAGACAAGGCCACCCAGGGCACCGTTGTTTCCGAGGGTGATGATGGTGATGGTCACCAACACCAGGACCACAAGGACGTTTCTCGGTCGCCGAGTGCGCCGAGGGGCAGCCACCTACGCAGAGCCCCGGCTTGTCAGCGCGCCGAGGAGGTGATGAGGACCTGCTTCAGCGCCTCAAACTCCTCAAGACACTGTCCACTGCCGATGGCCACACAGTTCAACGGGTCCCGGGCGACCACAATCGGCATTCCCGTTTCATCGGTCAGGCGGGAGTCGAGTCCGTGCAGAAGGGCGCCACCGCCGGTCAGGACGATGCCCTGCTCCATGATGTCGGCGGCCAACTCCGGCGGGGTCCGGTCGAGGGTGACCTTCACGGCATCCACGATGGCCGAAACCGGCTCTTCGATGGCGTCCCGGATCTCCTGCGTCGAGATGACCACCGTCTTCGGCAGTCCGGTCACGAGGTCCCGTCCCCGGATCTCGGCGTGGAGCTCCTGCTCGAGTTCGTAGGCCGAGCCGAGGGCGATCTTGATCTCCTCGGCGGTCCGTTCCCCGAGGGCCAGGCTGTACTCCTTCTTCACGAAGGTCACAATCGCCTCGTCGAGCTCGTCGCCCCCGATCCGGATGGACTGGCTGGTCACGATGCCTCCAAGGGAGATGACCGCCACCTCGGTGGTGCCACCGCCGATGTCGACCACCATGTTGCCGGTCGGCTCGTGCACCGGCAATCCCGCCCCGATGGCGGCGGCCATCGGCTCCTCGATGATGAAGGCCTTGCGGGCACCGGCGTACTCGGCGGCTTCCATCACCGCCCGCTGCTCGACTCCGGTGATGCCCGAGGGAACGCAGATCACCATCCGGGGCTTGGCAAACCGGCGCTGATGGACCCGGTGGATGAAGTACCGGAGCATCTTCTCGCAGATCTCGAAGTCGGCAATGACGCCGTCCTTCAAGGGCCGGATGGCCTGGATGTGGCTGGGGGTACGGCCGATCATGCGCTTGGCTTCGGCCCCCACGGCCAACGGACGGCCGTCCTTGGTGTTGACCGCGACAACAGAAGGCTCGTTCAGGACGATGCCGCGGCCCCGGACGTAGACCAACGTGTTGGCGGTACCCAAGTCGACCGCCATGTCCCGTCCCAACAGGCTGAAACCGTTGTCCCGCATCAGCGCCATGCTCCTTCGTCGTTCATCGATCGCGCCCGCGCAGGTCGCGAATGCCGCGCCGCGAGGGGATGATCTCTACCCGTTGAGGCATGCGGCTCTGGCTGCACAGGCTACGACAGATGGACGAGGGCCACAAGGCCGCCGAAACCGGGGTCGACCGACCCCGGACGTGCCGGCTCAGCCGAGGCCGGGGAAGAACAGGGAGATCTCCCGGGCGGCCGACTCCGGTGAATCGGAGCCATGCACGAGGTTCTCGCCCATCTCGAGGGCCAGATCACCCCGGATGGTGCCGGGAGCTGCATCGATCGGATTGGTGGCGCCCATCAGGGTGCGCACCGCCTTGTAGGTGTCCTCGGGGCCTTCAACGACCATGAGCAGCACCGGTGAGCGGGTGATGAACTCGACCAGTTCGCCAAAGAAGGGCTTGCCGTCGTGCTCGGCGTAGTGGGCGGCAGCCGTCTCGGCGCTGAGCGTGCGGAGTTCGGCGGCCACCAGACGGAGGCCCTTGCGCTCCAGGCGCATCAGGATCTCGCCGGCGAGACCTCGCTCCACCGCGTCAGGCTTGGCAATGACCAGAGTTCTTCCCATGGGCCAATCCTAGTGTCCGCATCCAGGCCCGGGGACCATCCGCTTCCCGACCATTCCCGCCAGCACCCAGGTGGTGCCGTGCCCCGTTGGCGCCTTGCCCGGACGACCGCCGGAACGCTCCCGAAGCCAGGACACAGCCCCCGCTACGACTCAAAATCGGGGACCGACGGCTCGACCATCGCCATCGAAGGGCCCGACAGGAAGAAGCTCGCCACCGCCGCCACCAGCGCCAGTGCGCCCGACATCATCAGGACCAGATGGAATCCGGCCAGGTCGGGCAAGGTGCTGCCGTGGATGGTCGCCGAGGCCAGCAGGCCCCCGCCGAGCGCGCTTCCGGTGGCCGTGCCGAGGTTGCGGAGCACCTGGTAGAAGCCGGTGGCGCTTCCCGTCTCGCTCTCGGGCACTGCCCGGACGATGAAACCGGGCATGGCGGCGAAGGTGAAACCCACGCCGAGGCCGGCGAGGCCCACAGCGACGAAGGCCTCCCACAGCGACGAGTGGCAGTAGGCGAAAAACGCCCCGCCGAGGCCGAACACGGCGGCGCCCGAAGGAATCACCAGCCGCGGGCCGAAGTGGGACTCGAAAGGCAGGAGGAACCGGCTGGCCACGAACGAACCGACCGACAGGGGAACGAGGACCAGTCCGGCCACCAGAATGCTGGCCCCGAACCCGAACCCTTCCGACGGGTCGACCTGGACGAACTCGACGATGATCGGGATGAAGAGATAGACCGCCACACACAACAGGAATCCGGCCAGATCGGCCGTCATGACCAACCGGTTGCCGAGGTGCCTCAGGTCGACCAGTGGGTGGGCGGAGCGGAACTCGAAACGGATCCAGATCGCCGCGGCCAGGGCGCTGGTCACGGCCAGGGCCACCGTCCGGGCCGAGGTCCAGCCCCAGGCGCCGCCTTCGCTCAACACCACCAACATCGCAACGACCGCCACCGTGAGGAGCAGAGCGCCCGGAAGGTCAAACGGTTGACTCGCCACCATCGACCGGGGCGGCAGGACGACCATGGAGGCCAGCAGGGAGATCAGCACGAATCCGGTCCCGAACCAGTAGGAGGCGTGGAAGGACCACACCTCGGCAATCAGGCCGGTCAGCGGATACCCGAGGCCGACCCCGATGGCGGCCGACACGGACAGCGTGGCAATCGCCTGGGTGGCCCGGACGCGGTCCAGGTGGCGACGGGCGACCGCCATGGTGACGGGCAGCACGCCGAGCCCGAAACCCTGGAAGACCCGGCCGAGCACCAGCACGGGAAAGTTCGGGGCGACGGCGGCCAAAAGGCAGCCGAGAAACACACAGCCCATGGTGAACACGATGACCCGGCGCTGTTCGGGACCGTCCGCCAGGCGCCCGAGAATCGGCGTGGCCAGGGCCCCGGTGAGCAGGGCGCCGGTCAGCACCCACTGACCTGTCGCCAGGGAGACGTGATACGAGGTGGCGATCGTCGGGATCAGCGGGGCCCCGAGGCTGGAGATCATGGCCACCAGCAAACCGATGAAGACCAGGGTGGGCACCAGCAGCGAACGGCGCCAACCTTGTGCGAACCCGGTGGTCGCGGCATCCGGCCCCGCCGGTGGCTCGAAAGGTCCGGCACCTGGGACCCCTCGGCTGCCGACCGGCGGGGTGGACCTCGTCACTGGCGTTCGGTGACCAGCGCCGAACGGGCATCGGCTACCACATAGAGGGAGCCGCAGACCACCACGCCCTCGTCGGGTCCGGCCTTCGAGACGGCATGGGTGACGGCGGCGGCAGGATCCTCGATGACCTCGACCACCAGGCCGAGGGACGTCGCCACGTCGGCGACGTCGACGGCCCGTTGGGCCCGGGGCGAGCGCGGGGTGCACACCACCACCCGTCGGACCCCGGCCGACATCAGGGCCTCCAACATCACGGCGGGATCCCGCCCGGTCAGCAGTCCGATGACCGCGGTCATCCCGCCGGCCACTTCAAACGCATCGGACAGCGAGGCGGCCAGTGCGGCCATGCCGGCCGCATTGTGGGCGCCGTCCACGATGACCAAGGGTCGATGGCCAAGCACTTCGAGGCGACCTGGCATCCTGACCGAAGAGAACGCCGCCTCCACGACATCGTCGGCCAGAGGCGCCGAAAAGAACGCCTCGGCCGCCGCCAGGGCGCAGGCCGCATTGTCGGCCTGGTGGGCGCCGTGCAACGGAAGAAGGAGTTCTCCGTAACTGGCACCCGGAGTGCGCAGATCGACCAGACGCCCTCCCACCGCCAGGCGGTTGGCCGTGACGGAGAAGTCCTCGTTACGCACCCAGACTTCGGCCGAGCCCGCCTCTCTGGCCCGGTCCCGGAGCAGGCCCACCAGCCCGGGGTCATCTTCACCGATCACCGCAACGCCGCCCGACTTGAAGATCCCGGCCTTGTCGGTGGCAATTCCCTCGAGGGTCGGGCCGAGTACTTCGGTGTGGTCGTAACTGATGTTGGTCACCACCGACACCGTGGCATCGATCACGTTGGTGCAGTCCCACGTGCCTCCGATGCCCACTTCGATCACTCCAACGTCCACCGCCTCGTCGGCGAACCACAGGTAGGCGGCCGCCGTCAGGAGTTCAAAGCGGGTCGGGCGGTCCGCCAGCAGGCCCTCCAGACGGGCCAGGGACTCCAGGACCTCGACGAAGGAGGCGTCGTCGATCATCTCGCCGTTGCGGCAGATCCGTTCGTTGACGCGCTCGAGGTTGGGGCTCGAGTAGGTCCCGACCGTCAATCCCTGGGCCCCGAGCAACGCCGCAATGATCGCCGCCGTCGAACCTTTGCCGTTGGTGCCGGTGACATGGATGGTCGGGTAGGTGCGCTGGGGATCGGCGGCGAGGCCCATCAGTTCTTCCATGCGCTCCAGGCCAGGCCGGGTCGTCCGGGTCGGAGCCACCGCTTCGAAGTCGGTGTGGCTGTCGAGCCAGGCCAGCGCGGCCGGAAGACCGTCGAAGGTCACAGCAGGAGATCCGATGACCGGGCCGGCCAGTCGGTCAGGAAGCGGCCCGGCGGGTGCGGGTCTTGGCTCCCGAACGAGCCAGCGGCACCAGGGTGGGGTGCACCTTGTCGAGGACCACGGCCCGGTCGATGACGCACTTGGAAACGTCGGTGCGACTCGGCAGGTCGTACATCACCTCGAGAAGAACTTCCTCCAGGATCGCCCGCAGTCCGCGGGCGCCCGTCCCACGCAGCAACGCCAGCTCCGCGATGGCATTCAGGGCATCTTCGGTGAACTCGAGTTCCACGTTGTCGAGTTCGAAGACCTTCTGGTACTGACGGACCAGGGCGTTCTTGGGCTCCACCAGGATCTTGATCAAGGCGTCCTTGTACAGCGGGGACACGGCGCCGACCACCGGGAGCCGGCCGATGAACTCGGGGATCAGGCCGAACTTGATGAGATCCTCGGGGAGTACGTGGTGCAGCAGCTCGGAGTCTTCCTGGTCGGCCGCCTTGGTCACCTCGGCCCGGAAGCCGATCCCCCGCTTTCCGATGCGGTTCTCGATGATGGTGTCCAGTCCGGCGAATGCGCCGCCGCAGATGAACAACACGTTGGTCGTGTCGATCTGGATGAACTCCTGATGCGGGTGCTTGCGGCCACCTTGGGGCGGCACCGATGCGGTGGTGCCTTCCAGAATCTTGAGCAGCGCCTGCTGCACACCCTCGCCGGAGACGTCCCGGGTGATCGACGGATTCTCCGACTTGCGGGCAATCTTGTCGATCTCGTCGATGTAGATGATGCCGGTCTCGGCCCGCTTCACGTCGTAATCGGCGGCCTGGATCAACTTCAGGAGGATGTTCTCGACGTCCTCTCCGACATATCCGGCTTCGGTGAGGGCGGTGGCATCGGCGATGGCGAAGGGAACATTCAGCATCCGGGCCAACGTCTGGGCCAGCAAGGTCTTTCCACAACCGGTCGGACCCAGGAGGAGGATGTTGGACTTGGCGAGCTCGATGTCGCTGTCGTGACCGGCCGACCCGGACTGCACCCGCTTGTAGTGGTTGTAGACCGCCACCGAAAGGATCTTCTTGGCATACTCCTGGCCGACCACGAAGTCGTTCAGGAACTGGAAGATCTCCTTCGGTTTCGGGAGCTCCTCGAACGACAACTCGGTCGTGTCGGCCAGTTCCTCGGCGATGATGTCGTTGCAGAGTTCGATGCACTCGTCACAGATGTAGACCCCGGGACCGGCAATCAGTTTCTTCACCTGTTTCTGGGACTTGCCACAGAAACTGCACTTGACGAGGTCTCCCCCATCTCCGAACTTCGCCACGTCAGTTACCTCGTGTCCTCTCGTCACCGGCAGGCGCCGGATCTGCTGCTTCCCGGCCGGGCGATCCACCCAGACCACCCGGAACCTGGCCGGTCCCCCGACTTCTGGATGCGTTACCCATCCGGAGTTCCATCCTACCGGTCAGTCCCCACTATGGCGCTCTGGCCCGAACCCCGTGGCCGGCTCAACCGGCCGTGATGGCCTCGATCGGCAACTCGTTCCGCCGGGTGATGATCTCGTCGACGAGGCCGTACTCCACGGATTCCTCGGCGGTCATGATGAAGTCGCGCTGGGTATCGGCCTGGACCCGCTCGAGGACCTGCCCGGTGTCAGCCGAAAGCGCCCGGTTGACCTCGTCGCGCATGCGCAGGATCTCCCGGGCCTGGATCTCGATGTCACTGGCCTGACCTTCCACGCCGCCGTAGGGCTGGTGGAGGATGATCCGGGCGTGCTGGAGGGCAAAACGCTTTCCTTTGGTTCCGGCACCGAGCAGCACGGCAGCGGCCGAAGCGGCCTGACCGAAGCAGAACGTCGAGACGTCCGGCTTGATGTACTTCATGGTGTCGTAGATGGCGAACAGCGCCGTGATGTCTCCACCCGGCGAGTTGATGTAGAGGTGGATGTCCTTGTCGGCATCTTCGGACTCGAGGAAGAGCAGCTGGGCACAGACCAGGTTGGCCACCGTGGGGTCGATCGGGGTGCCGAGGAAGATGATCCGGTCCTTCAACAGACGGGAGAACAGGTCGTAGTTGCGCTCACCCCGGCTGGTGGACTCCACCACCCACGGAACGCTGTAGGCCTGGATGTCCATGCCCTGGTTGATACCGGTGAAACTCATTCGCCGTCCTCCTCGTCGTTGTCCTGCAAGGCAGCCCGGTCCACGGGTGCACCGTTCTCGTCGACCAACTCGACATGTTCGGTGAGCCACGTCATGGCCTTCGCCTTGCGTCGGTCCGAGCGTACCGTCGAGAGCCTCCCGGCCTGTTCAAGTTGCCCGCGGACAGCCACGGCGTCGAGGCCGAGGCGCTCTCCCATGGCGGCCAACTCCTCGTCGAGTTCCTCGTCGGAGATCTCGAGTCCCTCGGCCTCAGCCAGCGCCCGCAAGGCGAGGTCGGCCTTGACCGACTGCTCGGCCCCGACCCGCAACTCGGCGAGGAAATCCTCCTCGGTCCGGCCGGTGGCACCAAGGAACTGTCCGACCGACATTCCCTGGGCCTCGAGACGATGGTTGAGGTCGTGGATGCGTTCGCGCAACTCCATGTCCACCATCTGGGGCGGCACCTCGTCGTTCACCAACTCCACGAGGGCGTCGATCGTCTTCTGCTGCAACGCCAGGCGGGCGCCCATCAGCCGGCGTTCGGCCAGACGCCCGGCCAGATCGGCCCGCAACGCCTCGACCGTCTCGAACTCCGACGCCTCGGCGGCCCACGCATCGTCGGCTTGGGGCAGCACCAGTTCCTTGATGCCCTTCACGGTGACCACGAAGGTGGCCTGCTCGCCCGGAGCAATGTCGGAGACAAAGGTGGCCTCGTCACCGACTGCCTTCCCCAGAAGATGCTCGTCGAGTTCGGGGAGCACCGTGGCGCTACCGACCTGGTAGAGGAAGTCCTCGGCCCGGAGGTCCTGGTCCGCTCCGTCATCGTCGGTGGCGTCTTCGCCTTCGGCCTCGGAACCGTCGGCGTCTTCCCCGGCATCGGCCATGATGCGGGTGCCCACGATGTCGATGGTGACCTGGTCCTTCTCGACGATCGGCCGCTCGACGTCGGCCATCTCACCCGAGGTGGCCCGCAGACGGTCGATCTGCTCGTCCACTTCCTCGTCGGTGACTTCCAACGAGGGCAGTTCCACGACGAGTCCCTGGTAGCCGATGAGATCGATCTCCGGACGCACCTCGACGATTGCCTCGAAGGTGACCGGGCCCGACTCTTCGCCGGCAGTGATCTCGATGTCGGGCTGGTCGATCGGGTCGACGTCGGTCTCGATGACGGCCTTGGCGTAGAAGTCCGGCAAGGCGTCACGGAGTGCTTCCCCCCGCACGGCGCCCACCCCGCCCATCCGGGCCTCGATGACCTTCCGGGGCACCTTGCCCGGACGGAAGCCGGGCACCCGGACCTCCCGGGCCAGTCGGCGCATCACGTCATTGAGGGCCACTTCCATCTCTGTCTCGTCGATCTCTACGGACAGTCGGACCTTGTTGCCCTCTTCGGGCGCAGCAGTTGCTCGCATACAAGAGATGGAGTGTAGTGGTCCCAAAGGGGTCGGCTTCCCACCCCACCGATGCCGCCCGCCCACCGCCGGCGCCGACCGGGATGGAAGCCCCAGCGCAGCAACCGGCCGTGCCACTGCGGCGACCAAGCCACCACCGGAACGGGCCGGATTGCCAATGGACTCAAACCGGGAGATCCCGGTGTCGGGCCCGGTGGCCACCGGTTGCGCCCGACGGGGTCCGGACCCCGACCGCCCATCCGGACGACCCGGCGAGCGGTCCGGCCGGACGATCAGACCGGAAGACTCGCCTCGATGGCGGCAACCACCTGGGGATCTTCCGGCTCGACGGCCGGACGGAATCGGGCCACGATTTCACCGATCGGTGACACCAGGAACTTCTCGAAGTTCCACTGGATGTCGCCGGCCTCGCCCTCGGCATCGGACGCAGTGACCAACTCCTGGTAGAGCGGATGACGGCCTTCGCCGTTCACCTCGATCTTCTCGTACAGCGGGAAGGAAACGCCATACGTGGTGGAGCAGAACGTGGCGATCTCTTCGGGCGCGCCTGGCTCCTGGGCGCCGAACTGGTTGCAGGGGAAGCCGAGCACGGTGAATCCCCTGGCCTCGTAGGCTTCTTGCAGGCGTTCGAGACCGGTGTACTGGGGAGTCAGGCCGCACTTGGAGGCCACATTGACGATCAACAGGGACTTTCCCTCGTGCTCGGCCAGGGTGGTGGCCCGTCCGTCGAGGGTGTGCAGTGGCGTGTCGAAGAGGCTCATGGCTCCAGCATAGGGAACCCGGCATCCGATGACGTTCGATCCAACCTTGGCGGGTCCCCCGGACGGCACCCCGTCGAGCCGGGCCAGGAGTTCGTCAAGATTGGTCCCCGGCACGCCGATAACCCTGAAGAGCACCGTTGTGGTGCCGACAAGGAACCGGAGGACGTTGCACCCGACCCTGGACAGGGGTCGACACGCAAGGTGTCCGGCTGCCTTCTTCGGCCCCACACGGACCGGTGCGTCCCGAGTCCATGACATCCAGCAACGAACCGAAAGAACCGACAGAGGCAACCATCACGATCCCCTCGGGGACCGTGGTTCCTGCCGCCGACGCCGTCCCGACCGACGGCGACGGGCCGGTATCGGCAGCAGACGGGGCGATCTCCGGGACCGTGGTCCGGGCGCTGTTGACCGCAGTGGGCAAAGAGGCCGGCGAGGTCGGAATCAACCAGGTTCTGGTTCTGGTGGGCGAACACCGTCCGTTCTCCGAGATTGACGACGATGACCTCTGGATCCCGATGGAGGAACTGGCCGCCCTGGCCGAGGGCGCCCGGGCCACCACCGGGAACCGCGCCATCATGGAGCAAACCGGTCGGCTTCTGGTGGCCGGAGACGAGGACGGATTCCTGGCGAAGATCCACCGGCATCTCGGAATCGAAGACCTGTGGAAGCACATCGACACCATCGGGGCCCACTGGGACCGCTCCGCCACCACGACGACGCTTCGTGCGGTCCCGGGACAGGCCATCGTCGACGTCGAGCCTCCGACGCCGGCCGGCCGGCCTCGGGCCGCCTGCCAACTGACCGCCGGGATCTTCGCCGCTCTCGCCGAGGGCACCGGTGCCAGCGACGTCACCATCACCGAGACCCGCTGTGTCAACCGGAGCGACGGGACGTGTCGCTACGAGGTCACCTGGCGAGGGGCCGACCAACCGAGGGAACACCCCTCGTCCGATCAAACCCGACCGAAGGTGTTTGACCGGAGCAACCTGGCCCGCGCCGGCGAATCGGTGGACCACCCGGACACCCGGGAGAGGGTTGCACCCCTGCCCGGGCCGGACGAGGGCGCACCGGGGATGTGCGAGGGCCGGGAGTTCCCGATGGCGCCCGAATCCCTGGCGACCATGGCCGAACTCGTCGGATCGGCCGACGGCAACCTGCTCGAACGGCTGGCCCGACACGCCGACGAGGTGCTCGCCGACGAGGCGTTTGTCCTTGTCCTCCAGCCTGATCCCGAAGCACCGGCACTGGCCCACCGCCACCGTCTCTCTCCGGATGAGGCGCGGGCGCTCCTGCCTGAAGTAGGAGCGCCCGGTGACCAGGAAGCGTCCGGCCGGCCGGTCGGACTGTCGTTTCCCGAAGGGGCAGCGGGCACGCCCGTCACCGGTGCCCGCCCCTACGGTTATCTGGTTCGAAAGAAGCCCGGGAACAAGAGTCGGCGCAAAGTTCTCGCCGCCACGTCGGTCGAACTGGCCCACCTTCTGGCCACCACCCTCGACCTGCAACAGGTCGTTCGGGACGGCAAACGGGCGGAACTGGCCACCCGGGCGCTCGCCACCTTCAGCCGGTCCAACCGGTCAACCCGGGAACCGGGGGAACTGCTCGAACAACTCGTCCATCTGGCCGGCGATCCCGGATGGACCGGAGCGTCATCGACCAGTGATTCCCTGGACGACGACCCGGGACGGGACCGGTCGCCCTGGATTCTCGCCTACCTCTGGGACCCGGGCGACGAACGCTCCGACGTCACGGCGGCCAGCAGTGCCGGACGGCCGGCGCCGAGTGTCGCCCTCGACCTTCTGCGACCGGAACTGGAGACGATGCTCTCCGCCGGAGCGACGATCGAGGGGGAGTCGCTTTCGATCAACGCCGGGGACGGACTCCTGGCGTTCGGCACCTGGCTGGAACTGGCGGATGGCGCCCGGGCCGAGGTGTTTCCCTTCGTGGCCGACGGAGAGCTTCTTGGTTTTCTGGCGGCCGTCTTTCCCCGGGCCGAGGTGTCGTTGGCCCTCATCACCCGACAGTCGCTTGTGGCCCTGGCGGCCATGACCGCCACCGTGATCCAGCGCGACGCACTGCTCCGTCGGCTCCGGTTCGCCGAGACCCACGATGCGCTGACCGGCCTGGTCGCCCGTCACCTGCTCGAGGACCGGCTGGACCAGGCCTTGACCCGGGCCCGGATCTCCGGCGGCTCGGTGGCTTTGTTCATCCTCGGGCTTGAGTCGTTCACCGCCATCAACGACGCATTCGGTCACCGGGCCGGCGATGACCTGCTGCGCTGGACGGCAGAGCGGCTCGACGGCCTGGCCGTCGAGGGCGAGACCATCGCCCGCTGGACCGGCGACCAGTTCATCCTCCTGAGTACCGGACTGCCCGATCGTCCGGCGATCGAACGCCGGGCCGTTGAACTCCTCGAAGTGGTCAGCACACCGCTGGAGATCATGGGTACCCAGGTCACCCTCACGGCATCGCTCGGCGTGGCTGTCGCCCCGTTCCATGGCGTGAACTCCGGCGATCTCATGACGGCTGCCACGTTGGCCCGAAGCGAGGCCCGACATCTCGGTCGTCATGGCTACATCGTCTATGCACCCGAACTGGCTGCCGTAGATGAACCGGACGCCGGTGATCCGATTGGATTCACGCCGGAAGCCGACATGGTTCTCGATGCCACCACCTTTGCCGACGAGTTCCGACGGGGCCTCGACGCCGACGAGTTCTTCGTCGAGTTCCAACCCCAGGTCGATCTCGCCACCCTCGGCGTCATCGGTGTGGAGGCACTGGTCCGGTGGCATCATCCCCGATGGGGAACCTTGGCCCCTGAGCAGTTCATTGCCCAGGCCGAGCAGAGCGAGTTGGTCGTCGCCATGGACGCGTGGGTGATCGACGAGACCTGCCGACAGGCCCGATTGTGGCAGGACGCCGGGGTGGCTCCGGTCCGACTGTCGGTCAACATCTCCAGCCTGGATCTTGACGACTCCGACTTCTTCGACAACGTCGCCGCCACCCTCCGGCGTCACGGGATCGATCCCGGCCTGTTGGTTCTGGAGGTCACCGAACGGGTAGCCAGCCATCAGGATGACGTGGCCCGCTCCAACATCACCCAACTTCACCGACTCGGCGTGCGCTTCTCACTCGACCACTTCGGCACCGGCAACTCCAACCTCAACCGCATCGGAAGTTTCCCGGTCACCGCCATCAAGATCGACTCCGAGCCATGGCCCGCTCCGGACGGCAACAACGAACCTTGGGAGCACTCACTGCGCTCGGCCATCTCCCTGGCCAACCAACTCGGCCTCGACCACGTCATCGAAGGCATGGAAACCGACCGGCATCTGGCCCTCGCCACAACCCACGGGGCATCTGTCGGGCAGGGAAACTACTTCGGGGCACCGGCCCGGGGGGACGTCATCAAACATCGGCTCGTCGCCAACCGGGCGTCCCCGGGAAAGAATCCGCCGACCGGCCACCGGTCGGACTGACGCCACCGTGACAAAGGACCACCGACTCTAGGGAGTACGGCCGCCTTCGACCGCCAGGGCATTCAGGACGGCCCCTTCCCGCAGGCCCCACTCGCTGACCACCAGAGCGGACATTCCGAGCAGCTCGACCAGGGTGGAAAGCACCACGGCGCCGACCGGAAGCAACGGTGCCCGCCGGGCCTGGATCCCGGGCAGGGCCAGTCGGGCGTCCAGATCCAGGCTCACCAGACGGCCGGCCAGGTCGTGGATCTGGCCGGCCGCCAGTTCGACCTGGTTCACCGGGACCGAACCGGACCCCTGACTGCGTGGACGGTGCAGGCCCAGCGCCAGTCGGGCCAGAGCCCGAACCGTCCCGCCCGAAGCCAGCAGCCTCGTCACCGGAGCGGCATGGGCGTCCTTCATGGCCAGAATTGGCGCGGACCGCTCCCCCACCAGTTCGCGGACCCATGAGGCATCGGCCTTGGTCATGTTTCCGCTGTCTCCGAGTTCACCCCGGAGCCGGGCCGTGCCGAGGGCGACACTGGCCAGGGAGTCGATCGAGGTGGCGTTGCCAATGGCCGCTTCCAAACTGCCTCCGCCGAGGTCGAGGCCGAGGACCGGATCCGGACCCACCCAGACTCCGGCCCGCTGTCCGACGAAACAGAGCCGGGCTTCTTCCTCGCCGGTCAGCAGCCGGATCGGTCCACCGATGGTCCGCTCGAGTCGTTTGAGAAGGGCCCGTCCGTTGGTCGCATCCCGAAGGGCGGCCGTTGCCATTGCCACCACGAGATCCGCGCCGGCCTCATGGGCCGCCAGGGACAGTCGATGAGCCGATCGGACGGCGGCGTTGGCCCGATCCGAGGGAACGCCACCGGTCCGGGCCACCTCGGTACCGAGATGGAGGAACGACCGACGCTTCATGATCGGCTCGATCATCCCGTCCAATGATGCGTCCACCACCATCAGGTGGAACGAACTGCTGCCGAGGTCATAGACGGCGACTCGACGGGTTGACGGCATTCCTGCGACCTTACCGGAGTCGCCGCGGGCCATCGGGCCATCGACGGGCGATGCGGATGGAGATCGTTCCTTCACCCCGTCGCCTACGCTGTCAGGACAGGTTCACCGATCCTGACGGCGCTTTGGGGCCACAGGTGAGGTGGTGACCCTGCGGGATGTGGCGCAGCTTGGTAGCGCACCTGCTTTGGGAGCAGGGGGCCGCCGGTTCAAATCCGGCCATCCCGACGTAGACGACCGGTCCGAGCGGGATCCACCTCAAGGCCGAAGACCCGATGGCACAAGGTTCGCCCCGACCGGGCCTCGTGCCGACCCACCACAACAATCCGAACCCGGTGGTTCAGCGCGATGCGGGATTGGCCATCGATGCCATCAGGTCCGGCGCCGCCATCGGCTTCGAGAAGAGAAAACCCTGGGCCAGGTCACACTCCATGGAGCGCAGGACCTCAAGTTGCTGCTCGGTCTCCACGCCTTCGGCCACCACCTGGAGCCCCAGGCCATGGGCGAGATTGATGATGGCTGCCACGATGGTCTCCGACTGGGTCGCCCGGCCGAGGGCCGAGACGAACGACCGGTCGATCTTCAACACGTCGATCGGGAACCGCTGCAGGTAGCTGAGTGACGAATAGCCGGTGCCGAAGTCGTCGATGGCCAGCATGACACCAAGGTCCTTGAGGGCCCGCAACACCTTGACGGCCACCACGGCATCCACCATGAGCGAACTCTCGGTGATCTCCAGGGTCAGCAACTCGGGCGGCAGGCCGGTTCGGGCCAGGATGCCCTCCACCGTTCCCACCAGACGGGGGTCATCAATCTGTCGGGCCGAGAGGTTCACCTCGAGGGCGTTGCGCGGACCGGTCTGTTCATGGCGCTGCCAGCTGCGGATCTGCTGACACGCTTCGGCCAGCACCCACGCCCCGATCGGGATGATCATCCCGCTCTGTTCGGCGACCGGAATGAAGCGGTACGGGGCCACCAGCCCCCGCTCGGGATGGTCCCACCGGAGCAGGGCCTCCACCCCCACCGTCGACCGGTCGGCCACTTCGACGACCGGTTGGTAGTGGAGCATCAACTCCTGCCGGTCGAGGACGCCGTGCAGGGCATGCTCGGTTGTCATCCGGTCGAGGGCCTCGATGCGCAGTTCTTCGCCGTAGGTGCGCCCACCTGCTCCGCCCCGTCGCTTGGCTTCGTACATGGCGGTTTCGGCCTGGGCCACCAACTCCGAGGCCACGTTCACCCCGAAGGTGTTGTAGGCCAGTCCCCACGACGCCTCGAGGTAGAGGTCGTGTCCACCGACCCGGAAGGGCTCCGCCAGCATGGCCCGCCCCCGGCCCACCAGAGCTTCGGCGGCCCCCTGGGCTCCATCGGGATGATGGATGACCGCGGCAAACTCGTCGCCCCCGAAGCGGGCGAGCGCACTGACGCCTCCCGCCACCGCCACCAGCCGCTCGGCCAACTGGCGCAGGACGTCGTCTCCCGCCGTCGAGCCGAGGGACGAGTTCACCGATTCGAAGCGGTCAAGGTCCATCAGCACGACCGCCAGGGCACCATGGGTCATTTCCGCCCGGACCAGCAGTTCGTCCACCACCGTGATGAACCGGCTCCGGTCGACCAGACCGGTCAGGTGGTCCCGACCCCGGCGGTCCACCGGGGACGACCCGGCCGAGACCGGTCCCTTGGCACCGTTCCCGGTCCCTTCGGCCGTTTCCTTCGGTCCCACCAGGAGATCGGCCGCTGGTCGCAGGAAGGCACCCATGCCTCCGGTGCCCGCCCCGCTGGCGAAGAACGAGCCGGTCAGGGCCACGTTGGTCCCGTTGTAGTGGCGGAACACCACCGTGTGGCTGTCGCCCGGCCCGTTCCGGAAGAACGGCGTCTCCTCCACCGGACTGACCAGCAAGCGGTCGTCCATCGGGCGACCCACCACGTCACC
>CAITPI010000035.1 GCA_903894295.1 uncultured Acidimicrobiaceae bacterium
CTGTGGGTGAGGGAGAGGGCGGCCGAGGTTCGCTGACGGTCGAAGACCGAAGTGACCAGAAGCCGGCAGCGTGGACCGAGGGCCTTGAGCTCACGTTCCAGCAGGAGCACGCCGCGCGGGTCGATGAAGGCGGTGGCCACCAGGGCCTGTTCGGCGTTACCCAAGGCGTCCCGAATCGACGAGAGAAGGTTGCCCTGGGGCCACGTCGATATCGATTCCACTTCCACGGTCAATGCACGCCCTCACTCGCCGGAGCAGCCGTCTTCAGTCTGGCATCGGGAACGTGACCGACGGCTCATCCTTGTCCGACTTCTGCCTGGGACACGTTCGGCTGGTCGGTTGCTAGGAAATTTCGAAGTTCGGCCAACTTCCTGAGGAGTTCCTTGCTGCGTCGGCCTGACCTGAAGGCCGTCAGGCCGCTTTGGGGATGTCACACCCGGATGAGATGGTCTACAGGTCGCAGGTATCGCAGACCGGCTTGCCAAACGCGGTGGTCAGGCTGCCGGAAAGAGGGGTGGTGGAGATGCATCGTCAAGTTCTCGACGACGCCGTCCAAGAGCACGCCGTCTGCCCTGACCGGGCCTCCCCCGTTCTCGCTTCATCCGCCCTGCCGACAGAGTGGGCACTCGGGCACGTCTGTCAACTGATCCTGACGGGCCCGCGCCCGGTCCAGCTAATCATCGTGGGTGACCATCTCACCAACGGGCGGAAGTGGTTCGGTGTGACCGGGCAGATGATGAATCGTTGTCACCGCTCCTTCGGAGGCCAATTCCAGGACGCTGCTGCTCGGAGCTGGCTGACACACCACCTTGACCATCATCGACAGGCTCTCGGATGTCGACATCACCCCGCCTTCGTCCGTTTCACCGTCCGGGAGCCGTTCCAGTGGGCTTTCCGCCAACCGAACCAGCTCTATGTCTACCGTCATCAGAAGGTGGATTGTGCCCATCAGGCGTCGGACGACCTCACTGTCTCCACCGAGGTTTCTGAACGCCACCGCCACGACGTCGGCCAGCTGACCACTACCCACGCCAGTTGCCTTCACCACGTCTTGCAGCATCACAAGAAGGTTGGACGCATCCGGTGTGACGGCCACCAACACATCCCGATCCTCGGGAGTCATCGCCGAGTCAATGACGGCGATGACCAACGCCAACCGGCGTACGTGGGGTCCCTCGAAGGCCCGCCGGGCCGCTTCCAGGGACCGATGCAGGTGCCACTGGTAGGGCACGAGCTCGGCTCTGGTCCGGAGTAGCTGCTCCGCCGGCTGGCCTTCAACCTTCGCCATCCACCCGGCCACTTGGCCGAGTTCGAAGAGGCGGACCCGACCCCCGACATCGACGGGTTCAGGAAAGGGGTCCCGGCCCGGCTTTTTCCGGAGCACCCGGATCAGCGGTTGCCTCTGGTCGGCGAACGTCACCGGATCTCGCTCCCGACCTAGGCCTCACGTCGGGTTCGACGTCCCGGCCAGTGGCGAGCCGACCCCGTGGCTGGCAATGGCCAAGCAAGACACGGAGGGCTACTTCCATTTCACACTCTTCTGATTGCAGGAACCCGCACCTCCTCCCGAACCCCGGCCAAACCGGACCGCCACCCCCGACCGACACGACCGACCCGACAGAAAGGACCACCGATGTCGAGACGA
>CAITPI010000036.1 GCA_903894295.1 uncultured Acidimicrobiaceae bacterium
CCCCGGACGCGACGAAGGGACCGCCGGGGGGAGCGATCCCTTCGTACTGACTCAGCGAGGATAAGGAGGGGGAGTCCTGTTGTCCTGCGGTCGTGCCGTCACTGTAGAACTCTCGCGAGCAATCTTTCAAGCACATATAAAAGATATCTCCCATCACTTTTAGAGATCCGCCAGTCGGCCCGCCCGAGCGGCGATACGCAGACACCGGACCCTGCGGCCGCGTCGGTGTCGACTGCTTCGTTGATTGGAACCGGACGGGTGGGCCTGCCCGGCGACCTGGCCTGGCGATGGGTTCGATCACCCGGCCGGAATGGTCTCACGACTTCATCCGATGCCCCCTCCGATGCCCCGTCGGATGTCTCGTGCGAGTTCCAGGATCACAGGGTCCGGTTCATCGGTCGGCAGAGCGGCCAGCCCGAGACGAGCCCACCCCGGACGCGACGAAGGGACCGCCGGGGGGAGCGATCCCTTCGTACTGACTCAGCGAGGATAAGGAGGGGGAGTCCTGTTTGTCCTGCGGTCTGCACACAATGTATACCTTTGCCCGGAATCGTTCAAGCGAATATTGAAGATAGTTACTATCATTTTGAGAGATGGAACTCCGCCACCTTCAGGCCCTCGTCGCCATTCAGGACCATGGCACCTTCTCTGCGGCCGCCGACCATCTCGAGACGGTCCAGTCGAACATCTCTTCCCACGTCGCCCGGCTCGAAAAGGAACTCGATGCGATCGTGATCGACCGGGCCACCGGGCTGCTGACCGAGGAGGGAGAGGCCGTCGTCACCCGCGCCCGGCGGATTCTCAACGAACTGGATGCCTTGCGGGCCGATGTGGCGGCCTGCCGGGACGAGGTCACGGGAACGGTTCGCCTGGGCATCATCGGAACCACCGCCCGGTGGCTCGTGCCCGAACTCATGGTGGCGTCGTCCCGACGCCACCCCCAACTGCACCTCGTCGCCGTCGAGGGAACCACCGGCGGCCTCGAGCCCCGGCTGGCCAACGGCCAACTTGACCTGGCGGTGGTCCACCTCCCACTTCCGAGCAAGGACCTGGTCACCTATCCCCTCTTCGAGGAGGATCTTCTCCTGGTGGTCTCCACGGAACATCCCCTGGCCCAACGAACCGGTCCGTTGACGTTGGCCGACGTAGCCGACGTCGGACTCCTCCTGCCCGTGACCGGGTCAACCTTCCGCGACGACCTCGACGCCGTCGCCCGACGGCAAGGCCTGACCTTGCGTCCCGGCGCCGAGTTCGAGGGTTTGCGGCTCATCGCTTCGTTGACCTTTGAGGATCAGGGTCCATCGATCCTTCCGTCAACGGCCATCCCGTCGCACCTGCGCAGCCAGTTCAGCCTGATTCCCATTGAGGGCCTCCCCAAACGCCGGGTTGGCCTCGCCCAGCGCAGCCGGGGGTTGCCGTCCGCTCCCACCCGGGCCATCGTCGAGTTGATCAAGATGGTTGTCGGCGACGGGTCGGCCCTCCCCAGCGGACTGCACCGCACCATGTGACCGAACCCCGGCCCCGGCTCTCTCGATCCGGCCCCGGCCTGATCGAGCCGGTCTCGTTCCCCATCCAGCCGGTCGGCTGGATGGCCACCGGGCCGATCAGTTGGCCGAGAGATCCGGAGGAAATCCGGCCACAAGCGCCAGTGCCCCACCCTGACGGCGCAGGACCCGACCCCACAGTCCTTCCGGGTCGGCGGTCAGCGGATCACGCGCCTCGCCTTTGAGCACATACCACGATCCCCCGTCGATCTCGTCCTCGAGCTGCTCGGCGTCCCACCCGGCATACCCCGAGAAGAGACGGACCTGCCCGACCGAGCCGCCCAGTTCGGTCACATCGCCGGCCAGGTCAACCAGTCCCACCGGGGAATCCCCCTCGACCAACAGCCGCCATCCCGGTGGCTCCTGACCTCCGGCCGGCCCGGTCAAACGAACCAGGCCGACCAGGGCGTTGCGGGCCACGGGACCTCCGGTGAAGATCTCGGCGGGAGGGGCAGCCAGTCCGTGCCAGGGTTCCATCAACTCCCTGACCGGCACACCACCCGGGTGGTTGATCACAACTCCGAGGGCACCATGGGCCCCGTGATCCAGGATGAGGATCACCCGTCGGGAGAAGTTCGGGTCGACCAGACGCGGGGTGGCCACCAACAGCCAGCCGGTCAACAAAGTCGGTGGCTCGTTGCCGGCGAACGGGTCAAACTCGATCGAGAACGGATCCATCACCCCCAGATGATGACCCACGGGTAGCCTCAGGTGGAAATGCCCTCACTGAAGAGCTCCCGATCCGAACATCACAGCTGAGCATGGCCAAGGCTCGTCGCGGTCGGAAACGGGACCGCATGACCCGTCGGGATCCGGACCAACCATCGGCCCGGGAGCACTGGAGGGCCGACGGCGCCCCCAAGACGGCATTTCGGGACCAGGCCGATGCCAACCGGGTGGCTCTCCAGGTGCGTCTGGAATCCGGAGCCGACCTTGACCCCTACCGGTGCCGGATCTGCCACTGCTGGCACCTCGGAAACCGGCCCGGCTGACTCCGGCCCGGCCCAACTCGGACTCCGAACCGTCGCATCACCCGTCCGGTCGGCGATCCGACCCGACGGTCAACCTTACCGCGAACGAACTGTACCGTCTGGACGGTATAGTTGACCCATGACCGCAGTGACCGTGCCATCCGATGTCCTGGAGGACTCCCCCGACCGGGAGCCCGCAGCCGTTTCTTCACCGCCCGTCACGACCAAGCAGCGGATCCTCCAGGCCGCCGAGGAGGTCGTCCTGCGCGACGGCGTCGGCCACCTGACCCTTGACGCCGCGGCCGCCCAGGCCGGCCTGAGCAAAGGCGGCGTGCTCTACCACTACCCCACCCGGGCGGCACTGGTCTCGGCCATGGTCACCAAGATCATCGACGAGTTCCAGCGGGACATCGACGACGAACTCACCCGCACCTCCGGTCCCGGTTCCTTCACCCGGGCCTACCTGCGGGCCACCATCCCCGCCGACGTGGACGGCGTTCCCGACCACCAGGACCGGGTCGGCGCCGCCGTCATCGCCGCCGCGGCCGCCGAACCGGAGCTGTTGGCTCCCCTGCAGGAAGCGTTCCAACGGTGGCAGGCTGCCCTGGCCGAAGACGGCCTCGACCCCGTGGTCGCCACCGTGGTGCGGTTGGCCAGCGACGGCCTCTGGCTCTGCGACCTCTTCGGACTGGGCGCACCGGAACGCCTCCAACGCCGCGAACTGCGGACCACGCTGGAACGGTTGACGGAGGTGGCCCGATGAGTTCCCATCTCGACCCCGCCATCACTGCCTCGGTGGATGCCTCGATCGAGGCCACGCCCGATTCCTCCATCGATTCCCCGGTCAACCTCCCGACGGGTTCCGATGCTCCGGTCGTCCCACCCGAGGACCCGGAAGCCGAGGCCCGCATCAGGCACCTGGTGCGTACCCTCACCGTCACGGTGTTTCTCCAGTGGATGGGGGCGACCGCCATTGTTCCCCTGCTCCCCCTCTACGTGCGGAGCCTGGGGGGCTCGGACGCCATGGCCGGCGTGGTCATGGCCTCGTTCTTTGCCACCGGGGTCCTGTTCCAGTATCCGATCGGCCGCCTGACCGACCGGGTTGGACGACGACCGATCCTCCTCGGCGGCCTCGTCGCCTACGGAGTGGCGAGTTTCCTCTTCCTCGCCCCCATCAACCCGATCGAGGCCGTCATTCTCCGCGGCATCCAGGGCCTCGGAGCGGGCGGGGCAGCCGTGGCCGCCCTCGCCATGATCTCGGGTGGGGTTCCGGCCGACCGGCGGGGCCGCGCCTTTGGTTCGGTCTATGCCGGTGAACTCTCCGGCATGGCGATCGGCCCCTTGGTGGGCTGCGTCCTCGGCAACCACTACTTCTGGGCCATGTTCCTCCTGTCCGGCGTGGTCGCCCTCTCGGCCTGCGTACCAGCCTGGCGCCTCGATGACACCCCCTACGAAGAGCAGTCCCACGCCCGGAAGAAGTCCCGGGCCCATTCCGACGAGGCCGGGCGCCCAACCGGATCCTCCGTCTCCTCACCCCGACGGGACCGCCTTTCCCCGCTCGTCTGGCATCCGGCCATGGTCGGGGCGCTCATCACCGGAGCCGCCCTCGGCTTTGCCATCGGCGTCTACGACATCTGCTGGACCTTGCTGCTCGTGTCCCGGGGCGCTTCGGACCTCGTGATCGGCATCTCGTGGACCCTCTTTGCCATTCCCTTTGTCGTGGCATCAAAGCCCAGTGGCTGGCTGGCCGACCACATGGACCGCCGGTATCTGGTCCTCGGTGGCATCGGGGTGTCGGCCGCCCTGTGCGCCATCTACCCCTTCGTCGCCAACTACTGGTATCTCATCCTGCTGGCCGCCTTCGAGGCCGTCGGCTTCTCGCTCGTCTTCCCGGCCAGCCAGTCCCTGCTGACCCAGGGCGCCGAACCCGACCAGGTTGGTCGCATCCAGGGAATCCTGGCCTCGTCCACCACCGCCGCCACCGCCGTGGCGGCGGCCGGGGCCGGGGCCGCCTTCGCCTGGGCCCACTGGTTGCCGTTCGGGATCGCCTCGGTCGTCGTCTTCGTGGCGCTCGCGGTCGCCGGAGTGGTCTGGCACAAGGTTCCCGGACGGGTGAACGCCCTGGAGAACCATCCCTTCACCGAGGAGCACCCAGGCCTCGACACGCTGGGCGTCAGCCTCGCTCAGGCGCCGGCCGCCACCAGATCCGAAGTGCAGTAGGCGCAGCGGGTGGCCGCTTCGGGCACGTCGGAGCAGCAGTGGGGGCACGACTTCATCGGCGCCTCGTCGGCCACCCGGCCCAGGCGGGCCATCAGGGCGTTGACCGGCTTGATCACGAGGAAGAACACCACCGCCGACACCAGGATGAAGGTGATCAGGGCGTCGATGACCTGACCGTAATAGATCTTCTGGCCGTTGAGGCCGATGTAGAGGTTCTCGAACTGGGTCGAACTGCCGAAGATCGCGGCGATCAGTGGCGTGACCACCGACTTGACCAACGAGTTGACCAGCGCGGTGAAGGCGGCGCCGATGACCACCGCCACGGCGAGGTCGAGCAGGTTGCCCCGCAGCAAGAAGGCCTTGAACTCTTTCAACATGGCAATGCTGTCCTGTTTCTTCACCGGTCGCCGGGGTGTCGGCCACACCGTCTGGCCACACCGTCTGGCCACACAATATCCATGCGACGTGGCTGGTGCGGGGAAGGCCGGACCGGCCAGATCATGGCGAGGGGAACCAGATGGCCGGGCCGTCGAAGCTAGGGAGCCTCGCTGTCGAAGATGGTGGCCCGCCAACGTCCGGTGGCCTCAACCTGACAAAGAGCAGACGAAGCGGTGAGCACCCAGGCCAGAAGTGGTCCGACCGGGGTATCGAAGGGAGCGCCCAGCACCAGGCCCCGCCGGGGATGGTCCTGGAGGACCCGCCACCCGTCCGGGACCGCGATGGCAAGCCCCCGCAGCCGGGCCACGACCCGGGGTCCGGTTGCATGCTCGATGCCCACCGTGGTCGGCTTGAACCCTCCCCGGTGCGCCGCCCCGGCCAGCACCGTGGCGGTCGGAACATGGTGGGTCGATCCTCCGAGGAAGGCGAACAGTCCCGGAGCCGGCGGCTCGTATTCGGCGTCGATCACCGGTTCGATGTTTGTCCAGCCCCGGCCGTTGCGACGCTGGGTGGACAGGGCGTCGAGCACCACCGGGTCGTCCGCCCCTGCGAACTCCTCGATGACCGGTGGCGTGCGGCTCACGTCTGCAGGTCCAACAGGCCGTCGGCCAGCGCTTCGAGTTCCTGGCGCCAGGTGGCCGGCGGAGCCAACGGCCGCACCACGAACTTGGAAAAGCCTTCGGCCAGGAACCGTTCGATCAACCGGCGAAGACCGTCGATCCCCCGGGGCACGACGTCGGCGGGATCGACCCCGGGCCGGTCGGCCTTCAGCAGGCGGGCCACCGACGGCTCCAACGGGTCGTTCGAGTAAGCCAACGAGACGCCGAAGTGCTCCGGGCTGATCTCCCGGCCCGCCGCCTCGGCGTGCTCTTCGACGACCCGCTTCCCGGCGGCCGCTTCCTCCGGGGTGCAGGCCGATGGAAGCCAGCCATCGGCCAGCTGTCCGGTACGACGCAGCGCCGAGGGCACCGTCCCGCCGGTCCAGATCTCCAGAGGCTCCTGGGTGGGTCGCACCGCCAGGGTGACGTCGTCAAAGTCACCCGCCACGCCGTGGTAGGACACGCTCTCCCCGGCCCACAGCCGCCGGAGCACCGGAAGGGCCTCGTCCATCCAGCGCCCCCGGAGGTTCTTCTCCACCCCCACCGCCCCCAGTTCGGGTGGCCGCGGCAGTCCGGAGACGAATGTCACGAGCAACCGCCCGTTGGAGAGGCGGTCCAGGGTGGCGAGTTCCTTGGCCAGACGGATCAGGTTGCGCCCGGGCAGGAGCATCGTCGTTCCCAGTTTGACCGACGGATGGTAGGCGGCGGCAAACGAGAGGGCACCCAGGGGGTCGAGGGTCGGCGCGGTCAGCACTTCGGGCAACCAGATCGAATCGAAACCGAGCCCTTCGACGTCGTCGATGAGAGTCCTGAGGTCCGAGGCGTCGCCTCCGGTGCTCGTGCCCAGGCCGATGCGGACCTTCATGACCCGACCGGACCCATCGGGGAACCGGCGAAACGGTCGATGGTGGCGAACTCTTCCACCGGGGCCCGCCGCAGCCGGGTCGGTTGGTGAACCGGATAGCCCAACGCCATCAGGGCGGCCACCGAGAACGTGTCGGGAACACCAAGCAAATCCTTCACCGCCGCTTCCTGGCGGATGACCATGGAGGTGATGACCCCGGCCAGCCCTTCGGCCCGGGCGGCGAGCAGCAGGTTCCAGGCGAAGGGGTAGATCGACGCTCCACCCACCATGGTGTAGCCCTCGGCATCACGGTCGACGGTGGCCAGTCGGGAAAGGTCGGCCAGCAGGACGAGCATCACCGGGATCCGGTCGAGATGCTCGGCAAATCCGCCGGCGCCCGAGGACGCCTGGGCGGCGATGGCGGGGGCCGCCAGGAGGGCTTCGGCCTCCTTTTCCCGGTCGGTGACCACGGCCCACGGCGTCAGCCCGGCCGAGACCTGGGCCAGGTAGTCGTACCAGCCGGTCAGATAGAGGTCACGCAGACCTTCCCGGGTGGACTGGTCCTTCACCACCACCACCCGCCAGGCCTGACGGTTGCCCCCGCTCGGGGCGAACCGGGCCGTGTCGAGGACCCGGTAGAGGAGTTCGTCGGGCACCGGGCGCTCCTCGAACTCGCGAACGGCGCCGGTGGTACGGAGGGTGTCGAGCAGATCCATGCCCTGACCGTAGCGCCCGCCGTCCCGTCAGGCGTCCGAAATCTCCGGACCGGCCGGACGGGAGAAGACCGCCGTCTCCCGCCGGATGCCCCGGCGGGAGACGGTCATGAAGTCAGAGTGCTTCCAGGATGGCATCCACGGCGCTGACCGTCAGCCCGCCACCCGGCTCCACGTTGAGAGCCACCACTTCACCGTCCTGCAGCAACATGGCGTACCGCCGGGAGCGGGTGCCCAGACCGAATCCGCTTCCGTCCATGGTGAGACCGACTGCTTCGGCAAACTCGCCGTTGCCGTCGGCCAGCATCACGACGGCGTCACCCGATCCCTGCGCCTCGCCCCACGCCCCCATGACAAAGGGATCGTTGACCGAGATGCAGTAGACCGCATCGACACCCTTGGCGGCCAGATCTTCCCGGCGAACGATGTAGCCCGGAAGGTGGAAGTCGGAACACGTCGGGGTAAATGCGCCGGGCACGGCAAAGAGCACGACCTTGCCCGCCGTCAACAGTTCGCCCGTCTGCACGTGCTTCGGACCCTCGGCCCCGTTGGTCATGACCTGCACGTCAGGAATCCGGTCACCTACAGCAATCATTCTTCGCTCCATGATGGTTGGTTGGGAGGTTGTCGCGACCCGAGATTCCCCGTGATGGCACCGCCGGAACCTTCCGGATCAGGCGGGCCATCGAACGTTCTCACCGTCGCCTGCTTCCCGGCCAGCATAGAACTTCGCCGGTTCACCATGATCAGGATGCCCGCCCCCACCAGTCCGGCCAGCAACGAGCCGACCAACAGGCCGACCACCGAGGCATCCACCAACACCGGTGCTCCAGGAAACGCCTGTTCGGCGATGAGCAAGGGAACGGCAAACCCGATACCGGCCACGGCGGCCCCGCCGGCCAGATGGCTCCACCTCACCCCGGTGGGAAGCATGCCCCAACCGAGGCGAACGCCGATCCAGACAAAGGCGGTGATGCCGACGAGCTTCCCCACCAGGCGGGCCACGGCCACTCCGGCAAAGACCGAAGCGCTCGAACCGGAGAACAGGCTGGAGAGGTGAACCACAACTCCGGCGTTGGCCAGGGCGAACAGGGGCAGCACGACGAAGGCCGAGATGGGAGCCAGTCGCCGTTCGAGGTCCTCGGCCGGATCCCGATCCGAGTTCCGGACCCGGTTGGGGACCGCCAGTCCGGCGACCACGCCGGCCAGCGCCGGCTCGACTCCGGCCCGGGCCAACAAGCACCAGAGCACGACACCGCCCACCAACACGGTCCAGACCGGAACACCAAACCGCCATCGGGCGATGACCAGTGCGACCACCAGCACCAGGGCCAGCACCAGGGCCGTCCAGTTGGCCACGTCCGAGTAGAAGGCGGCCAACACCACCACCGAGCCAATGTCGTCGGCGACGGCCAGGGTGAGCAGGAAGATTCTCAACCCGGTAGGCGCCCGATGGCCCAGCAGGGCCAGGGCACCCAGGGCGAACGCCACGTCGGTGGCCATCGGGATGCCCCACCCCCGGCCGGCCACCCCGGAGTGGTTGAACGCCACATAGACGAGTCCGGTTCCGACCATTCCCCCGAGAGCACCCATCAGCGAGGGGACCGCCGCCGCCAGGTCCCGCAGTTCGCCGTCGCGTCGCTCCCGTCCGATTTCCAGGCCGACCACAAGGAAGAAGATGGCCATCGTCACCGAGGTCACCCACGCCCGAACGGTGGTGAGTCCGAGCAGCCCGGCCCCCAACTGCACCGGGTGAAGCCAGAGGCTCGTGTAGCTGGCCGAGAACGGACCGTTGGCCCAGGCCAATGCCACCACCAGGGCCGCGATCAAAAACCAGGCACCGGCCAACGTCGAAGCCATCAGGCGGGACCACCACGGATCCCCGGCCGGCGGAGTTGGTCCGCGGGCGGTCACCGTCAAGGATTCCCCGCCGACGCTCCACCGGGCGGCGACGCCGCCCGGCGTTCCAGCACCGTGGTGGCAAAACGCTCGATCTGGACCAGCTGCTCACGACGGGTCGCACCCGGGAGCGCCACCGCCACCCAGTCAACTCCAAGGTCGGCCAGGGTGTCGATTGAGTCACGGACGACGACCGGATCGAACCGACTGGAGCCCATGACGAGCCCGTCCGGCACGTAGCAGATGGTCAACGGCTCCGCCCGGCCCCGGTCGGCGGCATACCCTCGGGCGTAGTCCAGGGCGTGGGCCAGATCTTCGAGGTTCGACAACTCCGCCGTCCGGGTGGTCGACGACCAGCGGGCCGGATTGGGGAACGGTGACCAACCATCGGCGAGGTCGACGGCCCGGCGGATGGCCCGGCGGCTGTTCCCGCCGATCCACAACGGCGGGCGGGGCCGCTGGAGCGGGACCGGACGCATCACGTTGTCCGGGGCCCGGAAGTACTGTCCGTCCAGCGTGACCGGCTCGCCGGTCCAGGCCAACATCAGGGCTTCCAGCGATTGGTCAAAGCGGTCGTTGCGTTCCTCCATGTCAATCCCGAGGGCCGCAAACTCGGGCTCGAGGTACCCACCCCCGAGACCCACGATGGTCCGACCTCCGCTGATCACGTCCAGGGTGGCCAGGCCCTTGGCCACCAGAAACGGGTTCCGATACGGGAGGACGAGCAGGTTGGTGTGCAAGCGGATCGACCGGGTGACGGTGGCCGCCACGCCGAGGGTGACCAACGGATCAAGGGCATGATGTCCACCGTGGGTGACCCACGACGTCCCGGGAAACGGGTGGTCGGTCACGTTGAGGGCGGCAAATCCGGCATCTTCGGCGGCCTGGGCCACCTCGGTGATGGCCTGCGCCGTGAGGAACTCTTCCGGTGGGTCCATGTGATGGACCGGCAGTCCATAGGAGACGAACACGGCCGGCTACTCCCGCCGCCCCGAAATCGGGAGATCCCGGAAGAACCGGGGCAGTCGGGTGGCCCGGCCCTCGTGGTCGACGGCCCCGTGCACGGTGACCGCCGTCGTGTGGGCGACACCGTCGACGCTCAGCAGATAGGCCAACTGGAAGGTGGCCCGGGTGACCTCCCCGAGGCCGAGATGTACCGTCACCCCGTCGTCGAAGCGGAGCGGGAGTCGGTAGGCCACGAACAGCTCCAACACGGCGAAGTCCACGCCTCCACTTCGGACCTCCCGGTAGGGATGGCCCATGGCCGTCAGATACGCCACCCGGGCTTCTTCCAGGTAGACGGCATAGGCGCTGTGGTGGATGATCCCCATGGCGTCGGTCTCGGCGAACCGGGGACGGATCGAATGCGCGAAGGAGTAATCGGCGGGATCCAACGAGGGTTCGAGGGTGAGACGCATCACCCGACGCTACCTTGCCGGTCATCGACGAGGGCCCCAACAAACTCCGCCCGGACATCTTCCTCCCGGCCGACCGGGGCTAGGGTGCAGCGCCATGGAGATCGGTATGGCACTTCCCACCATGGCCCGCGACTTCAGCCGGGCCACCTTTGTCGACTGGTGTCGGGGCATCGACGAAGGTCCCTACTCGAGCATTTCGGCCGGCGAACGGGTGACCTTCCACAATCCGGAGCTCCTCGTCACCACGGCCGCTGCCGCCGCCCTCACCGAACGGGTCCGGGTGATCACCAACCTGGTGGTGCTTCCCCTCCACCGGACCGCCATGATTGCCCAGCAACTCGCCACCATCGAGGTCCTGAGCGGTGGCCGCCTGACGGTGGGAGTGGGTGTCGGCGGACGGGAGTTGGACTACCAGGCCGTCGGCGTCCCCTTTGCCGGTCGGCACGCCAAACTCGATGCCATGGTGGAGGAACTGGTCGACCTCTGGGCCGGGACTCCCCCGCATGACGGCGGGCAGTCTGTCGGTCCTCCGGTGGTCCAGCAGCCCCATCCGCCCCTGCTGGCCGGCACCATGGGTCCAAAAGGCATGGCCCGGGCCGCCGTTTGGGCGGACGGCGTGACCGGTTTTTCCATCGGCGCCGAGGTGGGCGAGATCGCTTCGACCAACCGCCTCGCCGACGAGGCGTGGGCCGCCGCCGGGCGCAGCCTGCCACCCCGGAAGGTCAACGGCACCTTCTTCCTGCTGGCCGGAGCAGATCCGGCCCGCCGGTTGCACGACTTTGCCGCCACCTACCTCGGATGGTTCGGCGAACGAACGGCCAACGCCCTCGCCGACCTGGTGCGCATCAGCGATGACGACGCACTGCTGCGAACCCTTGATGCGGCAGAGAAGGCCGGTTGCGACGAGTTCATCCTGGTGCCGGGCACCGTCGACCTCTCCTGCCTGGAGCGGGCGACCAAGGTGGTCGGGCGCTGGGGCTGACGCCGGTTCGGACGTTGCCTAGGACTGGCCGAGGCAACCGACGTTTCCGGTCACCGGCGGTCCCATCTGGGCCGGGCGGCAGTACTGGTAGTAAGCCGTGATCCAGTTGGTCGAGATGGCCGCCTGGGCCTGGGCCAACGTGAGGTACTGGGTGATGTTGGTCGACGTGGCCTTGGTGCCCGACGACGCACAGACGTCGGCGTGCAACTGGATCTCGAGTTGGACCTTGGTGGGCGAGCCGTAGGGGCCATAGGAAGGTTCCGGCCACAGGTTCCCGGGCGCCGAGGGCGAGCCACCGATGGTGAGCGAGATCAACCGGTCAAGGCCGTAACCCGACGTCGGCGCCGGCAGTCCGTACGAGACCAGCGACGCGAGGCGCAGGGGCTTTGACTGCTGCTCGCTCAACTGGGTCTTGGCCAGCCATCCGACGGTACATACCGTGGCGGCGAGACTGGCCTGGGTCACAGCCGGATCCGTCGCTCCTGGCGTGCAGTGCCGGTCGGGCAGGACCGGCTGGCCCTGGTAGGAGGTGTAACGACACGTCGAAGTCGTCGAGGCCGTGGGGTACGTCGTCGGTACCCTCGAACCCGAGTTGCCGGAACCCGAGTTTGCAGCTGTTCCCCGGGACGATGGGGTCGTCGTGGCGGTCTGCCCGGTGATGGCTTTTTCCTTGTTCTTCGCCACTTTGGGACTGACCAGCGTCCCGTTGGGCAGTGCCGTGGCCGAAACCCCCGAGGAACCGGTGGAGCCCGAAGCACCAGAGCCTCCTGACGCACCATGGTTGGAAGAACACGCCGCCAGGGTCAGGCCCGCGCCAATCAGCAAGACAGGTGCCATCCGCCTCCGACGATCTCCCGCTCTCCGGCCATGGACGCCGGGAGCCGCCGCCGCCTCCATCATGGGCCCCCGCCCCGGTCGCCAGCCAGCGAAAGCAGCCTTTATTGCGTCAAAAGCCCCGGATTTCACGTTCGTCACCACCTCCAACGGTACCAGTGGGGGTCAGGTTTCCCAAGGCAGGACGGCGACGGCGGTCCGTCCACATCACCGTGGACCGTGGCGATCCGGAACGATCCCGAACCTGGTCGCAATGGTGGCATCGTCGTCCGTCGATGGGGAGCACGGATCGACGGAGTACAGCCCCGGCGCACGGAGTAGGTTTCGGCCCGACAGGAACGTGGTTGCTCCTTCAGGCATGATGTCCACACTGCGTCGGACCATGCCCCGCCCCGCACTCAACTCCTGATCACCCACCAACCACTTCGGAGCACCATGAGCCAACTCACCACCAACGCCACCACGTTGTACTTCGAGGAACTCGGTGAGGGTCCACCACTGCTCTTTCTCCATGGTTCGGGCTCGACCCTCGAGGACTCGCGACTCCTCTACTCGCTCTTCTCGAACCGGTTCACCCTTGGCGTCCACGACTACCGCGGTCTCGGCCGAAGTGTCCCGGCGCCCGACCGGTACGAAGTCGGTGACCTCGCCGGAGACGCCCTTGACCTCATGGATGCCCTGGAATGGGAGCAGGCGGCGGTGATCGGCATCAGTTTCGGCGGCATGGTCGCCCAGGAGTTGGCCGCAAAGGCTTGTCATCGGGTGTCCCGACTGGCCTTGCTGTGTACCTCGTCGGGAGGCCACGGTGGTGCTTCCTATCCGTTGCACACCCTCGGCGACCTGCCGGCCGAAGAACGCCTGATCCGCCTTCGCCGGCTCACCGACACCCGGTTCAGCGACGAATGGCTGGCCGGGCACCCATCAGACCGGAGGTTGGTGGAACTCCTCGAGCAACGGGGCACCGAGCCGCAAGTTCCCGATACCGGCTACCGGGCCCAGATGGACGCCCGCTCCCGCCACGACGTCTGGGAGCGCCTCGGCTCCATCACCTGCCCGACGCTGGTGGCCGGTGGCCGCTTCGACGGCATCGCCCCGCCAGCCAATCTCGAGGCCCTGGCGTCAGCCATTCCGTCGGCCGACCTTGCTCTCTACGAAGGTGGTCACGCCTTTTTCATTCAGGACCCGAAGGCCCTGGTCGACATCGCCGACTTCCTTGATCCGCCCGGGGCCGACTGATCGGCCAACGTCTTCGACCCAATGAGGGCATCCCGGACGCAGCCCGCCAGATCATGGAACGACCGGTCGTGGCCGAACAGGTCGACCAGGGAGATGACCTCGGCTCCTTCCAGACGGGGGTCCGACCGGACGTCTTCGGTCACCTGTCCGGCGATCACCATGACGGGGCAACCCAGGCGTCGTGCATCCTCCACCACCCGACCCACCACCTTGCCGGTGAGGGAGGTCCGGTCCAGACACCCTTCTCCGGTGACCACCAGTTGGGCCCGTCTCATCCGGGCGGCGAGGCCGAGATGCTCCGAGACCACGTCGTAGCCGGAGCGCAACTCGCCCCCGAAGGCCAGGATGGCCCCGCCGGTGCCACCGGCCGCTCCCGAACCGGGGACGAAGCGCACGTCGATCCCGAAACGTTGTTGGAACGCTTCGGCCACCGCCTCGAGACGCGCTTCGAGCAACCGGACCTGGGTGGGCGATGCCCCCTTTTGGGGACTGAACACCGTGGCGGCATCCTGGAACGTGGCTTCGGTGTCACATGCCCCCACAAGCGTCGTCCCGCCCAGTCCTCCGGCCGCATCAAGAGCTTCCAGAAATCCCGTTCCCCCGTCGGTGGTGGCCGAGCCGCCCAGTCCGACGAGGACGAGGCCCCCGGGCCCAACCGCCCGGGCGGCGGCGGCCACCAGTTGACCGGTTCCCCGGGTGGACGCCGTCATGGCGTCGTTGCCATTGCGACCCCCGACCAGTTCAAGACCGGAGGCTTCGGCCAACTCCACCACGGCGAGCGGGCCATCCCGGACGTAGGCCGCTTCAACCGGTCGTCCGTCCGGGCCGTCAACCACCTCGAAGAACAGATGACTCCCGGGACCGGCGAAGACCTCAAGAAATCCTTCGCCTCCGTCGGCCAGTGGAGCGGAATCGGTCCCGAAGCCGAGGTCTCCGAGGACGTCGGCCAGCAGGTCGGCAACCCGGCGGGCGCTGGCGGATCCCCGGAACTTGTCGGGAGCCACCAGAACACGATCCATGTCCGACCCTACCGCCGTCCCGGCCGGATCCGCCGGGAGCCCCACCACCCGTGGGCACCCCACCACCCACTGAGGACGGGAAGCCTGCGGTAGATTCGGCCGGTGACCGCCCCGGGAACCGACGAGTTGACACCGGCCCCCACCCGACGCCACGCCCATGGCCGGCGCCACCTGACGCCGTGGTGGGTCTGGCTGCTTGTCATCGGGGCCTACGTGGCTCTCGGTCAGTACGCCTACCTCCACATCTGGACCGGAGGCATCACCCACAGCATCGTCTACTGCGGATGTTCCGACCAGGCCCAGGAGGTCTGGTTCCTGCGCTGGGTCCCCTTTGCCGTCGGACACAGCCTGAACCCGTTGTTCTCCACCTGGATCAACTATCCCGCCGGGGCGAACCTCATGGTCAACACCTCGATGCCGGTGCTCGGCCTCGTGGCCGCCCCGCTCACGTGGCTCTTCGGCCCGGTCGTCTCGTACAACCTGTTGCTCTCCTTGATGTTCCCGGCCTCGGCGCTTGGCGCATTCGTGCTGTTCCGACGCTGGACGCACAAGAACGGGCTGTCGTTCCTCGGTGGCCTCATCTATGGGTTCAGCCCGTTCATCCTGGCCCAGGGATATGGTCACCTCTTTCTCGGTTTCGCCCCGATCGCCCCCCTGGCCATCCTGGTGCTCGACGAAATCGTCATCCGCCAGCGTGGTCGGTCGATTCGATGGGGAGTTCTGCTCGGGGTCCTGCTGGCCCTTCAACTCGGCATCTCGGCCGAGATTGTGGCCATGATCGGCGTGTTCGGGGCCGGAGGCATCATTGTCCTGGCCGTCACCAACTTCCGGGCCGTTCGCAGCCATCTGGCCTTTGCCCTCAGGGGCTTTGTGGCCACCGGGGTGACCGTCGTCGTCCTGGCCGGCTATCCGCTCTGGATGATGCTCTTCGGCCCACAACACACCACCGGCGCCGTCCAACGTCCCTTCAGCCTCGGATACCAGGCCGACCTGCTGGGCAGCGTCCTGCCCACGGTCAACCAATGGCTCCGTTTCGGCTCGTGGACAGACAAGGCAAACACCTTTTCCCTCGGTCGCGGAGAGAACGGCACCTACCTCGGCGTCACCATGATCCTGCTCCTGGTTGGCCTCGCCATCCGCTACCGGCGGGACGGACGGGTGCTCTTCTTCGCTTTCCTGTCGTTCGTGGCCTGGATCCTGTCGCTCGGCCACGATCTGCGCGTCAACGGACACACCTACTTCGCCATCCACCTCCCCTACCTCATCCTCGTGCACCTTCCGTTGCTCGCCAGCGTGTTTGCCCACCGCATCGCCTTCTGCACCGCCCTGTTCACCACGGTTCTCTTCGTGGTCGGGCTGAACCGGGCCATTGACGACGGCGTGTTCCGCCGCTCCGCAGTCACCCGGTGGCTGTTCATTTCTCTGGTCGGAGTCGCCCTGGTGCCCCTGGTTCCCGACTTTCCCTACCCATGGATTGCCCAGACCAACGTGCCCGCCTACTTCTCCAACCCGGCCCATCCGTCGATTCCGGTCGGGTCGGTGGTGCTCACCTATCCGTTCCCGGATCCACCCGGGAACTCCTCGATGCTCTGGCAGGCCGAAGCGGACTTCCACTTCAAGATGGTCGGTGGCTACGTCTACGTACCCGCCCCTGGCACCAACGCCCCCCAGATCGAGAGCCAGGGCCTTACCGCGACCACCTTCACCAGGCTCTACGCCGGCCTGGTGGTGACCCGGACGGCTTCGCTGCGTCGCCAACTCCGCACCGAGTGGCGCGAAGAGGGCGTGCAACGGATTCTCTTTGCACCCCGGGGAGCCAATCCCGATGACGCACTGGCCTTCCTGCGCTGGGCGATTGGCACGCCACCCACCACCGCTTCGGGCGGCGTGATCATATGGAACGTCTAGCCGCAACGGCCGACGCTGCCTTGGGCTGCTCTTTTCGAGTTTCCGGGGCACGTTGGGCGCCCGCCGCGGCCCGCCGCTCCGGTTCCCGCATCCGGGTCACAACCGTTGTCCGTCCGGTGGGCCCGACTTGGTTCGGGCACTGGGTCAGGACCTGCGTTCGACATGAGCGCGCCACTGTGGCGCGCCGTTGATGTTGGCATCAACTACGCTCTGCCGGGAATTTCGTACACAAAGTCAGGTTTCGTTATGACATACATCGCTGCCGTGAACGCCGACACCAGGTACCCGTTCGCCCGATGACAGATTCAACGGAACTTGCCTCATCCAGTACCTCGAAGTTGGGGCGGCGGCGACGCTTCGGTCGTTGGCTGATCATCCTCTGGGTGGCGCTGGTCGTCCTTGTCGTCTGTTTGACCCTCGCATCCCGGAACAAGACCGAGACCCAGAACACCACGCCGAAGACCTACGTAAGCAACTCGTCGGACACGACAAACTACGTCGCCATCACCGCCCAGGTACTTGACGTTGACCCGACCTCGGACCAGATGCAGGTTCGGATCACCCTCAGGCCGGTCGGATCCTATGCCCGGACCGACGGAACGTTGGCGGTCCCGCTCCAACTGAACGTCGACGGGGTCCCGGGCGGACAGGACAGCTTCGAAGCCGGCCACAGCCCGGTGCCCGTGGAAAGCACACTCTCCCTTGTGGGCGACCTTGGCCAGTATCCCTTCGACAGCTACACCAGTTCCCTGGTGGTTGAAGTTTCCCGCCCCAACTCCACAAAGCTCATTCCCATCCGGCTCACCACGACCGGGGGCCAACGGGACTGGGCCATCGCCCCATCGGCCAGCGCCATCCGGAACGGCAACGCCCTCACGACCACGATCGGGGTCCGTCGGGGCAATGCCTCCATCGGCTTCGCCATGTTCGAGCTGGTCCTGATGGCCATTTTGGCCGCCATCGCCCTCGCCATCACCTACACCACGGTGATCGTTGGACGTCCGCTCGAGTTCTCCTACTTCACCTGGCTGGGAGCCCTCATCTTTGCCCTCCCGGCCGTCCGGTCGGCCCTCCCCGGCAACCCACCCATCGGCACCCTGGGCACCGTGATCTTCTTCTTCCCGGCACTGGCCACGGTGACGGTGTGCATGCTCGTGGCCGCCATCACGTTCGTCCACCGAGCCCACCTGCGAGGCTGACACTCGACCGGTCCTCACGGTTCGCAAACCTTCGGGGATGCGAACGCCGGGCGCCCGGATCGACCGGAACCGGAGATCGACCGGATCAGCGCCGCAGGCTCTTGGCGGTCGCCGTCGCCCCGACGACCTGCCCGCCACTTGAGGTGACCCCTCCGGTCGTGTCGGCCAGCGACGTCTGGGTAAAGGTGAGTGTTCCGCCACCCCTGACGTTCCACATCGGTTCGGCAATCGCCTCGACGCCAGACGTCCGACCGATCGAGGTCTGGACAAAGGTGAGGTTGCCACCGTTGTCGTTGATGCAGGCCATGGGTGACCCCCGACCACACACCATCGATCCCCCGGTGAACGTGACCGGCTGGTTCGTCGATTCGGAGACGGTGACCCGGTGGAATCCGGTGCAGTTGTTGATGGCCACCGGGCCGGTCAGGGTCTCGGCGATGTTGAAGCCGGCTGAGTCCACGCAGTTGTTGATGATCACGTTGCCCGATCCGGTGGCCGAAAGGTCGGATTCGAAGTCAAACCCGGCGTCGGCCGGATTGGAGATCGACACGTTGTTCAGGACGGCTCCCGAAACTTCGGCCAGCGTCACGCCCTGCCGGCCGGCATTCGCTGTGGTGAATCCGTTGACCACCAGGCCACCGACCGGGATCTTCGCGTGGTTGACCGACGCCCCGGTCAACTCCAGCCCGTCCCCGTAGGTGTTCTCGGCGGTCACGTTGTCAAGCGTCACATTGGTCGAACCGTGGATCTTGATCCCGGCCTGGCCCACCCAGGGGGCGTGGTAGTTCCCGGTGGTGTTGGTCCCGACCACCGTCACCCCCGACAGTGTCACATTCGACGTGGCGTCGATCTCGATGATCGGATTGAGGGACTGCCGTTGGGTCGGGTTGGCGACCGGGATGGTCGGATCCACGTAGGTTCCGCCGACGATGGTGACCGGCTTCGAGAGCACCAGGCCACCGGTGACCAGGTAGCACGCTCCGGTCGGAGCTTCGAACGTGGCCCCTGCGGGCAGCGAGTCAAGATAGACCTGCAGCGACCCGTCGGGCCCGGTGTCACACGACGAGGGAACCACGGTGGCCGACGCCGTCGAGCCTGCCGGCGAAGTGACCGCGGAGGGAGCCGAGCCACTATTGCCACCGCCGGAGGGGCCGTTGTGGCCGTAGATCGGGCCGGTGATGGACTGGGAGTTCCCGGTCACGACCGCCACCGCGGTCGAGGTCGCCGTTGTGACGTTGCTCCCGGCACTTGAATATCCGAAGGCGTCGGCCATGGTGGACTGCGCAATCGTCAACTGTCCGCCGTTTTCGGCCGACCAGAGATTCTCGTCCACCCGGTTGGTGCCCGGCGTCCGGGTGATGTTGACCCCGGTGAGGTTCACCACCCCGGCGGACACCTGGATGCAGGCCTGCAGGGAACCCCGGCCGCAGACAAGGCTCCCACCCGAGACCGTGACCGGAAACGAACCGGTGGTGATCGCCTTGACGTGGTCCTGCATGGAACAGTTGGCGACCGAGACCGGGCCCGTGAGGGTTTCAGCCACCGTGATGCCCATCGAGTCGGTGCAGTTGGTGATGGAGATGTTGCCCGAGGTCAAGGTGGGGTTCTTGCTGGACACGTCGAACCCGGACCCGGCGGGATTCGTGATCTGCACCTGATCAAGTACGGCGCCGGAGACGTGTTCGAGGGCCACGCCGTCAAGACCGGCGTTGGTCGTCGTGAAACCGGCAACCTGGAGGTTGGTGTCCGGAGTGGACGACGCCTTGTCGTTGGCGTCGTCGGCCTGGAGACCGTCACCATAGGTGTTGGTGGCAACCACATTGTTCAGGGTGACATTCGACGAGGCCTCGACGCGCACCCCCACTTCACCGAGCAGTCCCGCGTGGAAGGCGCCCGTGGTGTTGGTACCTGTCACCGTGACACCCGACAATGTCACCAACGACGTTCCATCCACCGAGATGATCGGTGAAAGCGGCGTGGCGGCCGCACTGGTGGTGTTGGGAACGGCGGGGTCCTGAAAGGTTCCGCCCGAGATCGACACCGGCTTCTTCAGGCGAAGCCCGGTGGTCAGGAAACACGTGCCCGGGGCCAACCGCACCGAACTTCCGGCCGGCAAGGCGTTGAAGTAACTCTGGAGTGTCGTCGTGACGTCACTTTGACACGATGCGTTCACCGCGGATCCGTTCACTGCGATCACCGTGTTGGCAGAAACCGACGAGGCGCCGGCAGCCTCGAGGAGCGACAGTCCGGCCACGAGTGCGATGACGGCGGCCAGCAGCACGCCGAAGATCCGGTGACGCGCCGGGCGCAGACCCGTCCCCTCAATGACGTCCGCCGGACGAACCTGAACCTTTGCCCTGCCCTGCCCCTGCCCCATGTGCCCCTCCTCGGGGACCCCTCCAGGGCACGGTCTGCACGGTGGTGGTTCGGTGAAGAACCTGCTTCGGCAACCCGGCCGACTCGGAGAGTCCCGTGGCTTTGCGTCCCCGCCTCACGACGGGTTTGCCTTGTTTCCTGCTGATGCATTCCTGCTGATGCATTCCTGCTGCCTTCCACGACTTTCGTGGTCGACAACTTCAAACCTAAGTGTGTCCGTTGCATTACCGCAAGGGGTGATTGCGCGACCACACTGCGTCCTCCTCATGCCCGAAGGGAACGGGACGATCGCCGGTTTTGAATGGGAACCTTCCAGCCACCTTGGAGTTCATCGGCTCGGAAGGCCATCGCCGGTGTGGTGGATCGACCAGAGAAAGGGTGACCCAAAGCGGGCAACGCCCCGACGGGGCCGGAGAGTGGTCGCCTAGCGGCCTCGGCCGAAGATGCGAAGCAGGGCCAGATAGACCATGACGGAGGCCACGAGGATGGTGTAGGCCGAGAACCACTCGGCGTCGGCATCGATCCCCGCCTGGGCCGCCCGGTCCACGAAACTGAAGTCGATGAACAGGCTCATGACGGCGAGCACCAGATAGAGCACCCCGAAGACGAGGAGCCCGCCTACCCCGGCGATGCCCCATCCCGTGAGGATCATGACCACCATGATGGCCAGGGCGACCAGCATCATCACCGAGGTCACCTGCACGAACCGGTTCGTGACCCGGACGAGACCGGTGCGGTGGATCGTCCACACGCCGGCGACGACCGCCACGGTTCCCACGATGGCCAACGGAACGACGTGGGTGCCGTTGTCGGCGTAGAAGCGGGAAATCACCCCGAGGACGAGCCCTTCGGCCACGGCATACAGCGGAGCCAGAACCGGAGCCCGACGGGGCGAGAAGGAGCACCACAGTCCGACCCCCAGGCCGGCGATCATTGCGACAAACGCCACGCCGATCGACAGGTTGCCGATGTAGGCCACCGTGCCCACCAGCAAGGCGACCAGTCCGAGAAGGCCCGCCTTGTTGAGCGCGCCTTCGGCCGTGAACCGGCGGGACGTCGTCGTCGCAGGAGCGTCGGGGCCTTCCGGCTGGAGTTGCCAGGCCGAGCCATCCCACGACCACCAGTTGCCGTCGGGCTGGCGCACCCAATTGGCCGGAGCCGTCGGGGCCGGATCGCCGGGCGGGAAGGTCTGAAGCATCTTGTTGTAGTTCCGCACGGTGCCTGCCGACGCACCGGTTTTCCGTGACGTCACGGCCGGTTGTGGCGCCTTCGGAGCGCCCGTGGGTGCGGTCGGCCCGGCCGACACCGGGGCCGAAGCCGAAGACGTGGCCGCAACGTTGGCCGGATGGGATTCAGGCGGATACCACTTGTGGTCCGACGCCTGCCACCAACCGGGCCCTTGGGACGTGTCACTCATCTGCGGTCCACCTCGCATCTCTCCACCGGGTCGGCCCGGAACATTCACCTGCCGACAGCGTAGATGACCGGCCGGATTGCCGGGGTTCAGGGCGGCCGGCATTCTGCTTTCTCCTCCCAGGCGACCACCGAAGACCGGAGCCATGCCCATGCACCCGAACTCCTCGGTAACGTTGGGCGGATCCGCCGTAAGAATGGGAGCTCCATGGACGGTCAGCAACAGAACCAACGGCGCATCGAAGCGTTCTGGTCGTGCCTCTACTCTCGCGACTGGGAGCAGTTGGCGGGGTTCTTTGGACCCGACAGCGAGTACACCGACGTTTGCTCCCCGCCCGACGATGTTGCGGTCGGGCCGAAACAGATCATCGACCGGCTCCGGCTCGGCCTCGACGGGCTGTCCGGCTACGACCACAACCTGCGACAGATGGTCGCCAACGAGCGCACCGTCGTCACCGAACACACCGAAACCTGGCACTGGGCCAGCGGAGAGACCGTGACGCTCCCCTTTGTCTCGGTTCAGGATCTCTCCGACGGCGTCATCGTCCGATGGTGGGACTACTGGGATCTGGCCACCCTGATGAACGCCGCTCCCGCCACGTGGATCGAACACATTGCCCAGGGTTACCTCTGAGGTTCCGAGCGGTGGTCCCGTGGTCGTGTGCGGCCGGTGACCTTCGATGCCACACGAAGGCGGGCCAACCCACCAGGGTGACGCTGCGACCAGACCGAAGACGGTGGACTTCTGGGTCCGGTCCCCACCCGACTGGTCCTCCCGGCAGTTTCCTGCGGTCCGGCCCGGACATGTCGTAGTCGGGCGGGGCTGCAGGTCTACGTTGTGGGTGACGACCGACGTCCCTTCGGTCCATGTCTCCGATCCGAGGAGTTTTCCGAGGAACACCGGCTCAAACATCAGGGCACCGGCTCAACGGCAGAAGGGACCGGGTGCCCGGACCGGACCTGACGTGCCACAACCATCCCCGCACCAGAACCACCATCGGCGGGGATGGAACGCTCCGCCTCGTCGACGCCACGGAGTCCTTGGGGTCCGAACGCGAACCCGATCGGGCGCCTCGTGTTGATCTCGACGTTGGCCCGCGCCCATACTGTTCGAGTCCGGTCGTTTCAAGAACCGGCCAAGGAGTTTCGGAGGAACCGTGCCCTATCTGGTAGCTGACGGCCATGTCGAAACCGTCGTCCGGGGCCTGCTCGGCGCCATCGACGTGGACGGTGGTGCCACCGACGAGCAACTCTCGGTCCTGTGGTCCGTCACCGACCACCTGTGGAAGCGCCCGGACCTGCAGAATGCGGATCTTCTGCCACTCGGCCCGGACGAGGTGGCAAAGGTTCTGGTCGAGCGAGGAGAACGCCGGCGGTTCCACCTGATCATGGCCACCCTCGAGACGTGCCGTCACCCGATATCCACCGCCCAGGTGGACCGGGCCGAAGCGTTTGCCGCCGCCCTCTCCGTTGACGGCGCCGACCTCGGGATTTTCCGGGACTGGGTCTCCCTCGGTGTGAACCGGGCCATGGACGACTGGAAGCGGTGTTTCGGCCACGCCGCAGCCACCATCGGCGAGCCGTCACTTCGGACCGGAGCGGACGGGATCGGTTCCAACCCATGGGCTCCCACGAAGGCCGACGCCGACCTTCTGGGTCGGATTCTGGAGTTCCGGGGCCTCGCCCCAGACTCGCTCGGACAGGCCTACCTCGCCTTCTACGAACGGAACGGCATCGACCTTCCCGGCTCGGTGGACGGAGCGCTCATGCCCGCCGTGGCCGTGAGCCACGACATGAACCACGTCATTGCCGGCTACGAACCGACCGGACAGGGCGAAATTGCACTCGGTGCGTTCCAGACGGCGATGAACGACTCCGATGACAATCTGATCCAGTTCCTCGGCAACCTCTTGATCCACGAAGCCGGAGTACTCGACCCGGGCGGATTTTCACCGGTCTCGGGATCGCTCATGCGGCCCGGGGCCATTGCCCTTCTCGGCGATGCCTTCGATCGTGGGTCCCGGTGTCACCGGGACTTCACCCACGAAGACCACCTGGCCATGGCCGCCTGGTCCCTCGATGAAGTCCGGGAGGAGTTTGGCGTGCCTCCCCTTGGCGTCACGGCCTGAAACAGGAACTGCACGGGTCCATTCCGGGCCGGAACGACCCCGGGAAACGTCTCTGAAGCCACGCCGAGGTGCGATGACGTGGGCGGAACGGGCACCATCGCGGCGGGACCGCGTCGCCGACATCCGGTGCGACTTCCTCTGCAGCGGCGGAAGAAAATTTTGGTGGGCCGTGCGGGACTTGAACCCACGACCCCTTGCGTGTCATGCAGTTACATACAACCCACGATCCCCCACCATAACCCTTTGACCTGGTAGTTTATGACCAGTGGGTGTCAACGTGGGGACCATAAGTGCCCCCAACTGCCCCCAAGACTGCCCCCAAGATTAGGAGCGGACATGGCCAGGTCAAGAAGTCTCGGGTACGGCGAGGGAACGGTGTACCAAGAAGCGGGCGGTCGATGGCGTGGCGAGTTGCGGATAGGGACGCAGCGTCGTCGGGTATCGGGGCGCACCCGGTCCGAGGCCGTTACCAAATTGGACCGGCTGCGCTCCACCGTGGCCGATGGGCTGCCGATGGGCGACGACACCCGACTCGGCCCGTGGCTGGACTGGTACTTGAACGCCGTCGTGGTCCACAAGCATCCGAACACCTTGTCGTCATACCGATGGGCGGTAGCCCAATCTGATCCTCTGCACGGGAAGCGCCTGCGTGACCTTTCCGTCGATGACGTGGAGCGACTCTTGGCTGACCTGTCCGTACGCACAGCACCCAAGCAGGCCAAAGCGAGGCGAGGAGGGCAGAAAGGCGCGTTGGGTACATCCTCCCTGAAGAGAGTCCGCATGGTGCTTGGGGCTGCCCTCCACGAAGCCGAGCGCAGGGAAATGATCAATCGAAATGTGGCCCGACTCGCCTACCTTCCAGCGACCGCTGCCCCACCGAAGTCGAAGCGGTCGCTGACCCGACAGCAGGTTCAGGCGCTAAAGCAGGTCGCCCCATCCCATCGTGACGGTGTGGCCGTGATGCTGACCGTGACGATGGGACTGCGCCCCGGAGAGGTTCTGGGGCTTCCGTGGAACGCCGTCGATCTGAAGTCAGGCACGCTCACCGTCAAGCAGGCCCTCGTCCGACTGCCTGGGAGCACGTTGGTCATCGAACCCCCCAAGGTGGGTAGTTCCCGACAGTTGAAGATGCCCGATTTTCTTGTTGCCTCCTTGAAGTCCCACCGTTCGGCACAGCGCAAGGAGCGGATGGCTGCACCCGCATGGGAAGACAGTGGTCTGATTTTCACTACGAAGATCGGCACGCCTATCGACCAATCCAACTTCAGGCGATCGGTTGCCAGCCTCTTGCTGAAGATCGGCGAGGATGACTTCAGCCCGAACGAACTGCGCCACACGGCAGTCTCACTACTCGTCGATGCAGGTGTCCACCTCCAAGAAGTAGCCGACTTCGTAGGCCACACGGACGTGCGCATGTTGGCCACCGCCTACCGGCACAAGGTTCGCCCCGTAGTGGACGTGACGGCCTCCCAGGACCTGATCCTGGCCACCGCCCCCTGACGGACCAACCGGCCAGCACGGCGATGGTCGTGGCCACAGAGGGAACGCCAAGGTTGTTCAGTCCGTGCCCACACGCTCCGAGGAACGAACCTCAACGTCGTCTAGTCCACCTAGCGATCCGTCCCACTCTCAGCTGTTCAGGCATTTGTGCTCTCCGCACGTCTACGCTGGCGATTTGGCGTGTTTAGCGAGCGGGGGATTTGATGGGTAAGCGGGCGAAGAGCACCGTAGAGGCTGAAATCTTTGCCGTGGAACAGTTCGATGTTTCCTTTGTCGGCGGTGACCCCGACGGTGGCCTCTACGTTGACCAGTACACCTACAGCAACGCTGCCAACGGCGGCTGGACTGTGAAGAAGTGGCGGGACACCCGATGGACCGCCTTGTATCCAAACTTTGACGTGGAGGTCCTGAATGGTGCCGGGGAGGTAGCCCACGGCAAGACCCTGCTGCGCACCCTCAGGGACAGTTACTTGGACGAGTACGAGTCCGATGGCGAAAACGAAGATGGCAACGAGGATGAAGTCGAAGTTGATCGGGATGTGACTACAAGCAAGCCCGGCAAGGCTTCGTCAGGGCCATCGGGCAGACCCGTAAAGCCTCCACAAGCACGGCAGG
>CAITPI010000037.1 GCA_903894295.1 uncultured Acidimicrobiaceae bacterium
CCACCAGAAAAGTGCGTGCTCGTCTCCCTCTCTCCCCACTGTCAGGGGTTGGGATAAAGGGGAACGGCAATCCCGAAAGGCCCCAGCCGCCGCTGCGACGCCGCCTCGCTGGGCTCGCGGTTCTCGAGTAGGCGACGCGACGATTGTGGGGCCGCTTGGCTGTCGTTCTCCCTCCCTCCCCACGTGAGTGGAGGGCCGTTTCATTAGCTCCCCCGGTCCGCTTCGAAGGTTTCATGTTGCTGGCTCGCCCAGTAGCTACTTGTACCGCTCGTCAGCCAGTTGCATTTGACACACGAATCAGGAACAAGGCGCGTCACCAATGTCCACTGAAGAGACGCGGATCTTGCCGACCGAGTGGGTCGGATCATCGACAAGCACCACATGGGGCGTGACGAACAAACATCACCCGAAGCACAGCTCGCACGGACATCTCGAACCCGAACTTCAGATGTACTCGGTGCCAATGACCGTTCGGATCATCAGGCAGGAGGGTCGACACGTCGAACTCCTGTTCATCTCGGACAACCACGAGACCCGGCGCGTAGGGCTCTTCGGTACCGACGGCACCAAGTTGCTCCTTGCATCCGATGTCGCCAACGACGTTATGACCATCGATGGTGACACGATGCATGGTGACACCTGGTCTCGACCTCATGGAGCAGACACGGCAAGCGAGGTATTTGGAGTTCACAGGTGGGAGTTCACGGTCAAGTCCTGATCGCACTGTTGGCGCCAACTGCAGATTCGCAGATCATCGGAACGTACAGCCGGACCCGAATGGTGGACATTGCCGTGAGGTGGAACAAGAATCCGGAAGGTGATCGTGAATGCTGGCAGGTTGTGGCGGTCGGTAAGTGCCCAGCGACGTGGAACCCATGACTGATGTCCCCAGCGGTTCCGATGCATCCTCGGCCGCCCCCGCCTTGACTCAGGGCCTGCTCCTGCTCTTCGCCGTTTCTAACGGAATCTTCATCGCCAACATGTTTTACAACCAGCCCCTCCTGGTGAGCATCGGGCGTACCTTTCATGTGGGCACCCAACAGTCGACCTTGGTCTTCACCTCGGCCCAAGTGGGCTACCTCCTCGGCTTGGCCCTGCTGGTTCCGTTGGGTGACGTCCTCTTGCGGAACCGACTCGTTCCGTTGGTGGCGGCGGTGGCCGGGGTGGCCCTCCTCGGCGCGACCCTGGCTACCAACGTCCTCACCTTGCAGATCGCCATTGGAGTCGCTGGCATGTGTTCGATAGGGGGTCAGATCTTGGTGCCGTATGCAGCGACTCTGGCGGAACCCGAGCACCGGGGCCAGGTGGTTGGCATCATGCTGACCGGCAGTCTCTCGGGCATCCTCTTGGCCCGGACGGTGGGCGGTCTGCTGGCCCAATGGCACGGATGGAGGTTTACCTACCTGGTGGCTGCCCTCATCATGCTGACCCTGGCGGTCATCCTCGTCAGGGTCCTTCCTCGCGAGCGTGACAAGACTCGAGTCGGGTACGGCGCTCTACTCCATCGCCAGCTCCGGTTTTTCGGCGTCCAGCCAGTACTCCGAAACCGAGCGCTCATCGGGATGTTCACCTACGCCTCGTTCTGCACGGTGTGGACCGCTGAAGCCTTCCTTCTGGAGGGTCGGCCCTATCACTACAGCATCGCGGTCGTCGGCCTCATCGGACTCCTCGGGGCGCCCGCTGCGCTGGTGGCCATGTTCAGCGGTCGATTTGCTGACCGCGGTTGGGAACGCCGGATCACCGCTGGGGGTCTGCTCGTACTCTTGGCCACGACCCCCTTCCTGGCGCGTGGTGCCCATGCGTTGTGGGCCTTGATCGCCGCATTGGCTGTCGGATACGCGTCCATCATGGCTGTGCACGTCCAAAACCAAACAAAAGTGATCCTCATCGACCCCGAAGCTCGGTCCGGGCTCTTGGCTGTTTACACCATCTGCTACTACCTCGGAGGGGTGCTCGGAACGCTATCCGTTGGATGGACCTGGTCTCGGTTCGGCTGGGCCGGGGTCGTCACCCTGGCCCTGATCTACAGGATCGCGGCCTTGTCGGTATGGATCTACGGCGAACTGGCGGGCAGGGGAGAGCGTCGACGGGGAGTGCCATCTCTCCGACCCAGTTCGGCTCTCGTGAAGTAAACCCCACTGGCTGAGCCCATCAATGTGGCCCAGGGCTATGGGTGTCGGCAGGCTCCTGCTCCACCCGAGGTGCACCAGGCATTCACCTGATCACCAGTAGCGATTGGACGGGCAGATCGAAGGACTCCCGTTTCCAGTCATGCGCTGGATCAACGCCGTCTGGATGCTGAGGGCGGGAACGTGAGGGCGGGAACGGGAAAACACGGAAGGGCTCCGCCTTCTGCGCCGTGCCGCGCGACTCGTCTCCCGGTTCGGGTGGGGCGGTCCGGCGCGCGGCGGTTGTGGGGTCTCCTGCGTGCTCATCTCCCTCTCTCCCCACCAGAAATCTGCAGGTCAGAGGGGTACATCCCGAGACCGGCCACCGGGAACCTGGTCGTTGTCCTGGCCGTTGTCCTAGTCGATGTCCTAGTCATTGTCCGGGTTGGCAGTCCCTGGGAAGTCTTCGGACCGCCTGGGTGACCACCGGCAGCCGATGCCCGCTCCGCGGCCAAGGGAAACCGGGGATCATGCCAACGGGTGGGGCGGCTTCACTACGCTTCGTCCGTGTCTTCCCATCTGTTGGCCACGGACGTGCTGCATTTTCACCACAACAGCCTTCCGGTGTGGTTCGACGTCGCGGTGATGGCGGCCAACTGTCTGTTCGGTGCCGCCCTGGCCCGGAGCCGGGGTGTGGCCGTGGCGGGCACCTTGCTCGTCGGGTTGCTGATTGGACTCGGCGGTGGGGCCATCCGGGACATGTTGTTGGGCCAGGAGCCGGCGGTCGTGACCGGATGGATCTACCTGCCCGCCGGATTGGCCGGCGCGTTCATTGGGGCGCTGGTGGTCGGTCCGGTGATGACGATGGACCGACGGACCATGGTGCTGAGCGCCCTCACCATCTCCTTCCTGATGACCATTGGTGCCCAGAAAGCCGTGGACGGCCAGGTTCCGTGGGTTTCGGCCATCGCCCTTGGTGTGATTACGCCGACCTTTGGCGGCCTGCTGGCCGATCCCGTGATGGGTAGGCGGTCGGTCCTGATTGCCGAGAACTCCTGGGTGCTTCTCTCGCTGGTCGCAGGAGCCACCGTCTTTGTGGTGGCGACGCACCTGGTCAACTTCTGGTTCGCCGTGGTGGTCGGCGTCCTCGTGACCACGGCCATGCGGGTGATGAGCGAGGTCTTCGCCTGGCCGGCACCGCAGTGGCCGGGGCGGCATCCTGCCTCAGGTCCCGGGGACGAACCGGCGTAAAGTCGGAGCCCGTGGGGTCCCTGTGGTTGTGTCCGGCCCGTTCCCTCGGAGTTCGACAGGAATGTGAGAAGTGTGTGATCCACCGTGGTGCCAGACGAACCGTCCGATTCTCCTGACCAACTGTCCCGGAGCCTTCCATCGATGAACCGCAGTCTCGAGAAACGATCCGAACGTCGTCGCCGGTTCCACCGACGGGTCCTTCTGCCCCTCGGCATTCTGGTGGTCCTTGTCCTGGTGGTCGCCCTGGCCGAAGGACCTTCCGGCCATTCGACCAGTTCGTCCTCTTCCGTCACAACGAGACCCAGGGCCACCACCACGGCACCACCCAGGACGACCACCACGACGACCGATCCCGGACTGCTGCCCCAGACGTCGGCCGAACCGCCGATCGACGCCAGCCTGACGGCCCGGATGACGACGCTGTGGACGGCAGTTGTGACCGGCAACCAGGCACTGGCCGACACGGTCTTTTTCCCCGAGAGCGCGTATGTGACCCTGAAGACCGGCCAACTCCCCGATCCGTCTTTGGACTTCCAGGACCGCCTGGTGGCCTTCTACCATCTCGACTTTCCGGTCTACCGGGCCGCCCTTGGTCCGGATCCGGCCCGGGCCCATCTGGTGGCGGTCAACACCAGCGCAGCCGACGTGAACTACATCGAGCCGAACACCTGCGAGAACAACTTCGGTTACTGGCACCTGCCCGGAGTGCGCCTGGTGTACACGGCAAATGGAACCACCAACTCGTTTGCCGTGGCTTCGCTCATCTCGTGGCGGGGCGTCTGGTACGTGGTCCATCTCGGTCCCAACCCCCGACCGGTGGACACGGGAACCCTGGACGCTCCGGCTTCCGGTCCCGGGGTGCCCGGGCCGGCCGGCGGCTGCTGACCTACCAGGGCTGGGCGGTCACGCCCGGCTTGGCCTCGAACACGGCGAAGAAGTCCTTCGTGGAGGCGTAGAGGAAACGGTTCGGGATCTGGTTGGGGTTGGGGACAAACAGGCTGGGCGAGACGGCACCGGGACCGCCGTAGGTGACGTAGATCGGCCATTCCGGGTTGATGTCGAGCTGCATGCCGCGCACGCATCCCATGTCCACGAGGATCTGGGCCAGGCTGGCCGAGGTCTGGGCCGGGGCGGCCACGTACATCAGGTTGCCGTGGGCGTCGATGCCAAGGCCGGTACGCCAGACGGCGGGCACGCCTCCGAGGGTGACGCCGTAGGCGTTGTTGTTGGCGGCACTGGCGGTGACCTGTCCGTTGTCAACCAACAGCAACAGGTTCTGGCGGGCCATCTCGATGTCCTTGCCCGGGGTGGTGCCACCGGCCCAGGCCACGATGTCCACCTTGCCGTTGGCGTAGCGGACCACCGTGGCATTTCCGGCCACCATCGGGAAATACAGGGTGGAGTTCGTGTAGAAGCCTTCCGGCGAGTCTGCTTCGTAGAACCCGGAGTTGAAGGTGGCCAGCAAGGACGAATACGACGCCGGCGGCACCTGTTCGGGCCCCCGGACCAGGGTTGTCTCCCCGGGGCCCTTGTAGCCCGGATAGAGGGCCAGCAGGGTCGACGACGTGCGCATCCACGTGACGTATGCGGTAATGGCGGAGTTGGACGGGTCGGGCCGGAAGGTGGTGGTCTCGATCGACGGGGGAGCGGGGCTCCACTGGTCGGCCACTGTCCACACCCCTTCGCCGGGGAGGGTCGGGGAGATCTGCGGCTTGATGGAAGGCGGTTCATACGGCGCCGGCTTGGCGGTGGTGGTGGGGGCGGTGGTCTTGGCCGGTGTTGACTTCTGGCCCGACGAAGAGGTCGCCACGTAGACCACCACGACCAGCAGCACCAGCACGGCCGCCAGTGGCAACAGCCGCCGCTGCCGCCGTTGACGCATGAGTGCCTGTCGCTGCGCCCGGTCCGACTGCATCTGGCTGGAGCGGGAAGGTGGTGGTGAAGGGTTGGCCATGGACACGGCGAGAGGGTAGCGGCTGGCCGACCCCTTTCGGGTGATTTCCCACATTGGGCTGATCACCACAATGCGTTTGGGGCGGAGCGGCTGGCGGCAGATGCCCGTCTGTTGGAAGCGAGACACCCTCGGGAACGACCGGGAAACATCCGGGGAAGCCATGTCGGGAGTCTTTCCCCGACAAGTCGGCGTCGCCGGGTCTGCTCGGCCTAAGGTGAGGGTCCAAGCTTCCCTCAGGGAATCTTCCACGGCTAACCCCGGGCAACCGGCCAGAACAAGGGTGCAGACATGAGCGCAATGACCCCCATCTCCCGAGAGCACTTCTACATCAACGGCCAGTGGGTCGATCCGGTCGGCAAGGGAGTCCTCCCGGTGGTGGACTCGGCGACCGAGGACGTGATCGGCTCCATTCCCGAAGGGGTCTCCGAGGATGCCGACCGGGCGGTGGCGGCCGCCAAGGCCGCCTTCCCGGCCTGGTCGTCGCGTCCGTTGGCCGAGCGCACGGCACTCATGACGGCGGTGAGCGGCAAGATGGCCGAGCGCATGGACGAGTTGGCCGAACTGATCTCCCATGAAGTCGGCATGCCGCTCTCCCTTTCCGGTCTGGTCCAGGTCGGCCTGCCGATGATGGCCTTTGGTTCGATGGAATCCGTGGCCGCCGGGTTTACCTGGGAAGAGGAAGTCGGAAGCTCGCTTGTGGTGCGGGAGCCGATCGGTGTGGTGGGAGCCATCACGCCCTGGAACTATCCGTTGCACCAGATTGCCGCCAAGGTGGCTCCGGCCCTGACCGCCGGATGCACCATCGTCCTCAAGCCGTCAGAAGTGGCTCCGCTGAACGCCTTTGTCCTGGCCGAGATCATGCACGAGGTCGGTGTGCCGGCAGGCGTATTCAACCTGGTGACCGGACTGGGCCCGGTGGTTGGAGAGCGACTGGCCGAGCATCCCGATGTCGACATGGTGTCGTTCACGGGTTCCACCCGGGCCGGACGACGGGTGTCCGAAGTGGCGGCCATGACCATCAAGCGGGTGGCTCTCGAACTTGGTGGCAAGTCGGCCAACATCATCCTGGACGATGCCGATCTGGCCACCGCCGTGCCTGACGGCATCTCCAAGTGCTACCTCAACTCCGGACAGACTTGCAGTGCGTTGACCCGCATGCTGGTGCCCCGGTCCAAGTTGGCCGAGGCTGAAGAACTGGCCCGTCAGGCCGCTGAATCCTTCGTTCCCGGCGATCCGTTCGACCCGGCCACCCGTCTGGGCCCACTCGTGTCGGCGGCCCAGCGCGACCGGGTGCGGGGCTACATCGCCAAGGGCCTCGGCGAGGGAGCAGTGCTCGTGACCGGTGGGGCTGAATCGCCCGAAGGACTCGAGCAGGGCTTCTACGTCCGGCCTACGGTGTTCTCCTCGGTGACCCGGGACATGACCATCGCCCGGGAAGAGATCTTCGGTCCGGTGCTGGTGATGATCCCCTACGACAGCGAGGACGAGGCGGTCGAGATCGCCAACGACACCGAGTACGGCCTCGCCGGGGGTGTCTGGTCGGGCGATCCGGACCACGCCAAGTCGGTGGCCCGCCGGCTCCGGACCGGCCAGGTCGAGGTGAACGGGGGAGCGTTCAACCCGTTGGCACCTTTTGGTGGCTACAAGCAGTCAGGCAACGGCCGCGAGTTCGGCTCCTTCGGTCTGGACGAGTTCCTGGAGACCAAGGCCCTGCTGCTGTAGTCCGGACTCCCGGGAGTGGGTGGATCGTCCATCACCGGAGCCCGGGTGCCGCCCCGGTGACGCAGAACTTCATCGCGCTTCATCGGTGCCATTGAGGGGATGACCTCGGCGGTCGTTCAACTTCCGGCGCCGGGCGCCTCGAACCGGTTCCTCGGGTTGTCCAACTGGGGCCGGGAACCACCACCCACCACGATGTGTCATTAGGATCCCCATCATGTCTCCCGTGCTCTCTGTCCGAGATCTCCAGACCCGGTTCCGGCTGCGTGACAGTGCGGTGACGGCCGTGGACGGCGTCAGTTTCTCGGTCGATGCCGGTGAGTGTCTGGGTCTCGTCGGCGAGTCCGGATGCGGCAAGTCCACCACGGGTCTTTCGATCATGCGCCTGTTGCCCAACAACGGGTCGGTGGTCGGTGGGGTGATCGAACTCGCCGGCAAGGATCTGGCCGGCCTGTCGGAGAAGGGCATGCAGTCGGTGCGGGGCAACGACGTTGCCCTGATTCCCCAGGAGCCACTCACGGCACTCAATCCGACGATGAAGATCGGCAACCAGATCATCGAAGGCGTCATGCTGCACCGGGACGTGAGCAAGCATGAAGCCCAGGCCCGGGCCCTCGAGGTGCTGCGCATGGTGGAGATGCCTCGGCCCGAGGAGCGGCTTTCGCAGTATCCCCACGAACTTTCCGGCGGTCTGCGCCAGCGGGTGCTGATCGCCATGGCGTTGGTCTGTGAACCCAAACTGTTGATCGCCGACGAGCCGACGACCGCCCTCGACGTGACCATTCAGGCCCAGATCCTCGACATCATCGATGATCTCCGGGAACGTCTCGAGATGGCGGTGGTGTTGATTACCCACGACATGGGCGTCATCGCCGGCCGGACCGATCGGGTGGTGGTCATGTACGCCGGCAAGGTGGCCGAAGAGGCGCCAACCGCCGAACTCTTCTCATCGATGCGCCATCCCTACTCGGGAGCCCTGCTGGCCTCGGTTCCGACGATTTCGGCCGGACGGGAACGCCTCGCCAGCATTCCCGGACTGCCTCCCGACCTCTCCAAGGACCTGGTGGGTTGCCGCTTTGCCCCGCGGTGCCAGTACGCCACCGACGAGTGTCGGACCACCGAACCCCCGATGGACGAAGTGGCCGAGGAACATCAGGTTGCCTGCTTCCACCCCATTCGCGGCATCGAGGAGGTTCGGGCCGACCTGGTGGGCGACGAGTTGCCCGAGGTTGGCGAATCCGAACCGGCCGAGCGCCCGGTGCTGGTCGAAGTGAGCCACCTGATCAAGGAGTATCCCGTCCGGGGCGGTGGGGTGTTCCGCCGCACGGTGGGGTCGGTCAAGGCCATCTCGGACGTCTCCTTTGTGGTGCGTCAGGGCGAGACCTTCGGTCTGGTGGGAGAGTCCGGGTGTGGCAAGACCACCGTGGCCAAGTGCCTGGTTCTCCTCGAGCAGGCCAACGCGGGCAGCATCTCCTTCGAGGGGACGGATCTGGCCAGATTGGGATCGGGAGAACTCCGCCGTCGTCGTCGGGACATCCAGTTGATGTTCCAGGACCCCTACGCCTCCCTTGATCCTCGCATGCGGGTTGGAACGATCATCCGTGAGCCGCTGAAAGTGCAAGGCATCGGCACCACCGCCGAACAGCGCCAACGGGTGCTCGACCTGCTCGACGAGGTCGGTCTGGCTGCTTCGGCGGCCGAGCGTTACCCCCATGAGTTCTCCGGTGGCCAACGCCAGCGGATCGGGTTCGCCCGGGCCCTCGCCCTTGAACCCCGCCTGCTCATTGCCGATGAGCCCGTCTCCGCCCTTGACGTCTCGATCCAGGCCCAGTTGTTGAACCTCATGAAGGACCTTCAGGTCCGCCGCGGGCTCACCATGGTGCTGGTGAGCCATGATCTCGCCGTCATGAACTACATGGCCGACACCATCGGAGTCATGTATCTCGGCAAACTGGTGGAGCTCGGTCCGGCCTCGGTGATCCTCAGTCGACCGGCCCATCCCTACTCGCAGGGTCTGCTCGACGCCGTTCCGGTTCCTGACGTGGCCGAAGCCCGGAGCCGGCGCGGACGACAGATCCGGGGGGAACTGCCTTCCCCGATCGACCCGCCGTCGGGCTGCCGGTTCCGGACCCGGTGCGCGTACGCCCAGGACATCTGTGCGGAAGTCGAACCCGAGTTCCAGGAGTTCCCTGGCGGGAACCGGGCGGCCTGCCACTTCCCGCTGGTGACGCCGGTTGCGTTTTCATCAACCAAGGCCGGAACGGCCAGTCACTAGGCCTTCCGGTCCGAGTGGACCCTCGGGCCACTGCGCTGGGGTCCAGGGACCACGAAGTTGAAGGGACCCTGAGGGTGAATGGCAGTCCGCCGTCTGACTTCCGGTCCACTTTCGCGACCACGCCGGCCGGGACTACCTGATTGGGAACTTCAACTGCCGGTGTCGGACCCGGTGCGGCTCAGTGGCGCTGGAGGCGGACCTCGAGGGCGTCGCGCAAGGCGTCGCCCAGGTAGTTCAGGGCCACGATCACCAGGACAAAGACGATGCCGACCGGCCAGATCTCCCACCAGTAGCCATCGGCTGCGTAGTTCACGCCGTTGGAGAGCATGGTGCCCCAGTCGGTCTGGGGTGCCGGGACGCCGAGGCCGAGGAAGCCGAGGGCGGCCAGGAAGAGGATGGAGTCGGCCACGGTGAAGGTGGCGAAGACCACGATGGTGCCGATCGAGTTCGGAATGATGTGGCGTCCGATGATCCGGGACCGTCTTCCACCCATGGCCTTGACGGCCTGGACGTAGTCCCGGGTCTTGAGGGAGAGGGTCTCGGCCCGGATGAGCCGGGCCGGCACCAGCCAGGACACGGCGGCGATCACCAGGATGAGAAGGGATGCCGATGGTCGCCAGATCGTCACCAGGGCGATCAGCAGGAACAGGCCGGGAATGGACAGGCCGATGTCGACGATGCGCATGGCCAGTGGGTCGACCCAACTTCCGAAGAAGCCGGCGAAGGCCCCGTAGACGACGCCCACCACGGTGGACACGATGGCCGCCAGAAAACCGACAATCAGGGAGATCTGGCCGCCGTACATGATACGACCCAGGATGTTGAAGCCGTTCCCGTCGGTGCCCAGCGGATACTGATGACTGGGCGCCGCGTTCTGGGGTGCCGACAGGGCCAACTCGGCGTTGGTCTGGTTGGTGTGGTAGAGCGACGGGCCCACAAAGCAGAACAGGACTACAAAGATCAGAAAGACCAGGCTGATCAACGCCAGTTTGTTCTGGGCGAACACCCGGCCCATGTTGCGAAGCAGACCACCGTCGTTGCCGACCTCTCCGGCATCTGTTGTTGCGAACTCCGGTGTGCGGAGGGGGCTTCCCGCGTCGACCAGGTTGGGCAGTTCGGTCGGATCGATCTCCATCAGCCCTCTCCCAGACGGATCCGTGGGTCGGCCACGGCGTAGAGAACGTCGGCGACGAGGGACCCGAGCACGGTGGCGATGGTCGCCACAAGCGTGGTGCCGAGCACCAGGGGAACGTCGTCGTTGGATGCGCTCTGGACCGTGAGCAGTCCCATGCCCGGATAGTTGAACAGGTCTTCCACGATAATGGCGCCTCCGATGATGGCGGGCAGGGTGAGCCCGATCAGGGTGATCATTGGGAGCAACGAGTTGCGCAGGGCGTGGCGGTAGAGCACCCGCCGTGGAGGCGCACCCTTGGCCTGGGCCGTGCGGATGAAGTCCTCGGCCACCGTCTCCAGCATGGAGCCGCGCATGTAACGGCTGTAGGCGGCGATCGAGGTCACGGCGAGCACCAGGACCGGGAGGAAGAAGGCGTTGGGTTGGGTGAACACTGCCCACGCCGACGCGTCGGTGGGTGGAGCCGAGGGAAACCAGTGCAGGTCGAAAGACAGGTAGAGGATCAGAACCTCACCGATGAAGAAGTCCGGCATGGCGTAGAGGAAGAAGAGGACGCCGGTGGCCGAGTAGTCGAAGACCGAGTTGCGACGGACGGCCTGGGTAATGCCCATCGGGATCGACACAAAGATGGCGAGCAAGGTGGCGGCACCGACGAGGACAATGGTCTTGGGCAACCGGTTGAGGATCAGGGAGGTCACGCCCTGGTTGTTCCGGTAGGAGTAGCCGAGGTTTCCATGCAGCAGGCGCAGGATGTAGTGCCAGTACTGTACCCAGATCGACTCGTTGAAACCGTTGACGATGTTGAAGTGGGAGAGCTGCATCGGCGTGGCCTTGGGCCCAAGAGCCGCCCTGGCCTGACCACCGGGAATCAGTTGGCCCAGCAGGAAGACCACCGCCGTGACGCCAAGGATGACGATGATCGCCTGGCCCAAACGACGAAGGAGGAAACCGGTCATGGTTGGCAGATCCTAACCAGACTTGGACTCTGAGTCAGGTTCAACAGTGGGCCGTTCCGCCGTCGTTAAGAAGGTGACATCTTTCGCCCGTTCGGCTTCCTCCCGGGAAACAACAACACCCCGCCCGAAAGGGGCGGGGTGTTGTTGTTGGAGAGGCTGCGGTGTGGATGCAGCCTTGTCCGGGCGAAGGCCTAGCCCCGCCAGTTCTCCGGGTTGAGCTGCTCAAGGACGCTGACCGGGGTGACCCCGCTCAGGCCCTTGTGGATCTCGGTGGCGCCCACCGCGTTCGGCTGGTTGACGACCGGGAGCTGCTGGGCCAGGTAGTTCTCGTAGGTGGTCAACGAGACGTTCTCCGTGTTGGTGGCCTTGATGTTGGCATCGTTGGTCGTGCTCGAGTAGCTACCCGAGTTCGAGCCGGCACCCGTCTGGAAGATCTCCTCGCCGGTGGGGTAGTAGTCCGGAGCGAAGATCCAGCCGCCACCCCAGTTCTCGAGCTCCCACGAGCAGCTCGAGCCACCGGTGCAGGCAACGGCGTGGCCGAGCACGGTGTTGAACGAAGCCGTCGTCAGCGTGACGTTGATGCCGGCCTGCGCCCACGCCGACTTCTCGGCGTTCATCTGCGAGGTCAGCGAGCTGCTGCCCGATGCGTACTCCAGCGTGAAGTTCAGCTGCGCACCCTTGGCGATGCCGGCACCACACTGGCTGGCCCCGGTCCCCGGGTTGTTGCAGGTGTCGGTCCCGTTGGGGGTGACCGTCCAGCCATGGTCCTTCAGGAGGTTGGTGGCCTTGGTCACGCTGTAGGGGTACGAGTTGTTGAGCTCACCCGAGGAAGCGAAGGTGGAGGGCTTCACCGGCACCGGACCGTAGGTCGGAACCCCGTAGCCCTTGTCGATGCTGGTGATGATCTGCGGCTGGTTCACCAGGGTCTGGAAGGCCTGACGGAAGTACAGCTGGCTGAAGATCTTGCCGGCGTTCCCGTTGTCACCCGTCGAGTTGAAGTTGTACGGGAAGTAGTTGATGGCCCACGAGAAGGACGGCGCCAGGTTGTAGTTGCCACTCAGCCGCGAGTTGTTGACGGCGCCGGTGAGGGAGCCGTTCCAGTTCGAGGTGATGTCCTGGGGTGGCAGGTAGCCGACATCAACCGAGCCGCTGACGAGCGCATTGAACTCGGAGTCGTCGGTCGTGAAGGGAACCAGCTTGACTTCCTTGAACGTCGGCTTGACCGGGCCCGAGTAGCTCGGGTTCGGGACGAAGGTGACGTTGCCCGAAGCATCAAAGGCCGACAGCTTGAAGGGGCCGTCGACGATCTGCCACAGCGGGTTGGTGGCGTAGCTGCTCAGCTGGTTGTTGGCGGCCTGTGGGTTGTTCGGGTTGAAGCCCGACTCGTTCGACAGGTAGTTGTAGACCGCCGTGCACCCGGCATCATTGCCGGCGTAGGTGGAGCTGTAGCAACCGCCCGAACCTGAGGCGGCACCATTGGCGGAGACGTCCCACGCCTTCGGGAAGGGAGTGATCTGGCTCAACTCGTTGTAGGTGAACCAGTACGGATTGACCGAGCCGGTGAGGGTCATCGTGATCTGGGTGTCCGAGTTGGCCGTGATCGACTTGATGTCGTCCGGGATGTAACCGGCCGAATAGGCGGCCCAGTTGGTCTTCTCGGCGTGCAGCATGTTCATGAAGAACATGACACTGCTGGCATTCACCGTCTCACCGTTGGAGTACTTGTAGTTCTTGAGGTTGATGGTCACGGTGGTGTTGTTGTTCGAGTACACCGGGACGCTGGCCAGCGACAGGCTGGGATTCAGGTTGGGAGTATTGCCGGAACCGAACCAGTAGAGGGGCCGGTACATCAGGAACTGGAACTGGTTGATGTTCGACACCGAGAAGAACTGCAAGCCCATGAAGGGGAAGATGTAGTTCGGAGGCGTCTGCGGAGCCTCGGCCACGGTCACGGTCGAACCGATGGAAGAACTCCCGGAGTTGCCGGAACTCCCGGAGTTGGATGACGAACTGCTCGATGAGCAACTCGCCAGCGTCACGGTCATCGCCCCAACGGCCACACCAGTGACGATCAGTCGACGAAGATTCAGTTTCTTCATTTCGCTCCTTACAGACGACCAGCGCCTGGGTGACTAGCCCCCACATTGTACAACTACGGAATCGACAGCCCTTGACCTCGCTCCGATAGCCCTGTTATCTACTATCTACCACGAATTGGCGGCAGTTCGCCGGATAGTGAGGCGTACCCCCGGGTCCGCAGGCTTCTCCGGTGGACCGGAATGTCGGACTTATGGTCGTGGGGGCCGCCATCGGCACGCCGCCCCCTGTCCACCCACCGGTGGTGTCGGACTAGCCGAAACTGACGTCCTCGTCGTCCCAGTAGGCGTGGGCCGAGGCAATCAAGCCGTTGTCGTCAACCGACATGACCTCGATGCCGTTGATGGTCATGGCCGAGCCGGGCATCTGGATCGTGATGGCAAAGTGGAAGGCCACCTGGTGGCCACAGCTGTGGACATCGGTGGCCGTGAACTCCCAGTCGTCGCTGGCGACCACGCCGTCCACAAAGAAGGTGGCAATGGCTGATCGCCCATGGCGGGCCGGTTGGTAGGCCGGGTCGGCCTGCACTGCGTCCTCGGCAAACAGTGCGGCAATGGCATCAGGTTCCCGGCGGTTGACGGTATCGGCGTAGTGGGCAACGAGAGATTTGAGTTCGGCGGGAGAGGGCATGTCCTGATTTTTCCTTCCGGGTGCTGATCATGTCTGTGGAAATTGGTTGGCCGGACCACCTGCGCTTGCGTGGCGCCGAACCGTGTGCCGCCCTGACCGGCCCTCGTCGGCGCCGGGCGGACGGTCGGATGTCGCCGGATTTACGCTCCGATGGCGTGGACGCCGCCGTCGACGTGGACGATCTCACCGGTCGTCATCGGGAAGAGGTCCGACAACAGGGCAATACAGGCGCGGGCCACCACGTCGGTGTCGAGGACGTTCCATCCGAGCGGTGCCTTTTCGGCCCAGGTGTCCTCAAACGAGGTGAATCCCGGAATGGATCGGGCGGCCATGGTCTTCACCGGGCCTGCCGCCACAAGATTCACCCGGATCCTCTCCGGCCCGAGGTCGCGGGCCAGGTAGCGGGAGAGGGACTCGAGCGCCGCCTTGGCCACACCCATCCAGTCGTAGGCCGGCCACGCCACGGTGGCATCGAAGTCGAGACCCACCACCGAGGCACCGGCTCGGCCGTTCGTTCCCGCCGCTGCCAGCAGCGGTCGGAACGCCTCCGCCAGGGCCTTCATCGAGTACGTGGAGATATGGACGGCGGTGGAAACCTGTTCCCACCGGGCCTGGAAGATGTCTCCACCCAAACATTCGGGAGGAGCAAAGCCGATGGCGTGGAGCAGACCGTCGAGCCGGTCCCAGCGCTTGGTCAGTTCACGGGCGGCATCGGCGATCTGGTCGGGCTCTGTCACGTCGATCTCCAGCACCTCGGCCGGCATCGGAAGCTTGCGTGCGGTGCGTTTTGTGAGCGACAGACCTCGGCCTGCACCGCTGAGAACGATCTCTGCCCCTTCTTCCTGCGCCCGTCTGGCCACTGCAAAGGCCAATGACGCATCGGTGAGTACGCCGGTGATCAAAATCCGCTTGTCGTCAAGGAGGCCCATGGCCGGACACTACCTTCCGTCCGGGAACCGGTGGCGGAATGGGATTTGCCACCGCAGAGGGAGTCTCATGGTCTCTCCGGGCCGGTTGATGTGCCAGAGTTGGAACATGAACATCGGAATTCTTGGTGGAACAGGTCCAGCGGGTCGAGGTCTGGCCGTGCGCCTCGCCGCAAGCGGAGAGACCGTGATCATCGGTTCCCGCGACGCCGAACGGGCCGCTCAGGTGGCTGGAGACCTCTGCAGTTCCTGGGCTGGGAGGAATCTGGCCATCTCCGGCGCCTCAAACGAGGATACGGCGGCGTGTGATCTGGTGGTCGTGGCCACACCGTGGGACGGAATCACCGCCACCGTCAAGCCGTTGACTGAAGTGCTGGCGGGCAAAGTCGTGGTGTCCATGGCCAACGCCCTCTTGAAAGAAGGGCGAGAGTTCCTGGCCCTCGTGCCGCCCCGTGGTTCGGTGGCGGCTGCCTTGCAGGCCACGTTGCCCCGGTCGCTGGTGTCGGCCGCGTTTCATCACCTCCCGGCCTCCGAAATGGAAAAGCTGGACGTCGCCATGCACGCCGACGTTCTGGTCTGTTCGGATCACCGCGAGGCGTCCGAGGCCACCGTCGCATTGGTCAACAAGATCGAAGGCCTTCGGGGCATCGATGCCGGAAGCCTGTCCCAGGCGGCACCCATCGAGGCGTTCACCGCCGTGCTCATCAGCATCAACATCCGGCACAAGGTGCACGCCGCCGTCCTTCTGGATGGAACAGAGGGCATCTGAGCCCTTCTGGACGGCCGTGGTTTGAACCCGTGAACCGGTCGAAAGGGTCCGACAGGTCACTGTCGTACGTCGGGCGTATCGGGGAAGGGCGCCGGGAGGACAAACGATGACGAGACGCAAGATGACAACAGCGAGGAAACGGCAGATGGTGGGACGGGGAGCAATCCAGCCGGCGGAAAAGGGGAACTGCCGGTGACCGTCCGTCTTTTCGACACGGCCCGTCAACGCATCGAGCCCATCGACGCCGGACCGGTGGTCACCCTGTACTCGTGCGGGATCACTCCCTACGACGCCGCCCACCTCGGTCACGCCCAGGTGTACCTGACCTTCGACATCCTCCAGCGACGTTTGCGGGATCTCGGCCACGAGACCCGATGTGTGCGAAATGTGACCGATGTTGACGACGACATCTTGCGCAAAGCCCGGGAACTCGGAGTGCATTATCTCGACCTTGCCGCCGAAGAGATGGCCCGCTTTGACCGGGACATGGGCGCACTCGGGCTCATCCCCTGTTGGTCAGAGCCCAGGGCCACCTCGGCGATCCCGGAGATCCTTACGTTGATCGGAGCGGCACTCGACCGGGGACATGCCTACCAGGCCAACGGCGCGGTGTACTTCGATGTCTCGACCTTTCCGGAGTTCGGCGGCGTCAGCCACCTCGACGAGTCGGCCATGTTGGTGCAGGCGGGGCTGCAGGGAGGAAACCCGGATGACCCGGCCAAGCGGAACCCGTTGGATTTCGTGCTGTGGCAGCCCTCTCTGGCCGATGAACCATCGTGGGAATCGCGCTGGGGTCCAGGTCGGCCGGGATGGCACATCGAATGTTCGGCCCTCGCGCTACGGGAACTGGGGGAGACCATCGACGTCCACGGCGGGGGCCGCGACCTCTCGTTCCCGCACCACGAGTGTGAGACGGCCCAGTCCGAATCGGTGACCGGAAAGCCGTTCGTCCGCCACTGGCTCCATGTGGGTCTGGTGGCCCTCGATGGCACCAAGATGTCCAAGTCGCTGGGCAATCTGGTCTTCGTCGGCGATCTCCTGCAGGAAACCGAACCGGCGGCCATCCGGCTGGGTCTGCTCGGGCATCACTACCGCCTGGACTGGGAGTGGACGTCCGCCGACATTCCCCGGGCCGAACAGCGACTCGCCCTGTGGCGCAGCGCGTCCGGAGAGGTTGATTCCGACGCCGACGGGAGCCCTTTGGCCGACGTCGGTCTCGAGTTGGTCCGGGAGCGACTGGACGACGACCTCGACACGCCAGGCGCGCTGGCCGCCCTTGATGACGAGGCCCGGGCCGGTCGATCGGTACGCGCCGGAGCGGCCCTTCTCGGGGTTACCCTGTAACTGCGGGATTGCTATCCCGCATCCTCACCAAGAAAGGTCTGTTCATGGCTGGCGTCACTGTCCGACTACCTGATGGCTCTTCCCGGGATTTCGACCACGAAGTCACCGCCCGGGAGGTAGCCGAGTCGATCGGACCCCGGCTGGCCAAGGCAGCACTGGTGGCCGTGGTTGACGGCCATGAAGTGGACCTGTCGGTTCCCGTGCCGGACGGTTCCGAGGTGGCGATTGTCACGCCGGACTCGGATCTTGGTCGGGAGGTGCTGCGACACTCGACCGCCCACGTGATGGCCCAGGCCGTGGCGCGACTGTGGCCCGGAGCCCACTACGCGATTGGCCCGGTGATTGCGGACGGCTTCTACTACGACTTCGAACTTCCTGATGACGCGAGGTTCACCGACGGCGATCTGGACCGGATCTCCGCCACCATGCGGGAGATCATCTCCGAAGACCAACCGTTCGTCCGCACCGAACTCTCGCCGGAAGAAGGTCTGGCCCTCTTCGCCGACCAGCCGTTCAAGCAGGAGATCATCGAAACCGTCGGAGCCCGTGAAGAAGCGATCGACCTCGAATCTGAAGGGGTCTCGTCCTCGGTGGTGTCGGCGTATCGCAACACTCCCGAGTTCACCGACCTGTGCCGGGGACCGCATGTGCCGAGCACGTCCCGGCTCGGACATTTCGCCCTCCAGCGGGTGGCAGGCGCCTACTGGCGTGGCGACGAGAAGCGTCAACAGTTGCAGCGGATCTACGGGACGGCGTGGGAGTCGGACAAGGCATTGGCTGATTATCTGCACCGGCTCGAGGAAGCAGAGAAGCGCGACCACCGAAAGCTCGGCGTTGAACTCGACCTGTTCAGTTTCCCACCCCAACTCGGTGGTGGATTGGCGGTGTGGCACCCCAAGGGAGGGGTCGCCCGCAAGCTGATGGAGGACTACAGCCGGGAGCGTCACGCCACGGGTGGTTACGAGTTCGTCTCCACGCCCCATCTGGCAAACGCCAACCTGTTCGAAACCTCCGGCCACCTTGGCTTCTACCAGGACGGGATGTACCCGCCCATGGAGATGGACAACGGCACCTACTACCCGAAGCCCATGAACTGCCCGATGCATTGCCTGATCTACGCCAGTCGCCAGCGGAGTTACCGGGAACTCCCACTCCGTTTGTTTGAACTTGGCACCGTGTACCGCTACGAGCGGGCCGGCACGCTGCACGGAATGATGCGGATTCGGGGATTCACGCAGGACGACAGCCACATCTTCTGCACCGAGGAACAGCTTCCGGGGGAGATCGCCTCGTTGCTGGAGTTTGTGATGAGTGTGCTCACGGCGTTCGGCTTCAGCGACTTCACGTTCAATCTCTCCACCAAGGATCCGAAGAAGTATGTCGGCAGCGACGAGATCTGGGAGAAGGCCACCGATGCCCTTCGGCACGCCCTCGAGTCGGGGGGTCTCACCTACAAGGTGAAGGAAGGCGACGCGGCGTTCTACGGCCCGAAGATCGACATCGACGTTCGGGACGCCATCGGCCGGACCTGGCAGCTCAGCACGATCCAGTGTGACTTCAACCAGCCGGAGCGGTTCGACCTCGAATACGTCGGAGCCGACAACGCCCGACACCGCCCGATCATGCTGCACCGGGCCCTGTTTGGCTCGGTGGAACGCTTCTTCGCCATTCTCCTCGAACACTACGCCGGGGCCCTTCCCACGTGGCTGGCGCCCGAGCAGGTCCGTGTCCTCGGGGTGCGCGACGACCACCAGGAGTACGTCGACCAGGTGGCGGCCCGCCTGGCCGGTGCCGGATTCCGGGTCGAGGTCGAAGCGGCGGACGAACCGCTCGGGGCGAGGATCCGGCGCGCCAAGTTGGCCAAGATTCCCTACATCCTGGTGGTGGGGGACGACGACGTGGCCCAGGGGACCGTTGGCGTGAACCAGCGCGGGAGCGACAAGCCGGAGCGGGGCGTGCCGGTTGACGGGTTCATGGCCCGACTGGCCTCCGACGTCGCCGACCGGGTCCTGCCCGCCGGGGTCGCATGAGCCTTGATCGCCTGTGGGCGGGCTGGCGGAGCGGCTACGTGGCGACGGCGGGCAACCCGAATGCGGCACCAGTTGAGCCGGATGGATCTCCAACGGTTCCGACCGGAGAACTCGGGGGCGAAGCATGGATCGAGCAGGCAAGCGAGTCCCCGTCGCCGAGCGAATCGTGTGTGTTTTGCCGGATTGCCGCATCGGGGCCGCCATCGTCAACCAACGGTGTTCTCTGGGTCGGTGAGCACGTCTTTGCCGTCCTGAACGCCTATCCCTATGCCAGTGGTCACCTGATGGTTCTGCCGCTGAGACATCTGCAGGCGGTGGGCGAGTTGACCGATGACGAAAGTCATGAGTTGTGGGACGGGCTACGTCATGGTGTCGCTGCCCTGGACGCCGCGTACGGCCCGGAGGGCATCAATGTGGGCGCCAATCTCGGACGGGCGGCGGGGGCGGGCATTCCCCAGCACCTCCATCTCCACGCGGTTCCGCGTTGGGCAGGAGACACCAATTTCATGACGTCCATTGCCGAAACCCGGGTGCTGCCCGAGTCGATCGACTCGACGTGGGAGAAACTCCGCCAACACTGGCCAGTGCCGTGATCCAGGGCGGTTCCCGGTTCGCCTCTCCTGCGACGCCCCCGTCGTCGGCCCTGGCGCCAGTTCCGGCCCCGGCCGGTCGGGGCGGCCCCCGAGCCATTGGGTGCTTACTGGAGTTAGCAGGTGGTACGATGGAGGCGGTGCTCGGGAGGAATACGGATGTTTGACGGACGTTGGCGCAACGGCGTGGACCAGGTGACCGAACCGGTCGGTCGCACGCTGCGTTCCGTCGGGATCTCGGCCGACGTCCTCACAGCCACCGGAGTGGTTTCGGCGGCAGCCACCGCCGTGGCGATTGGCACCGGACATCTGCATCTCGGCATCGCCCTTCTGACCCTGACCGGACTTCATGACCTTCTCGACGGTCCGGTGGCCAAGGCGTCCGGCACCTCGTCGGTCCGCGGCGCCTTCTTCGACTCGGTGACCGACCGGGTCTCGGACGCGCTCATGCTGGGCGGCGTGGCCTGGTACCTGATGTCGACCCACTCGGGCCATCTCGCCTTGTTGCCCTTCGCCATTCTGGCGGCGACCTCTCTTGTCTCCTACCAACGGGCCAAGGCGGAGGCCCTCGGGATCTCGGCCAAGGGTGGCCTGATGGAACGGGCCGAGCGCATGATCCTGCTGGCCATTGGCCTCCTGTCGACGGTACTGCTGGTGCCGGTTCTGTGGCTCATGTTGGTGCTGACCCTGGCCACCGCCGGTGGTCGGTTCGTCAAGGTGTGGCGTCAGGCCGAAGCACCACCGGTCTCGGCTGGCCGGCCCTTGCGGGTCCGGAACGCCTCGCGTCTGCGGACCCGGAGGGAGGAGCGCTCCTCCATCCGTTGGCGGGCCCGACGCCGCGGAGAACTTTCCAGTCGGTCGGGTCGCACGACTCGGGCCCGGCAGGAGCGGCAGCGTCGCGCCGGCCTTCGGCCCCGGGCCGGGCGCCGAAACGACTGATTCCCTGTTCCGAGCCGTAGTGAACGGTCGTACCGGCAGATGAGTGAACCGGCGAACATGAAGCAGCAGGCCGTCGTCGCCACCTACAAGACTTTGGGCCGTGCGCTCAGCTTCCTTCCCGAGGCCCTGACCCACTCTGTGGCCGATCTGGCCGGGGACGCCATGTTCTACGCCCAGCCTGGGCCCAGACGACAGGTGATGAAGAACCTGCGGCGGGTGTTGGAGAGCCAGGGGGGCGACCCGAGCGATTCCCAACTTTACCTATGGTCAAAACGCTCCTACCGGGCCTACGCTCGTTATTGGGTGGAAGGGGCACGACTTGGTGGCAGTTCGGCGGCGGAGCTTCAACGAAACATGGTGGTCACCGGCTTTGAGTACCTCGAAGCCGCCATTGAGCGCGGCAATGGGGTCATTCTTGCCCTGCCCCATGTCGGGTCGTGGGAGTACGGGGGCGCCTACCTGTCGTCGATCGGATACCCCATGACGGTGGTGGCAGAACGACTTGAACCGCCTGAACTCTTCGATTTTTTCGTCGAAGGGCGGGCGGCCATGGGTCTGACGGTCGTACCCCTTGATGCATCGGCCGGCGGCAAGGTCGCACGGGTGCTTCGGGACGGTGGCATCGTCGGCCTGCTGTCCGACCGCGACATCGAAGGTTCCGGGGTTGAGGTCGAGTTCTTCGGGGAAACGACCACCATGCCGGCCGGGCCGGCCACGATGGCATTGCGAACGGGCGCCACCTTGCTCACGGTGGCTGTGTACTCCGGCCCGGGGCGAACCCGACGCGCCGTGGTCGAACCGCCCATCGTGGTCGAGCGCGAAGGCTCCCTCCGCCAGGACGTGGTTCGCCTGACCCAGGAGATCGCCTGTCGTTTCGAGGGTCTGATCAGCGAGGCTCCGGACCAGTGGCATGTCTTCCAACCCCTGTGGCTGGCCGACCGCCCGGAACCAGAACAGTGAGCGATCCCTCCCGGCATCCGTTCTCCGGCGGTGCCGACTTCGAAGTCTTCGGCCCCGATGTCGTGGTGAGCCGACGAACGCCCCGTCGCGACGTTCCCTCCCAACCGGTACCGGATCTCGAGGTCCTTCTGGGCGGACCGGCCATCGAGGAGGAAGAAGACCCGGCCCTGGAACTGCCCGCGTCCGTCGAGTCAACCGGATCCCGCAGGGGGCCGTCAGGTCCGACGCCGTCCCGTCAACCCTCCGGTCGCAACGGGGTTCGCTTCGGTGCCGCCAGGGAAGGTCCCCGGGTCGCCGGGGCAGACGAGTTGTCGGGTCCCGCCGGCTCGTTTCCTGCCATGAGCCGTGCCTTCCATCCGGTGACCGACGAAGCGGCCGGACCGTCTCCCTACGACATGAACTCGGGAGCGCCAGAGAGCGGCCTTGGTCCGGTGCCACCCTGGGAAGACCAGGGCCCGGTGCTGTCCTCGACCGTGGAGAGGGAGTTTGACATCGTGGCCGTTCTGGACGAATGGGGGTGCTTCACCTTCGTGAGTTCTTCGGCCGAAGACCTTCTCGGTTACGACGTGTCCGAAGTGGTGGGCGTTGATGCCTTCGCACTTTTCGACGGGGCCAGTGCGGAAGGCATGCGCACGCTTTTTGCCGACCTGTTGGCCCGTCGTCGCCTCTCGGTCAACGTAGAACTCCAGACCCAGCGGGCCGATGGCACCCCGGTGATCCTCGATCTCGTGGCCGTCAACCACCTTGAAGACCCGATCGGCGGCGTGGTGGTCAACATCCGGGACATCACCCAACGCGTGGAGGCCGAGCGAAACTCCCGGGAGTCCGAACAGCGACAGGTCACCATCATCGAATCCCTGGCTGACGGCGTCATGATCGTGAACTCCGACGGTGTCATCACCCGTGTCAACGAAGCGTACGAAGTCCTGTTCCGGACCCCCCGGGTCCATCTGGTCGGGAAGTTGTTCACTGATCAGTTTGTCGAGGACGCCATTGACGGCATCGGGGTGATCGAATCGAGTGGCGTGCCGCTCGAGCTCGATCGACATCCGGTGATGGAATGCCTGCGCACCGGACATCGGGTCTCCGGACGGGAAGTGGGAGTGCTCCGCGAAGGGCAGTCTCCGATGTGGCTTCGGGTCAGCGTTCAGGCCATGTCCCGCCCGGACGGGGGAGTGGCCGGCGTCGTGGCTTCATTCGTGGACGTCACGAGCGCCCACGAGGCCCGCCTTGACCTTCGACGGGAAGAGCAGTTCCTCCAGGTGTTGCTCGAGACACTGGATGAAGGCATCGTTGCGTGCGACGACCAGGGCAACATTACGGTCTTCAACCCGGCGGCCCGCCGCTTGCATGGGGTCGGGGACGGGGAAGACGCCCAAATTGAATCGCACATTCTCTCCGAGGACGTCTACCGGACAGCCGACGGCAGCGTCTTGGCCCCATCCGACGTGCCGTTGCGCCGAGCTCTGGCCGGAGAGCGGTTGTTGGCCACCGAGGTCATCCTGGAGTCCCGCGACGGAGCGCGCTACCAGGTCAACGTCAACGGCCAGCCCCTCATTGACGAGGGTCGGAAGATCGGTGCCGTGGTGGCCATCCACGACGTCACCGAACAGCGCAAGAACGAGGAACGGCTGGCTGACCTGGCCCTTCACGATTCGTTGACCGGTCTGGCCAACCGCACCCTGCTCAACCAGCGCCTGCAGGAGGCGATCGCGTCACTCTGGCCCGGTGAGGGTCCGCCCACAGGGGATGGAGAGGCAGTGCGGCCCGGCATTGCCGTCTTCCTTCTCGATCTGGACGAGTTCAAGGAAGTCAATGACACCCTGGGCCACGAAGTGGGTGACGACGTCCTGGTGGCTGCGGCCCGCCGGTTGCTCGCAATCGTGAGACCCACCGATACGGTGGCCCGCCTCGGGGGAGACGAGTTCGTCGTGGTGTGCTACCTCGAGAACGGCGAGGAGGAGATGACCGCCATCGTCGACCGGATCTCGGCTGTGCTGTCCCGCCCCTACCGGATCGACGGCCGGGTGCTCTCGGTTCCCGCATCGGTGGGAGGGGTCTATGCCGACCGGAACGAGACCGATCCGTCGAAGTTGTTGAGCGGTGCCGATGACGCCATGTACGGGATCAAGTGGAGTCGGCGTCGACAGCGGCGGTCCATGACCGACTGAGCCGGTTCCAGGGGTTTTAATGGGGCAATGACCTCGCCAGCCTCCATCGGAACGTGACCCCTCCTGCCGACACGCCGCCGGCGGGATTGAAGGTGGCGATGGTGTGCCCCTACAGCCTGTCCCGGCCCGGTGGCGTCCAGGCCCAGGCGATCGACCTCACCCGCACGCTGGACCGCAAGGGTCATCAGGTCACCCTGTTCGCCCCACTCGACGATGCGGCCGACGCTCCGGCCGGCGTGGACCTGGTGGCCACCGGACATTCGTTGGCCTTGCCGGCCAATGGATCGGTGGCACCGGTCAGCGTGTCGCCCTTCGCCATTGCCCGTTCCCGGCAGCGCCTCATCTCCATGGGTTTTGACGTGGTGCACGTGCACGAACCCTTCACTCCGGGTCTGGGGTACGGACTTCTGGTGGGCCGTGGGGTCCCCCCGATGGTGGCGACCTTCCACCGAAGTGGCCCGAGCGTGTTCTACCGGGCGCTCCGGCCGCTCGTGGTCCGTACTTCGGCTCGCCTCGTCCAACGGGCTGCGGTCTCGGAGGCGGCGGCCCGCACGGCGACCAACGCCATGGGCGGGCAGTACGAGGTCCTCTTCAACGCCATCGACCTGGCGCCCTATGACGAGCTTCCGCCGTGGCCACGGCAAGCGCCGACGGTCCTGTTCCTCGGCCGCCACGAGGAACGCAAGGGGTTGGGCGTGGCGTTGGCCGCCTTCGAGGCCCTCCGGGCCCGATGGCCGGGCGAGGCGGGTGCGCCACCCGAGTTCTGGGTGGCAGGAGACGGACCGCAGACCGTCGACCTCATGAAGGAGGCCGGGAAGGTCGAGGGCGTGCATTTTCTCGGAGTCATCTCCGAGGACGAGAAGGTCCGGCGGTTGCTGGCGGCCGATCTCCTGGTAGCCCCTTCGCTTCACGGTGAATCCTTTGGCATCATCCTGCTGGAAGCCATGGCGGCCGGGACGCCGATTCTCGCCAGTGATCTCGACGGCTACCGGGCAGCCGCCGGGGGACTGGCCACCCTTGTGCCGCCCGGAGACGCCGATCGTTGGTCCCGGGCAATGGAAGCGCGGCTGGTGCCGGCCGACTCGGTGGGGCCCAAGGCACCGGCGCCGGAGGGTGGGGAACACGTTCAAGGGACCCTGTGGCGTTCGGCGGCCCGGGAACGGGCGTCGGCCTGGTCGATGGATGCGTTGGCCGACCGGTATGTGACGCTGTACGGGAAGGCCATGGTCGCCAGGTGAGAGTTGGCGGTCGTACACTGAGGCGACCATGAGTGAATCGAACACAGGAAGCCCGGCCTCGGGTTCCAGGCCGACGCAAGGTGGTGGCTCCGGCACCGGCAACAACCGGAACCGGAACCGGAACCGGAGTGGCCAGGGAAACCGGAGTGGGGGATCAGGCCAGAAGGCCGGGCCCCAGGGCCAGAAGGCGGCCACCCGCTCCGGAGGGGGTTCCGGTTCTCCCGGACGTTCCCGGTCAGGCTCCCCGGGTGGCTCCGGACGCCCTTCGGGGTCGTCCAACCGCTCCCGTCAGGGTCGCCCGACCCGGAGTGACGCTCCCGTGGCAACGCCCGTCCCGGTCATCGATCGGACGGCCGAAGCACCGGAAGATGCCGCAATGGTCAAACGCAACCAGCGCACGGCGCAGTTCCTGGCGTTGGCCCCCGGCTTGGTGGTGGGTGCCATCGTGGGCATTGTCGTCTCGGCGACCGTCGAACAACTGCTTGGAGCCGTAGTGTTCGGCGTCATTGCGGGACTCGGGTACTGGTACTTGACCACCCGGTCCACTACCTGGGTACTCTCCGCCCTTGGTGCCCGCCCGGCGGGAGATTCCGAGTTTCCGAGACTCGCCAACCTCCTGGACGGCCTGTGCGCCACCACGGGCGTCACCCGTCCGGCAGTGAGCGTGGTCGATTCCCCGGTTCCCAACGCAATGACCCTGGGGCGGGATGCCGCCCACGCCGTCATGGTCGTCACCTCCGCACTGGAAGCTTCGCTGTCGCTGGTCGAACTGGAGGGGGTGTTGGCCCACGAGTTGGTCCACATCAAGCGCGAAGACATGATGGTCGCGACGTTGGCCGTGCGGGTGGGGTCGCTGATCGCTCTGGTGCGGGGTGAGGGCCGGGCGGTGGCGTGGGTGCACAAGCAGGTCGGTCCGGGCCGGGAGTACTCGGCCGACCAGCGGGCCTGCACGGTCGTCCGCTATCCCACCGGACTGCAGAGCGCCCTGGCCAGGATGGGGGAAGGCCCGACATCGGCCGCACCTTGGCCACCGGCCGGCAACCGAAGTGCCGCCCTGACCCGCTGGCTCTGGATCGACCCCATGGTGGGTCGCCTGGAGGAATCGCCGGTCGGCAACCTGGACGACACCCGGGTCCGGGCCGAGGCCCTGTCCCTGCTCTAGCTCCCGCTCCGCCCCTCGGGCATCTTGTCCTGATTCCGGGGCCAGCGGATGTCGGCGGTCGGCCAAACCAAGGGCACCATGGGAGTTGACCGGCGGGGGGCCTTTCCTCCGCTCCGGGTGAAGTGGATGTTCAGCCGGGGCAGGACATCCCGGACTCGCCCCCTGCGTTCAGGTTCCAGACTTTGTCGCGAAGTTGACGAAGGAGTCGGTGGAGGACCTCTTCCTCGTCAGGTGAGAAGACGTCGTCAAGGAGCTGATTCACCGTGGACACGTGGTCCGGGAGCAGTTCGTCCATCACCCGGCGACCCTTGGCCGTCAAGGTGGCGTAGGCGCCTCTCCGGTCTTCCGGGCACAGCCGACGTTCGACCAGGCCTTCCCGATGCAGGCGGTCGACGGACCGGGTGAGACCACTAGGCGTAAGCGACGCCTGGGCGGCCAACTCGCTCATCCGCAGTTCGCCGCCCGGAGAGCGGGCCAGACGGATCAGGACGTCAAAGCCGGCCTGGACGGCCGAACTCTGTGTGCTGTCGTCGGCCTGACTCGTCTGTTGTACCTCGCACAGGTATTTGCGCAGTCCGGCCGCGGCCTCCATGAGCAATCCGACCGTGGTGAGGCGGTCGTTTTGGTCCGGCGTTGCTGGAGCGCTGTCAACACGGTGGGACACGGCCATCTCTCTAGGCTAGTCGCCACAGCATGTAGTTGCACAAACAACTACATGTGCTAGGATTACTTGCGTAAACAAACAAGTGGCTCCTGACCGAGCCCCCCGAACCAAGAGGAACATCATGAGTGAGCAGAACGTAGCCAGTCGGACCGTCAACGGCGCCGAGTACCCGGCGGTCGGCACCTACCAGATCGATGCGACCCACTCCCACGTGGGCTTTTCGGTGCGCCACATGGCCGTGGCCAAGGTGCGCGGCACCTTCGAGCAGTATGCCGGCACGCTGGAACTGGCCGAGAATCCGGTCGACTCCAAGATCTCGGTGACCATCGAGGCCACCAGCATCGACACCGGTGACGAGAACCGCGACGGCCACGTACGCACCGGGGACTTCCTCGACGTGGAGAACCATCCCACGTGGACGTTTGTCTCGACGGCGATCCGGCCGGAGTCGCCCACGTCGTGGAAGGTCGATGGAGACCTGACGATCCGCGGCGTCACCCGGCCGGTGACGCTGGACGCCGAACTCGAAGGTGTGGTCCAGGACCCCTACGGCAACCACCGGGTGGGCTTCTCGGCCCACACCCACATCGACCGGAACGATTTCGGTGTGGCCTTTGGCGCCGTGCTGGAAGCGGGCGGCCTGGTCGTCGGGCACAAGGTTGACATCCAGCTCGACGTCGAGGCGGTTCTCGCCTCCTGAGACGACGTCCCACCCGGGACGCATGATCCGGCCGGGGTCTCCCTTGGGGACTCCGGCCGGTCTGTCGTTTGGCGGTGCCGCCGTCCGGTCCCGACCCCAACTTCGGCGACCCCGGAACGGGTGAAGGGCGGGCCACCGAGACCCGGGCAACCGGTCGAAACGCGCCACCGACGTGGTCGGCGGTGGGCGCACGGTAGAATCGTTGCATGGACGAGTTCACCAACGAGCAGCGAACCACTGGCACCTTCACCGTCAAGCGCGGGCTGGCCGAAATGCTGCGGGGCGGCGTCATCATGGACGTCGTGGATGCCGAGCAGGCGAGGATCGCCGAAGAGGCGGGTGCGGTTGCCGTCATGGCCCTGGAACGGGTCCCGGCCGACATCCGGCGGGATGGCGGGGTGGCCCGCATGAGTGATCCGGCCATGATCGAAGGCATCAAGGCGGCGGTCACCATTCCCGTGATGGCCAAAGCCCGTATCGGCCACTTCGCCGAGGCCCAGGTGCTCGCCGCCCTCGACGTCGACTTCATCGACGAGAGCGAGGTTCTCACGCCGGCCGACGAGGCCCACCACATCGACAAGTGGCCGTTCGAAATCCCCTTTGTCTGTGGCGCCACGAACCTCGGTGAGGCCTTGCGTCGGATCTCCGAAGGAGCGGCCATGATCCGGTCCAAGGGTGAAGCTGGCACCGGCAACATCGTGGAAGCAGTCCGCCACCTTCGCTCGATCCTTGGTGACATCCGGAAGATCACCGTGGCGGACCAGGCCGAACTCTTCGTCTGGGCAAAGGAACTTCGGGCCCCGGTCACCCTGATCCAGGAGATCGCAGAAACCGGCCGGCTTCCCGTGCCGCTGTTCTGTGCCGGTGGCATCGCCACGCCGGCCGACGCATCCCTCGTGATGCAACTCGGTGCCGAGGCGGTCTTTGTGGGTTCGGGCATCTTCAAGAGCTCCAACCCCGCCCAGATGGCCCGGGCGGTGGTTGAGGCCACGGCCCACTTCGAAGACGCCGGTCTCGTGGCCAAGGTCTCGACCGGATTGGGCGATGCGATGCCCGGTCAGGAGATCGGCACGCTGGGTGTGCATCTGGCCGACCGCGGTTGGTGAACCGGTCGAACCACCGGGCTCGCTTGGCTCCGGCATGACGTTCGGGATTTTGGCGCTGCAGGGCGACGTCAGAGAGCACGCCCGCTCACTGCACCAACTCGGTTGCGGGACGCGACCCGTGCGGCGGAGGGAAGACCTGGACGGACTGAAGGGCCTCGTGCTCCCCGGGGGAGAGTCCACCACGCTGTCCCGGTTGCTGGTCACGGCCGAACTGTTCGAGCCGTTGGCTGAAGCCATCGCCGGCGGACTTCCCGTCATGGGGACCTGTGCCGGCATGATCCTGCTGGCGGCGAGGGTGGTCGAAGACGGGGAGATCGTCCAGTTTGGTGCGATCGACCTTCTGGTCCGGCGCAACGGATATGGCGCCCAGGCGTCGTCGTTCGAGGGAACGGTGAGCCTCGATGGCGGCTCCGACCTGACCCGGGGCGGGGATGACCGCCAGGACGAAAAGATGCCGGCGGTGTTCATCCGGGCCCCGGTGATCGAAGAGGTCGGTCCGGGTGTGGAAGTGGTCGCCCGACTATCCGACGGACAGCCGGTGGCGTGCCGACAGAAGCAGGCCCTGGTCGCCTCGTTCCACCCGGAGCTCACCACGGATCTCCGGTTCCATCGGATGTTTGTGGCCCTGGCGGAACAAAGTTGAGGCAAGATGGAAGCGTTTCCGGGAAGCACGATCCGGAGTTCTGACCTCGGGTCCGAAAGAGAGCGTTGAGGAATGTCAGGCCATTCAAAGTGGGCAACCACCAAGTACCGAAAAGGAGCGCAGGACGCGGCGCGGGCCAAGGTCTTCGCCAAGTTGATCCGCCAGATCGAGGTGGCCGCCCGGGAGGGTGGCAGCGACATGACGGCCAACGCCAGCCTGCGGACCATGTTCACCAAGGCCCGTGACGCTTCGGTGCCGATCGACACCATCGAGCGGGCCATCAAGCGCGGTTCCGGTGAACTCGAAGGTGTCCGGTACGAGTCGATCGCCTATGAGGGTTACGCCCCTTCCGGCGTGGCCGTCATCGTCGAGTGTCTCTCCGACAACCGGAACCGGACCGGAGCCGAGATCCGGAACATCTTCAACAAGAACGGTGGTTCCATGGCCGAGCCCGGGGCCGTGAGTTGGCAGTTCGAACGCAAGGGAGTCGTCTCCGTCGCCTCGTCCCACGACGAGGAGAAGGTGATGGAAGCCGCGATGGAGGCGGGAGCGGAAGACCTGTCGGACGAAGGTGACCGTTGGCTGCTGACAAGTGAGCCGTCCGACCTGATGGCCGTACGAAACGCCCTGGAGGAGGCCGGCATGGAGCCCGGGGCAGCGGAACTGTCGATGGTGCCGACGCAGACCGTTCCGGTGGAAGACGAAGGTGAGGCGAAGAAGATCCTCCGGCTGATCGAGGCCCTCGACGATCACGACGACGTCCAGAACGTCTATGCCAACTTCGACATCCCGGACGAGGTCATGGCGACCTACGAGGGCTGAGCATCACCTATCCGCCTGACGACGGGTTCGTCCCGATACAATCGAACGCATGTTCGTTCTAGGCGTGGACCCCGGCCTTTCCCGGTGCGGGTACGGCGTGGTGACCCGGTCCGGGGGTGACCTGCGGGCGGTGGCCGGGGGAGTGATCACCTCGCCCCACACCATGCCGCTGCCGGAGCGGCTGCTGCTTCTGACCCGTGAACTGCGGGCCCTGGTGAGCGAGTACTCACCCGAGACCGTGGTGGTGGAGCGTGTCTTCTTCCAGGTCAATGCCCGCACCGCCATGGCCACCGGTCAGGCGGCCGGGGTTGCGCTGGTGGCGGCGGCCGAAGCCGGCTGTGCGGTGGCCCAGTACACGGCGAACGAGGTGAAGCAGGCGCTGGTCGGCTACGGAGGGGCGACCAAAGACCAGGTCCAGCGCATGGTGGCCTCGGTCCTCGGCCTTGATGCCCCACCTCGGCCACCTGACGTGGCCGACGCCCTGGCGCTGGCCGCCTGTCATCTGACGTCACAGTCGCTTCGGCGTGCCGTCACTCTGGCCACTTTGGACACCCCATGATCGGCTACCTGCGGGGAGTTGTCGTCGACCGTCCCTCGTCATCCGAAGTGGTGGTGGATGTCGGTGGCGTCGGCTACCGGGTGACGGTGATGCCGTCCGTCCTGGCCGACTCTGCGGTCCGTTCCGAGTTGGAACTCTTTGTCCACACCCACGTGCGGGAAGACGCCCTGGTGCTCTTCGGTTTCCGCCACGCCGATGAGCGCCGCTGCTTCGAAGCCGTGCTCGGGGCCCATGGGGTGGGCCCCACCCTGGCCATGGCGATGTTGGCCGCCCTGTCGCCCGCCGGACTGTCAACGGCGGTACTCGAAGATGACCTCGACACGCTGTGCCAGGTCCCCGGAGTCGGGAAGAAGACGGCCCAGCGACTCGTGTTGGAACTCAAGACCCGCCTTGACCTTCCCGACCTCGGTGGAAGCGGACCGACCTCCGCCCCGGCCGGCGGCCGCGCCGAGGTTCGGGCCGCCTTGGGTGAGCTCGGTTATGGACCCGACGAGATCAAGGTGGCGATGGAGGCGGTGGAGGACCAGGAGTCCGTTCCCGAGATGGTCCGCAACGCCCTGCGGGAACTGGCGAGGATGCGATGAGTGCGAGCGGACGCAAGGAAGTGCTGGCCACGTCGGAAGCCGAGCTTCCACGGCCCGTGGATCCCGTGGCCGATCCCATGGAGGAGGTCGAAGAGGTCAACCTCCGGCCGCGCTCGCTTTCGGAGTTCGTGGGCCAGGAGCAACTGACCGAACACCTCCAGATCGTTCTCGAGGCAGCCCTGGCCCGCCAGCAGCCCGTCGACCATCTGCTGTTCTCCGGCCCTCCGGGCCTCGGCAAGACGTCGCTGGCCGGCATCGTGGCGGCGCAGATGGGCGTGGGACTCCGGATCACCTCGGGACCGGTTCTGGTGCGGTCAGGCGATCTCGCCGCCCTGCTGACCGACCTGCAGGAAGGTGACGTCCTCTTCATCGACGAGATCCACCGGCTGCACCGCTCGGTGGAGGAGATCCTCTATCCCGCCATGGAGGATTTCAAACTCGACATCCTGATCGGCAAAGGCCCGACCGCCCGCAGTATCCGCCTTGACCTGCCTCGGTTCACCCTGGTCGGGGCCACCACCCGAACGGGACTCGTGGCCGGGCCACTCCGGGACCGCTTCGGGTTCGTCGGCCGTCTCGACCTCTATCAACCGGACGAGCTGGCCGCCATCGTGAGCCGGTCGGCGGGCATTCTCGGAGTGCCCATCGATCCGTCCGGTGCCCAGCGGATCGGTGAACGATCCCGGGGTACGCCCCGGATCGCCAACCGCCTGCTGCGCCGGGTTCGGGACTATGTCGAAGTCCGGGCCGAAGGCCGGATCACCGAGGAGGCCGCCGTGGCCGGACTCGACGTGTTCGGGGTTGACGCCCGGGGTCTCGACAAGGTGGACCGGGCGATTCTTCAAGTGTTGTGTGTCCAGTTCGCCGGGCGTCCGGTCGGTCTCACCACGTTGGCGCAGTGCATAGGCGAAGAGACCGACACCATCGAAGATGCCTATGAGCCCTATCTTCTGCAGCAGGGTTTCCTGCAACGCACCAACCGCGGCCGGATCGCCGGTCCCCAGGCATGGGGACATCTCGGAATCTCTCCGGCCGAGGCCACGTTGCTTTAGCCGGGTCGCCCGTCTGGCACGATGGTGCGGTGCCAGCCAGGGTGAACTTCAGGTCAGGGGTGTGCGGTGCCCGCTGAAGTGCGCCATGGGAGAGAAAAGGATGTGCTGGGACCAGATGGCTCCGGTGGGACCGTGCCCATGGACGCCTACGACTACGGCTTGCCCGATGACGCCGTGGCCCAGCACCCTGCCGAGCCCCGGAGTGCGTCCCGGTTGCTGGTGGCTCCCGGTCTCCTTGGCCCAGGCGTTGTCCACTCCTCGATGGACTCGGTGCCGTCCCTCATCCGCCCGGGCGATGTGCTGGTGGTGAACGACACCAAGGTCCTGACCGGCCGGCTCATGCTGAACAAGGCCACCGGGGGATCGGTCGAAGTGTTGCTGTTGGAGCCCGAGCGGCGCGGGGACGGTTGGTGGCAGGCGTTGGTGCGTCCGGGCCGACGGGCCAGGTCCGGTACCGAACTCTTTTCCAACCAAGGTCCAGATGGTGATCGGGATGCTGGGGCCAGCCGGCAACCGGTCGCGATCGTCGGCGAACCGGTTTCCGGCCTGGACGATGCCCGGCGGTCGGTCCGGATCCTCGATGACGGCCTGATCGACCGGTGCGGCACCATGCCGCTGCCGCCGTACATCACCGAAGCGCTCGCCGACCAGGAGCGGTACCAGACCGTGTACGCAGGATTCCGGACGATGGAGGAACGCTCGAGTGCGGCTCCTACGGCCGGACTGCACTTCACCAAAGAGCTCCTCGATGGGTGTCGGCGGTCGGGAGCCACCGTCGTCAGTGTCGATCTGGCCATCGGACTCGACACGTTCCGTCCGGTCACGGCCGACCGCCCGGAGGATCACGAGATCCACACCGAGCGCTACCGGGTACCGGACGAGACCGTCGCGGCCTGCCGGGACGCCGAACGCGTGATTGCGGTCGGCACCACGGCGGTGCGGGCGCTCGAGTCCCTGGCCACCACCGGTGAGCAGGAGGGTCGGACCTCGCTCTTCATCCGCGGCGATTTTCCGTTCCGGATGGTGGACGTTCTGCTCACCAACTTCCACCTGCCTCGGTCAAGCCTCCTGCTCCTCGTGGAGTCCTTCGCCGGTCCGTCCTGGCGGGAGCTCTACGCCGAGGCGTTGGCCGACGGTTACCGGTTTCTCTCCTTTGGGGACGCCATGGTGGTGGCCCGCAGCCGATCCCGGGCGCCGAGTCCCTTTCGCCGGAGCGAATCGGGCGACGAGCGCGAAAGGGCCCACGAAGGGGAAGTTGCCCCGGCGGCCGGAAGAGTGCCTCCGAAATCGCCAAAGGGCGTCCGTTGAGCGTCTCGAGAATCGAGATCGACGCCACCGATGGTCCGGCCCGGGTGGGACGGGTGGTGACGGCCCGTGGCAGTTATCCGGTGCCGGCGTTCATGCCGGTGGGCACCCGGGGTTCGGTCAAGTCCCTCGACAGCAGGGATCTCGAAGCGCTCGGGGCCGGCGTGGTACTCGCCAACACCTACCACCTGATGCTCCGGCCGGGGGCCGACGTGGTGGCCGCCCTTGGTGGTCTCCACCGCTTCAGCGGATGGTCGGGCCACACCCTGACCGATTCAGGCGGGTTCCAGGTGCACTCGCTGCGTCCGGAGGTCGACGACGACGGTGTCACGTTCTCGTCGATCTACGACGGGAAGAAGGTGCGCCTGACGCCGGAAGGAGCGGTCGAGATCCAGGGTCTGATCGGGGCCGACATCCAGATGGTGCTCGATGTCTGCGCCACCTTGCCGGCCACGCCCGAGGTTCTGCGTCTGGCCGTCGACCGGACGGCGGCGTGGGCCCGACGGGCCCGTGACCACCACCGCCGGTTGGTCGAACGTCCCGAGGGCCAGGCCCTCTTCGGCATCGTCCAGGGAGGTACCGATCCCCTGCTCCGTCAGGAGAGCGCCGAACGCACGGTGGAACTCGACTTCGATGGCTACGGGATCGGAGGCCTCTCGGTCGGCGAGCCGCGCCCGGCCATGCTCGAGGCCCTGGCCGCAACGGTTCCCCTGTTGCCGGCCGACCGGCCCCGCTACCTGATGGGGGTCGGTGACCCGGTGGGGGTGATCGAGTCGGTGGCTCTCGGAGTTGACCAGTTCGATTGCGTGGCGCCGACCCGGATGGCTCGCCACGGATCCCTACTGACCAGCACGGGCCGGTTGAACCTGAAGAACGCGGCGTTCCAGCGTGACGACGGTCCACTCGATGCCGCCTGTGGTTGTCCCACCTGTTCCCGTTGGTCCCGGGGCTATCTACGGCACCTGTTGATGGTTGGTGAGCCCACCGCACTCCGGTTGTTGAGCATCCACAACCTCGCCTATCTCCTCGACATGATGGCCGGGGCCCGGGCGGCGATCCGCCAAGGTCGCCTGACCGCCATGTGCGAGCAGGTCCGCGAACTCTGGGACACCCCGGTGCACTGATCCGGACGAAGGAGTCGCCAGGACCTCGGTCACCGGGGGCGACGGCAACCGAAGGGTGAATGCCCTTGGGCGCAAGACCCACTGGGTTAGAGTGGCGATCCTGTGATGACCATTTCCTGCCCCCAGATGCCATGTTGACGATCCTGCCCACCGTTCTGGTGGCCGCCGCCAAACAGCAACAGTCCAACCCGATCTTCTTCCTGATCCTGATCGCCGGGGCGGGCTTCTACTTCTTCTTCTACCGACCCCAGCAGCGAAAGGCCCGGGCCGCCCGCACGCAGGGCAAGACGTTCGACGTGGGTGACGAGGTTCTGACCGCCGGCGGCATCATCGGACGGGTGCTTGACATCCAGGACGACCGGGTGACGTTGGAAACCAGCGTCGGAGCCTCGTTCACCGTGTTGAAGCAGTACGTGCTACGCACCCTGGAGCCCACCGAACCGGTTGTCGAAGGGAGTGTCGACGGGGCGGAGGAAGACCACGAGTCCCTGCCGCCGCCGCCGTCCGGCACCGTATCCGGCAAAGAAAGTTCCTCTTCCGAAACCGCCGGGAGCGCCACTACATTGGATCAGACCGATGGTGGCGACCCTGCTCCTGGAGGTTTGGACGACGAAGAAACCGGGAAACCGGATCCATCGTGAAGCCGGGCTGGCGGTGCCCACGTGCCTCCTTCCCCTGGGAGAACTGAATGGCCATGAAGAAGAAGAAACGCTCGCTCTGGATCAGTTTGTTGGCCGTGGTGATCTTCACGGTCGCCACGTTCGCCGCCACGTTCGCGGCCGGCTGGGCCCCGAAGCTCGGCCTTGACCTCAACGGTGGCCTCTCGGTCGTCTACCAGACGGCTACGCCGGTCAGTGCCTCCGAACTGCAGGACATTGTCAACATTCTCTCCAACCGGGTGAGTGGAGACGGCACGTCGGGGGCCACGGTGGTCAGCCAACACACCAACGGCCAGGACCAGATCTCCGTTTCCATTCCGGGTGAGACGCACACCCAGGCGGTGCTCGCCACCCTCGGCAACACCGCGCAGCTCCTGTTGCGACCGGCGCTCTGCTACGCCCCGTACAAGAAGACGGCGAAGCACCAGCGGGCCGCAACCGGCACCCTTCCGACCTGTAATCCATCGACCCAACTCACGGCGACCAATCTGGCTGTGAAGCAGAATCCCGGGGCGTTGCCTCCCTACACCTACAACACCAACATCCCCGAAGACCCCCAGTTCGCGCCGTATGCCTCGAGCAATCCGACGGCGGCCAACTACAAGTCCTCGACGGTCCTGTTGCCCTACCCGGGTCTGCGCTCCCGCATCGTCCTCGGACCGGCCGAGTTGACCGGTACGGCCATCCACTCGGCCTCGGCGCAACTTGTCGGAGGGCAGTGGGCGGTGAACGTCTCGCTTACCAGCCAGGGGTCGGCGCAGTGGGACAAGCTCGCCCAACAGCAGTTCCACGCCATCATCGGCATCGACCTCGACGGTGTGTGCATCTCGGCGCCGATCACCCAGGCCGGACAGACGGCGTTCTCCTCGTTTGCCGGCTCGGTGCAGATCTCCGGCGGGTTCACCGAAGCCCAGGCAAAGCAGTTGGCCGTCGAGTTGAACTACGGCTCCCTGCCGGTGAAGCTCAACCGGCTGACGGTCGAGTCGGTTTCAGCCAGCCTCGGAAAGTCGTCGCTTGATGCCGGCCTGCTCTCCGGTCTCGCCGGTCTCGTGCTGGTGATGCTCTACATGCTCGTCTACTACCGCCTGCTCGGTGTGGTGGTGATCACCGGACTGGGACTGACCGGACTCCTGCTCTGGATGGTGGTGGCCGTACTCGGCCATTCGTTCGGTACCACCATCGACCTCGCGGGCGTCATCGGCATCATTGTGTCGGTAGGCATCACCGTCGACTCGTACATCGTGTATTTCGAACGACTGAAGGACGAGACCAGATCCGGCCGCTCCGTGCGAGCCAGCGTGGAGCGGGGCTTTGAAAGCGCGTTCAGAACCGTCGTGGCGGCCGACTTGGTCTCGCTTCTCGCTGCCGTCATCCTCTACAAGATCTCGATCGGTCCGGTGCAGGGCTTCGCCTTGTTCCTCGGTATTTCGACCGTGATCGACATTGTCATGACGTACTTCTTCACCCGGCCCTTCGTTGTCCTTCTCGGGGGCCGGACCTCAACATCGGATACAAGCACCATGGGTATGGCTTCTGGCCTCGGAGCAGGAAAGGGGGCGCAGAAGTGACTCCTCCCGAGGAAGATGGAACCGACGTGGACGACGCCGTAGATCCCACACCGGAAGAGCAACTCGACCAGGCGTTCGAAGAAGAGTTGGAACATGCCGCCGAGGATGAGGCCGCCCATCATGGCGGACAGAAGCGGCCCAACGTGTTCCTGCGCCTCTACCGGGGCGAGACGGCGTTTGACTACATCGGGAACAAACGTTGGTGGTTCGGACTTTCGGCCGTCATCATCATTGCCGGCCTCATCTCCTTGGGGACGAGGGGTTTCAACGAGGGTATCGACTTCAAGGGTGGCGAGTCCTGGGTGGTTGCCTCCCAGACCCTGACGGTGGCCGAAGCAACCACGGCCGTCCAGACCGTCACCCATCAGCCCGTCACTGTGCAGCAGTTGACCAACCACCTGAATGGAACCCGCCAGATCGAGGTCACGACCGATCTCAGCGGTTTGACCGGCCCCCAACGGCAGGTCACCGAGACGGCCATCACGGCGTCGCTGGCCAAGGCGGCCAACACCGCACCAAAGAACATCAACTTCAATGAAGTCGGACCTTCTTGGGGCGGCGAGGTGACCAAGCGGGCCATCGAGGCCCTTGTGGTGTTCTTCATTGCGGTGGTGGCGTACATCTCCTTCCGGTTCGAGTTCAAGATGGCCATCGGTGCCATCGTTGCCGTCGTGCACGACATCCTCGTGACGGTCGGTGTCTACTCCCTGGCCGGATTCCAGGTGACTCCGGACACCGTGGTGGCGGTGCTCACCGTGCTCGGTTATTCGCTTTACGACACCATCGTGGTCTTTGACCGGGTCCGGGAGAACGCCAAGGGTCTCGGATCGACCGGGCGGATCACCTACTCGGAGATGGTCAACCTTTCGATGAACCAGACCCTGGCCCGATCCATCAACACCTCGTTGGTGGCCATCGTGCCGGTGTTGTCGGTGCTGGTTGTGGGCTCCTTCGTCCTCGGCGCCACCTCGCTCGAGAACTTCGGTTTGGCCCTGGTGATCGGTTTGACGTCGGGTGCCTATTCGTCCATCTTCATCGCGTCGCCGCTCCTGGCCATCATGAAAGAACGCGAGCCCCGCTACATCACCATCCGGCAGCGCCTCGAATCCCGGGCCGACCGGGGAGGGGCGTTGACCCCGGCCGCCGTGGCGGCCATGGCCGGTTCGTCGTCCTCCGGGCGGACCCGGGGATCCGGCGGTTCCGGCGACGCTTCGGGTGTCATCCGGCCGGGGGATGGTCAGAGCCGGAAGGCGGCTGGCTCGGCGTCGCCCGCGTCTGGCTCGACGAACCGTCCGCCGCCCCGCCCGCGCAAGCCCAAGGGCAAGCGCAGTTAGGACCGTTTGGAACGTGCCGGACCCGATGGGACGGGCGTGCGCCGTGGAGTTGTTGGACGCTTCTCCGGTTACCGTATAGCCATGGCCGCAGTTGCGTCGGCGTCGTCGGATGGCCCGGTGGGCTCGTCCACCCCCGAGAAGGGTGGACGCGCCCTTTCGGAAGAGGAGTCCGTGCTGCTCGCCCCCGTTCTGGAGTCCTTTCTCAGACGGCACCCGGGCGACGACACACGTCTGATCGTGCAGGCTGCGGAGTTGGCCACGGCGGCCCACGACGGGCAGCGTCGACGTTCCGGAGAGCCGTACGTCACCCACCCCATCGCAGTGGCCGGTGTGGTGGCCGATCTCGGCCTTGATGCCCAGACGATCTGCGCTGCCCTGCTGCACGACGTCATCGAAGACACCGGCATCACCGCCGACGACCTCAACGGGCAGTTCGGGCCCCAGGTGGCCCACATCGTCGAAGGGATGACCAAACTCGACCGTCTGCAGTTCGACTCGAAGCAGGAGCAGCAGGCGGCCACCGTCCGCAAGATGCTGGTCGCCATGGCGGACGACTGGCGGGTTCTGATCATCAAGTTGGCGGACCGACTCCACAACATGAGGACCATCTCCGTCATGCCCGAGTGGAAGCAACGCCGAACGGCGCAGGAAACGCTCGACATTTATGCTCCCTTGGCCCACCGGTTGGGCATCCAGGACATCAAGTGGCAGATGGAGGACCTCGCCTTTGCCGCTCTTCATCCCAAGCGTTACCGGGAGATCGAGCAGATGGTCGCCACCCGGGCGCCCCAGCGGGAGGAGTTTCTGGCCCAGGTTCTCGTTGTGGTGCAGGACCGCCTGGCTGTCTCTGCCGTCGCTGCGGATGTCACGGGGCGTCCGAAGCACCTCTGGAGCATCTACGAGAAGATGGTGGTCGGGGCCAAGGAGTTCGACGAACTCTTCGATCTGGTGGGCATCCGGGTCATTGTCGAGTCCGAACAGGACTGCTGGGCTGCCCTCGGGTCCATCCACGCCATCTGGCCGCCGGTGCAGGGTCGTTTCAAGGACTACATCAACTCGCCCAAGTTCAATCTCTACCAGTCGCTCCACACCACGGTGATCGGTCTCGGCGGCAAACCGGTGGAGGTGCAGATCCGGACCCACGAGATGCATCGCCGGGCGGAGTACGGCATCGCCGCCCACTGGTCCTACAAGGAGGCAAAGGAGTCCGGGCCGCCCGGAAAGAAGTCCCGATCGGCATCGTCCGGCCGGACGAAGGCCGCACCGGGCGGGATCTCCAGCGCCCAGCGGGCCGAACTGGCCGAACGTGATCTCCGTTCCGAGCAACGTTCGAAGTCGCGGGGCACCGGTTCGACGGCCGCCGAGATCGAGTGGATGCAGCGCATCGTCGACTTCCAGAACGAAACGACCGACCCGATCGAGTTCCTCGAGGCGTTGAAACTCGATCTCGAAGAGGACGAGGTCTACGTCTTCACGCCCAAGGGAAAGGTGGTGGCCCTGGTCGCAAACTCCACCCCGGTGGACTTTGCCTATGCCATCCACACCGAGGTGGGTCACCGGTGCATCGGGGCCAAGGTAAACGGCCGGTTGGTGCCACTCGACACGAAGTTGGCCTCGGCGGACACGGTGGAGATCTTCACGTCCAAGGTGGCGACGGCCGGTCCCTCCCGGGACTGGCTGACCATGGTCGCTTCGTCCCGGGCCCGGTCGAAGATCCGGCAGTGGTTCTCGCGCGAGCGGCGGGATGACGCCATCGATCTCGGCCGGGACCTGTTGCAAAAGGAGTTGCGTCGGGAGGGACTTCCGGTGCAGAAGCTGGCGTCGGACCGGACCTTGATCGAGTTGGCCGACACTATGGGATTTGCCGACCTCGAAGCCCTGCACGCCGCCATTGGCGAGAACCGGATGTCGGCCCGGGCCGTGGCCCAACGGGTGCTTCGGGATCTGCGTGGCGGGCTGTTCGAAGAACAACTCCCGGTCACGGCCCGTCAACCGGCGGCGCCCCGTCCCGGCCGGGGTTCGTCGGTCGGCATCTACGTCGAAGGCCTGGACGACCTCATGGTCCGCCTGTCCCGGTGCTGTACTCCGGTGCCCGGCGACGGGATCGTCGGTTTCGTGACCCGCGGTCGGGGGGTCTCGGTGCATCGGGCCGACTGTGCCAACGCCGCATCACTCGCCAGTCGGTCCCGCGAGCGGCTCATCGAGGTCGAGTGGGACCGTCGCTCCTCAAGTGTCTTTGTGGCCTCGATCGAGGTGGTGGCCATCGATCGCTCCCGGCTGCTCGCCGATGTGACCCAGGTCGTCTCGGATCACCACCTGAACATCGTGGGGGCCAACACCCAGACCGATGCGGACCGGATCAGCCGCATGCGCTTCGATGTGGAGTTGGCCGACCCGACCCATCTCGACTCGGTACTGAACCTCTTGCGAAATCTGGATGCTGTCTACGACGCCTATCGCATCCTGCCCGGAAAGAAGGACTGAACCTGCATGTCGGACCGAATTGAACCAGCGCGGGCGCCCAGTGGCACCCATGACGTCCTGTGGCCCGAGTCGGCCCGGTGGGAAGCCCTCCTTGCGCACTTTGCTTCGGTGGTGGAGTCGGCCGGCTACGGCTTGGCCCATACGCCGATCTTCGAGGATGCGCGGGTCTTCCGACGGGGAATCGGCGAAGGCAGCGAAGTGGTGGGCAAGGAGATGTACGAGTTCGAAGATCGTGGTGGTCGCTCCTTGGCCCTCCGGCCTGAAGGCACGGCGTCCCTCGTTCGGGCCTATGTCCAGCACCGGCCAACCCTGCCCTGGAAGGCCTGGTATGCCACGCCGGCGTTCCGCTACGAGCGCCCCCAGGCCGGTCGCTACCGCCAACACCACCAACTCGGCGTAGAAGCCCTTGGTCCGGCCGACCCGGACCTCGATGTGGAGGTCATCTCCCTGGCCGACGATTTCTACCGCTCGCTCGGACTCCGTCGGTTCAAGTTGCGGATCAACTCCATGGGTGACGGCTCGTGTCGACCCGGCTATCTGGCCCTGCTGACCGACCATCTCGTGGCCCGTCGGGAGGAGTTGTGCGTTGAGCATGCGGGGCGAGTTGACGCCAATCCGCTCCGGGCACTGGACTGCAAGCGCGACGAGTGCCGTTCGGTCACGGGTGGTGCCCCACACTTCATCGATCATCTCTGCGGGGAGTGCCGCGGGGCGTTCGACCGGGTTCTGGCGGGACTGGATGCCCTGGGCGTCGCCTGGGTGATCGATCATCGTCTGGTGCGGGGCTTCGACTACTACACGCGAACCTGCTTCGAGTTCGGCTCCGATGCCCTCGACTCGGCCCAGAACGGCATCGGTGGTGGTGGCCGCTACGACGGACTGGTCGAGATGCTCGGCGGTCCCTCCACGCCCGGGATCGGATTCGGCCTCGGGATCGAACGGATACTTCTGGCCTGTGATGCCGAAGGGGTCTTCCCGGTGGCGCCGCCACCGCTCGATGCCTACATCATCGATGTCACCGGAGGTGACGCTGCCCGCGACCTCAGCGCCCTGCTGCGCCGGGCCGGCCTACGGGTCGAACAGGCCTTCGACGGCCGTTCCATGAAGTCGCAGTTGAAGTCGGCCGACCGGTCCGGTGCCCGCCTGGCGCTCATCGTCGGTTCCGATGAACTCGAGCAGGACGCCGTGACCGTGCGGACGATGCGGGGGGTGGGGGAGCAGGTCCAGGTTCCCCGGGCCGACGTGGTGGCCGCCGTGCGCCAGACTGTTGGATCGACCGATCCAATCCGAAAGGAACATCTGTGACTGACGTCTCTTCTTCCACCTCGCTCCGCACCCATCGGTGCGGTGATCTCCGGGTGGCCGACGTGGGTTCCACGGTCACGGTGTGCGGTTGGGTGGCCAAACGCCGGGAGCACGGCGAGCATTTGGCCTTTGTCGACCTGCGGGACCACACCGGCCTGATCCAGTGCGTGGTGCCCGGATCGGTTGATGTCCGAAGCGAGTACGTGGTGTCCGTCACCGGAGTGGTGCGACTGCGTCCCGAGGGAACCGAAAACTCCGACCTGGCCACCGGGGCCGTCGAGGTCGGGGAGTGCGCGGTTGAGATCCTGAACATCGCCGAGCCGCCACCCTTCCCGGTGGACGACCGGGGTGACGTGGACGAGGTCATCCGTTTGAGGCACCGGTTCGTCGACCTGAGGAGGCCCCGCATGCAGGCCAACCTCCGGCTGCGGGCCAAGGTGAACTCTGCCCTGCGTTCGGCGATGGACCGGCAGGGTTTCGTGGAGGTCGAGACTCCGCTGCTGTGGGCGCCCACCCCCGAAGGGGCCCGGGAGTTCGCCGTGCCCAGCCGGCTGAGCCGGGGATCGTGTTACGTACTGCCCCAGTCACCCCAGTTGGCCAAGCAGTTGCTCATGGTGGGCGGAGTGGACCGCTACTACCAGATCGCCCGTTGTCTCCGGGATGAAGACCTGCGGGCCGACCGCCAGTTCGAGTTCACCCAACTCGACATCGAGGCGTCGTTCGTCACCCAGGAGGACGTGTTGTCGTTTGTCACGGAGGCGGTCCTCGATGCCGCCGAGGCGGCCACCGGCGAACGGCCGGCCGGGGTCGCCCGCATGACGTGGGCGGAGGCCATCGACCGCTACGGCAGCGACAAGCCGGACATCCGCTTCGGCATGGAGTTGATCGACCTGTCCGGGGTGTTCGCCGGGACCGAAGTGAAGGCGTTTGCCTCGCCGTGCGTGAAGGCGATCGTGGTCGAAGGCGGCGCCTCGTTGAGTCGCAGTCGTCTCGACGCCCACACCGAGCGGGCCAAGTCACTTGGCGCCAAGGGACTGGCGTGGTTCCGGGTGACGGCCAACGAGACAGACGGGGGCCTCGCCCTCGACTCGCCCCTCGACCGGTTCCTCTCGGATGACGAACGGGCCGGACTGCTCGCCACCACCAAGGCGACCTCCGGTGACCTGGTGCTGGTGGTGGCCGATGAGCATCGGCTGGCCTGCAGCGTGCTGGGCCAGTTGCGACTCGACATCGGTGGCCGACCGGTCAGCGAGGGTCCCTACCGGTACCTTTGGGTGGTCGACTTCCCGATGTTCGACGGAGTCGACGACCATGGCCATCCCGTGGCCGCCCACCATCCGTTCACGATGCCCAACCCGGAAGATCTCGACCTCCTCGAGACCGATCCCGCCTCGGTTCGTTCGCAGGCCTATGACCTGGTGTTGAACGGATGGGAGCTTGGATCAGGCAGTGTCCGGATCCACCGCAGCGACATCCAGAGCCGGGTGTTCGCCGCACTGGGCATCAGCGACGAGGAGGCGGCGGCCCGTTTCGGATTCCTGCTCGGTGCCTTCCGGTTTGGCGCACCGCCCCATGCCGGATTCGCCGTGGGTATCGACCGACTGGTGGCCATCTTCGCCGGGGAGGACTCGATCCGCGAGGTCATCGCCTTCCCGAAGACCCAGTCCGGATCGGATCCCATGACCGGTGCTCCCAAGCCGTTGGAGCCGGGCCAACTGGCCGCACTCGGGCTTCAGCCCGTCCCCCAGAAGCTCGACTGAGGTCGGCGTGCCAGGTGACGACCTCTTTTCGGGAGCGGCCGAGGAACGTCTGAAGGCCCGGGCCCCGCTGGCGGCCCGCATGCGACCGGCTTCGCTCGATGACGTCGTCGGCCAGACCCATCTGGTGGGTCCGGGCGCGCCGTTGCGGGCCCTCATCGAGTCGGACCGGCTGACCTCGGTGATCCTCTGGGGTCCTCCCGGCACCGGAAAGACCACGCTGGCTTCGGTGGTGGCGACGGCCACCGCCAAGTCGTTCGTTCCACTGTCGGCCGTCACGGCGGGAGTGAAAGATGTGCGGGAAGTGGTGGAAGGGGCCCGACGGCTGCTGGGTGAACAGGGGCGGGGAACCATCCTGTTCCTCGACGAAGTCCACCGATTCAGCCGCTCCCAGCAGGACGCCTTGCTGCCGTCGGTCGAGGACGGACTTCTGGTGTTGATCGGCGCCACCACCGAGAACCCCTTCTTCGAAGTGAACTCGCCGCTGTTGTCCCGCTCCACCCTGTTTCGACTCGAGCCACTGACAACCCGAGAACTGACCGAGGTGGTCAACCGGGCCCTTGCCCGTGAAGGGGCCTCCGCCGAGGACGAGGCGGTCGACGCACTGGTGGCGGTGGCCGATGGTGATGCCCGGGCCGTGCTGACAACGCTCGATGTGGCCCTGGCCCTGGCGGGTGGACGGCCGGTCACCCGGGGCGATGTCGAACAGGTCCGGCACAGCCGGCTGCACCACTATGGGGAAGATGACCATTACGACGTCATCAGCGCCTTCATCAAGTCCATCCGGGGCTCGGATCCCGATGCCGGCCTCTACTGGTTGGCCCGGATGCTCGAATCCGGTGAAGACGCCCGGTTCATCGCCCGCCGGTTGGTGATCCTCGCCAGTGAAGATGTCGGCGAAGCCGACCCGCTGGCCCTGGTGGTGGCCGACGCGGCGGCCCGGGCCGTCGAGTTCGTGGGTCTTCCCGAGGCGCAGCTGAACCTGGCCCAGGCTGTGGTCCATCTGGCGAGCGCCCCGAAGTCCAACCGGGTCACCCTGGCGTTGGGCCGGGCCCAAGAAGACGTTCGACACGGGCCGAGGGGCGACGTCCCGCCCCACCTGCGGGACGGTCACTACAAGGGGGCAACCACCCTGGGCCACGGTGTGGGCTACCGGTATCCCCATGACTTTCCCGATGCCCATGTTGCCCAGGAGCATCTTCCCTCCGAACTGGCCCGACGCCGCTACTACGAACCGAGCGACCGGGGTCACGAAGCAGTCATCGCCCGGCGGCTGGCCATCTGGCGGGGCGAGGAAGGACCCGACGAGGATCGGGAGCAGGTCCGGCCGGAGCGCTCTTCACCAGGAGAGTGAAGGCCCGCCACCGGGCGGGTGAGGTTGGAAGGCGGATCAACCGGGAACCATCCGGCTGAGGAAAAGCCGGAGTCGGTCGGCGGGGTGTCTTCTGGCGTATTTCCCTTTCGGCCGGCTGCCCCATGGCCCGAGCCTCTAAGATGGCCCATCATGACCGGAGCCGCCACCGTTGTGCTGATCGCTGGCATCCTCGTCCTCCTTGGCGTCCTGGGGCTCCTTTTCGCGTTGCGCTTACTGCGGCGGGAAGTGAAGACGCTGTCGAGGATCGCCGCCCAGCTCGATGCCCAGAGCATGGGGTTGCTGGCGGACGCCCACCGGGTCGTCGACCAGGCCGCCCTCGAGATGGAGCGGGTGGGCGCGGTGCTCGAGTCCACCGACTCGGTGCATGCCACCGTTGACCAGGCGTCCCGCCTGGCCTACCGGGCGTTCGCCAATCCGGTGGTCAAGGTGCTCGCCGTCCGGGCCGGCGCCGGTGCGGGCTTGCGACGCCTGACCTCGCCCCGGGAGTCCGACTCAACCGAAGACCGTCGACGCTGATGCCCAAGCGCACGTTCTGGATGGTGACTGGGGTGGCGGTGGGGGCAGGTTCGTCACTGTGGGCCGAACGTCGGGTCCGTCGGGCTGTCGAGCAGGCCGCGGCCCGACTCCAGCCCGATGCCTTGGCGGCCGAAGTCGGTCGCTCGGCCCGGTCGGCCGCGCTCGGAGCCACCGACCGGTTCCGGGGCGCCATCCAGTCGGCCAGGGAAGAATCGGTGCGCCGGGAAGAAGAGATCTGGAACGAACTCGCCACCCGCGGCGTCGGAGCGGCGGCCGAGCAGGTCCCGGCCGAGGTCGAGGCCCGGTGGAACGGAGTGGTGGCACCACCGGTGGTGGTTGAACCTTTGACCGAGGGGCGCACGGGTCGGCGGTCCGGGCGTCGGCGGGGTCGTCGGAGCACCGTTGCTTCCGAAGTGTCCCGGTAGACTCCCAATTTGTGACTTCGACGCAGGCCATCGACGCTGACCATCTCCGGCAAGCCTTCACCCGGTTCTTTGTGGAGCGTGGCCATGCGGCCGTGCCGTCGGCGAGCCTGATTCCCCACGATCCGTCGATCCTCTTCACGATCGCCGGCATGGTGCCGTTCAAGCCCTTTTTCCTGGGTGACGAGGTGGCCCCGTGGCCCCGGGCCACTTCGGTCCAGAAGTGCTTCCGGACCCTGGACATCGACATCATCGGCACGACCCAGCGTCACTGCACCTTCTTCGAGATGTTGGGCAACTTCAGTTTCGGTGACTACTTCAAGGAAGGCGCCATACCCTTCGCCTGGGAGCTGGTCACCGAGGTGCTCGGCATCGACGGCGACCGCCTGTGGGTCACCGTCTACGAGGACGACGACGAGGCGGAAGCGATCTGGCGGGACCAGATTGGCGTGCCCGCCGGACGGATCCAGCGGATGGGTGAAGACAACTTCTGGAAGATGGGTGACACCGGTCCGTGCGGACCGTCTTCGGAGATCTTCTTCGACAAAGGTGCCTCCTATGGGGCCGACGGGGGACCGGCGTTCGGTGGGGACGAGCGGTTCATCGAGATCTGGAATCTGGTGTTCATGCAGTTCAACCGCCGTCCGGACGGCAGCCGGGAGAATCTGCCCCGGCCGAGCATCGACACCGGTGCCGGCCTGGAACGGATCCTTCCGGTGATCCAGGGCACCGATTCGATCTACGCCACCGACCTCTTTGCCCCGATTCTCGAGACGGCGCAGTCGCTGACCGGCCGCACGTATGGACGCGACGAGGCCGACGACGTGAGCCTGAGGATCCTGGCCGACCACGGTCGGGCCATGTCGATGCTGGTGGCGGACGGGGTACTGCCGGCCAACGAGGGCCGGGGCTATGTGCTGCGTCGCATTATCCGCCGGGCGGTTCGCCGGGCCCGCCAACTCGGAGTCTCGGAGCCGTGTACCGGGCAACTGGTCGATGCCGCGGTGGGCATTCTGGGCCGGGCCTATCCGGCCCTCGCCGAGCAGCACGGACTCGTCCGCGAGGTCGTGGAGCGGGAAGAGTCCGGTTTCCTGCGCACCCTGGCCACCGGCACGGCCATCCTTGACGATGTGCTGGCCAACGGCACGGACCAGATCGCCGGAGATGTGGCCTTCCGCCTGCACGACACCTACGGATTCCCGGTGGAGCTGACGGTGGAGATCGCCGCCGAAACCGGGGTGGGGGTCGACCTCGAGGGGTTCGAAGCGGCCATGGAGGCCCAACGGAACCAGGCCCGGGCGGCCACGAGAGCCGGCCGGAGCGAGTCGAACGAGGAGACCTGGCGGAACATCCTTGACCAGGAAGGGCGCACGCTCTTCATCGGTCACAGCGCCGAGGACTACCGGGCGCCGGCCCGGGTGCTCGCCGTGCTTCCGGACCCGACCGCCAAGCGGGCCGACCAGTTCGAGATCTTCCTCGACCGGACGCCGTTCTACGCCGAAGGTGGTGGTCAGATGGGCGACAAGGGAACCATCGTGACCGAAACCGGCAGTGCCGTCGTCTACGACACCATTGCCGCCTTGCCGGGGTTGACCGTCCACAAAGCCGTCGTTACCGGCGAGATCCACGCCGGCCAGGACGCCCTGGCGGCGATCGAAGCCGATCGTCGGGAAGCGCTCCGGCGCAACCACACGGGCACCCATCTCCTGCACGCGGCGCTGCGCACCGTGCTGGGCGACCATGTCCGCCAGCAGGGTTCGCTGGTGGCTCCCGACCGGCTGCGGTTCGACTTCTCCCATCACGGAGCGGTGGCACCCGAAGAACTCTCGGCGGTGGCGGCCATGGCCAACGCCGATGTGCTGAGCGATGCCGAGGTGGGCGTGCAGGTCACGAGCAAGGCCGAGGCCGAGGCCATGGGGGCGCTGGCCTTCTTTGGTGACAAGTACGGCGAAGAAGTGCGCGTGGTGCGGGCCGGTGCGAACTCGGTGGAACTCTGTGGCGGAACCCATGTGACGGGCCTCGGATCGATTGGTCCCATCGTCGTGGTGTCGGAATCTTCGATCGGTTCGAACACCCGGCGGATCGAGGCCATGACCGGCGTGGCTGCGCTGGAACGTATCGCCGAGCGGGAGGCGTTGTTGGCCGACGCCGCCAATGCACTTCGGACCGAACCCGAAGGGATCCCTGAGGCCATCGAGCGCCTTCTCGAACGCCAACGTGCGGCCGAGAAAGCCCTCGAGAGTCTCCAGCGACGGGAGATTGAGAACGAAGGTCGCCAGCTGGTGGCCGAAGCCACGGACGGTGTGCTGGTGGCTCGACGGGACGGTCTCGGGCCGGACCAGTTGCGCGACCTGGCCGTGGCGGCCCGGAATCATGGCGGTCTGCGGGCTGTGGTGTTGGCCGGATCGCCTGATGGCACCAAGGCGGCCCTGGCCGTGGTGTCCGGCGGTGGCGGGTCATCGTTCCACGCCGGCGAGTTGGTGAAGAAGATCGCTCCGCTGCTTGGTGGCGGTGGCGGCGGTTCGCCGGAGATGGCCGTGGCGGGTGGTCGCGACGCCAACGGTATCGAAGGCGCGCTGGAGGAAGCCCGGCGCTCACTGGCCGGCGCGTGAGCCAGTCGGGGTTGGTGACCACTCCTGCCTCCGGTCGGGTGTTGGGTCTGGATCTCGGGACCCGTCGCATCGGCGTCGCCATCACCGATTCATCCCGGACGATGGCCCTTCCCCGGACCACAATCGTGCGCAGCCGCGACCGGGAGCAGGCCCACCGGGAGTTGCTGCGGCTGGTGGCCGAAGACGAGGTAACCCTGGTCGTCATTGGACTGCCCGTCTCGTTGGACGGTCACGAAGGAGCCGCGGCCATCTCGGCCCGATCGGAGGGGGCCGAGCTGGCCGGAAAACTCGAGTCCATGGGGGTTGGTGTGGAGTGGTTCGACGAACGGCTGTCGACGGTGACCGCCCATCAGGTCCTGGCCGAAGGTGGGCTGGACAGTCGCCGTCGTCGGGGTGTGGTCGACCAGGCTGCGGCCTCCGTGATTCTCGAGGCGTGGATTGAAAGACAACGGGGGAAACGGTGAACGTCGACGGGTCAGACGTTGACGGCCGGGACGACGACCTGGCCGCGTGGAAGTTCACCGGATCGCCCGGACCGGCGGCCGGAGCCGGCCCTGGCCCGAAGCTGCCCGGATCGTCGGCCGAGGATTCGGAACCGGGGCCGTCCCGCCCGCCCCGGCCGGCCGGTGACGGCCGACGGTCCGACCAGTCGCAGACCCGGTCGCGCCTCGAAGCCCGTCGTCGACGGACCCGACTTTCGAGATGGTTTCGTTGGACTCTCCTGGTCATCGTGGTCGGCGGGCTTCTGATCGGGCTGTCCGGCTACTACTGGATCAACTCCGAGGCCAACCCGTCCGGGCCGCCCGGCGCCCAGGTGGTGGTGCAGGTTCCTGACGGCGAGGGATCGACCACGCTGGTGGGGACCTTGCACTCAATGGGAGTGATGGGCAGTCCGTTGGCCTACCGGCTGTGGAGCCAGATCCACGGAGCGCCGGGCCTGGTGCCCGGGGCGTATGCATTTTCCCGCAACTCGAGCTTCTCGGCGGTGCAGAACATCCTGGCCAACGGGCCCAACGTCCTCGGTCTCCAGAATCCGGCCGGATTCACCGTGGGTGAGTTGTCCCAACGGGTCGGACAGATCTCGTCGTTCAGCGAAGCCCAGTTCCACGCCGAGGTGACCGACGGTTCGGTGCGCTCGCCATGGGACCCGCCGCCGTCGACCAATCTGGAAGGCCTGTTGGCTCCGGGCAACTACATCGTCACCCCGGGTGAGTCCTCACGACAGTTGGCCGAAGCCATGGTCAACCGATTCAATGCGACCGCCCGTGGCCTTCATCTGGCCGCCGGCGCGGCCCGGTTGGGACTCACGCCCTACCAGCTGATCACCGTTGCCTCGATCGTGCAGAAGGAAGGAGTGATCCCGTCCAACATGGGTCGGGTGGCCCGGGTGATCCTGAACCGGCTGGCCCAGGGGAAGCCACTGCAGATGGATTCCACCGTGCTCTACGCGCTGGGCCGGGACGGTGGGCCGGTGACGTCGGCCGATCTCGCTTACGAGTCGCCGTACAACACGTATCTCCACCACGGGCTCACCCCGACGCCAACCTGTTTCCCTTCGGTCGATGCCCTCCGGGCAGCGCTCAATCCACCCGCCGGGTCGTGGCTGTACTTTGTCGTCGTGGCCAACGACGGAACCGAGGCCTTCTCCACCACCTATGCGGGACAGTTGGCCAACGAACGCCTGGCGCGTTCGAGGGGTGTCGGATGATCGAACCTGCTTCGGTTCCGTTGTCGGCGGCCACCCGGGTTGTCGGCGTCATCGGTGACCCGGTGGCCCATTCGTTGTCGCCCCGACTGCACAACGCGGCGTTTCGTGCCATGGGCCTCGACTGGGTCTCGGTGGGATTCCGGGTCGATGCGTCCTCGACGGCAGCGGCCATCGCCGGTGCCCCGGCCCTTGGCATCCAGGGCCTTTCGGTCACGATGCCCCACAAGGAGGCGGTGGCCTCCCTGGTGGCGTGCACGCCGGCCGCCCAACGCCTTGCCTCGGTGAACTGTGTCACGTTCGGCCCGAATGGAGCCGAGGGCGACACCACGGATGGAGCCGGACTGCTGGCGGCCCTGTTCCGACAGAGTGGGTTTGTTGCGTCGGGAAAGCGGGTGTTCGTGGTGGGCACCGGAGGTGCCGCCCGGGCCATCACGGCGGCCTTCGGCGACGCCGGGGCGGCGGAGGTCCTGGTGCTGGGTCGCAACGCTGATCGGGTCAGCCGAACGGCCGCGATGGCCGGGGCGGTGGGTCGTCCGGCCCGGACGGAGGAAGTCACCGGATGTGAACTTGTGGTCAACGCCACGCCGATCGGCATGGCCGGTCAACCGACCGACGGCATCACCTGGCCGGTGGATCCCGGGCTCGTGACCCCGGACCAACTGGCCGTGGACCTCATCTACCACCCGGTTCGCACCCCGTGGCTCGCCGCCTTGGTGGACCAGGGAGTTCCGGTGATGAACGGAATCGGCATGCTGGTTCACCAGGCGGCACTGGCGCTCGAACGCTGGACGGGCGAAGTGGTGCCGGTCGAGGCCATGTGGGCCGCGGTGGCCGACCCGTCGGATCCGGGACCGAGCGTATAACGTGGCGGCTGATTCCCCATGGTGACCCTGGCCAACATCAACCTCCCGGAACAGTCCCGGCGGGTCTCGTCCCGTCTGGATTTTGGCGTCATCTCCCTCGCCATTGGACTGGCCTTCTTTGGTGTCCTCATGGTCTATTCGGCCACCAAGGACAAACTGCACAACGCCGGTCTTGATCCGCAGTACTTCCTGAAGCGCCAGGGAGTCTTCCTGGTCCTCGGCATTGTCGTGATGCTGGCCGTGGCGGCGTTCGACTACCGGAGGATCGAACAGTTCTCCACCATCCTGTATCTCGGAACGGTGTTTGCCCTGTTGGCGGTGTTGTCACCAGTGGGCTCCCACGCGCTCGGTTCCCAGCGCTGGTTCTCGCTCGGACCGTTGCAGCTCCAGCCTTCCGAGTTCGCCACCCTGGTGTTGATCGTCGCCATGTCGACCTACTGTGCCCGACGACCGGACGGATTGGACTTCCGGGACCTGGTCCGACTGGTCCTGTTGGCCGGTATTCCGATCCTCATGGTGCTGGCCCAACCTGACCTCGGCACGTCGATTCTCCTGGTGGTGATCCTGCTCACCTTGTTGGTGGCCGCCGGCATGCCGGGTCGCTACCTGGGTCTTCTCTGTGTGGTGGGCCTGATCGGCTTCGTGTTGGCCCTCAAACTCGGCCTCGTCCAGCACTACCAGATCCAGCGGTTGACCAGCTTCATCTCGCCCAACGCCGCCAACGCCAACGTGACCTACAACGTGAACGAAGCGAAGAACGCCATCGCCCACGGGGGCATCTTCGGCCAGGGACTCTTCCGGGGCACCCAGACCAACCTGGCCTACGTCCCCGAACAGCAGACCGACTTCATCTTCTCGGCGGTCGGGGAGCAGTTGGGCTTCGTCGGCGCCGGTCTTCTCATCACCGCCTACGGCCTGGTGGCCTGGCGCGTTCTCCGCACGGCCCAGATGGCCCGCGACACGTTCGGACGCCTGCTGTGCACCGGGGTGTTTGCCCTGCTCGTCTTTTCGGTGTTCGAGAACGTCGGCATGAACATGGCCATCATGCCGGTGGCCGGAATCCCGCTGCCTTTCCTCTCTTACGGTGGATCGGCCATGATCTCGTTCTTTGCTGCCATCGGCCTGACCGTCAGCGTGCATCGACGGAGCCTGCGGTGAGCTCCAACGACGAAGTGGCCCTCGTGGTCGACGATGACCTGGCCGACCCCCCTGGTCTTTCTGCTGTGGCCTCCACTTCGGGGGACGTCCCCGGAGTAGGGGAAGGCGACCAGATCGAATCCGGCGACGGGGGACCGGCTTCGGTCCCTGATCCTCAGCACGCACCGGTGTCGTCGTTGCGGATGGCCGTCGTGTCGTCGGTGACCGTGGATTTGCCGAACCAGTATCCCTCGGTGACGCTGCGCGAACTCGAGTTGCCTGGGCGTTCCCTGACCTTCTCCGTGGGGATGAACGACGGCGTGCTGCTCAGCCACGCCCTGCGCCGGATCGCGGCGCCACGGCCCCTGACCCATGAGCTCATGGGCTCGGTGCTTTCTGCCTTCGACATCGATCTCGTGGCCGTACGTCTGGTGGGTCGCCAGGGGTCGCTCTACTTCGCCGAACTTGATCTCCGGAGCCAGCGGGGTCGCTCCGTGCAGTCGTGTCGTCCATCCGATGCCCTCACTCTGGCCCTGTGGCAACGGACGACGGTGCCAATCCTGGTGGATGAACGGCTCTTTGACCCTATGAACGATGTCGATCCACCGGGAACCGAAGCGTCCCAACGGCCCACCTGAGAGGTTTCGAGGTCACTGGTCCCGGAAGCGGCCGTGTGCTCCGGTCAGCCGACCGTGCTGTCCGCTCAGCCGCCGACGAGCAGTCGCCGCCGCCGTCGGTCTTCCTGCTGCCAGTCGTCATTCTCGGCATTGTCGACGGCCCGGCCACCTTCGTCGGAGATCCTGACCACCAGGCCAACCAGGATGTAGTTGGCGATCAGCGCCGAACCTCCGTAGGAGACGAAGGGCAGGGTGATGCCGGTCAGGGGCATGAGCCGGAGCACCCCGCCGATGATGAAGAAGGCCTGCAATCCCAGGATCAAGGTCAGTCCGGTGGCACAGAGTTTGGCAAACTCCGATCGGGCGGCCTGGGCGGCGCGCAGCCCGGCCCCCACCAGCAGCAGGAAGGCCACGACGACCATCGTTGCTCCGAGCAGGCCCATCTCCTCGCCGAGCACGGCGAAGACGAAGTCGGTCCGGGAGTTGGGAATGGAGTAGGCGCCAAAGCCGAGACCGAGCCCGGAGCCGCCGATCCCGCCGCTTCCGAGGGCGTACCAGGTTTCCACCAACTGGTGGCCAACGGAGTTGGCATAGGCGCCGGGATGGAGCCACGTCTCGACCCGGACGTGGGTCTGGCCGAGAAACCGTCCCGAGATGTAGGCGCCGATGGCAAAGAGCACCACTCCGAGCAACAGGTAGCCGGTTCGACCGGTGGTGATCCACAGAAGCCCGATGAACAAGGTGAACAACAAAGCGGAGAAGCCGATGTCGTGCTCGAGTGATATGACGCCGATGGCGAAGAGCCAGGCCAGGCCGATCGGAATAAGCGGGCGCGGGTCCACCACGAGGCGGTTGCCCAACCGGGCGGTCGGAATGGTGAGCAGCTCACGCTTCTCGACAAAGTAGGAAGCGAAGAAGATGCAGAGAAGGATCTTGGCTACCTCGACCGGTTGGAACTCGAACGAACCGGCCTTGACCCACAGGCGGGCTCCGTTGATGTTGGCTCCGAAGTGGGGAATCAGGGGCAACAGCATGAGGATGACGGCGGCGAGCAGGAGCAGGTACCGGTAACGGTCAAGATCGCGCGATCGACGGACCAGCACGAGGGTCATCACGTAGGCAAAGATGCCGACCGCCGTCCATGCCGCCTGCAGGGGGGCGTAGTTGGTGCCCAGACCGAGGTCGATCCGCAGGATCATCACATAACCCAGGCCGTTCAGAAGAAAGACGATGGGCAGGAAGACCGGCTGGGACCGCGGAGCGAAGACCCGGTTGGCGATGTGGGCTACGCCACCCATGGCCAGCAGTGACGCCATCAGGGGGACCACGTCAGAGGGAATTTTGGCGGTGTTTCCGGCAATCATCAGCACGTAGGCGGCGACCACAATGCCGGCCGCCATGAGCATGAGTCCGAGTTCGGTCCGCCGTCGACCACGCCCCCCCAACTTCTTCGGCGAAGCGATCACCGGGGCGGTTACTGGGTTGGAAGCCGTGCTGACCACGAGTGGAGCCTACCGGTCAACGGGTCCGTAACCATGGAGCCTCCGGGCTGGGTCGCCGCTAGGGTGGACCGGTGCCTGATGTGCCCACACCGTCCAGCGGGGAGCCTGTGCGCTCCGACCCGATGGTGGAGCATCCGCTGGTGGTGCCCGATCTGACATCCCCGGAACGGTTCCTGAACCGGGAGCTCTCGTGGCTGTCCTTCGGCAACCGCCTCCTTGATCTGGCGGCCGACCGGCGCCTCCCTATCCTCGAGCGTCTGAGATTCCTTGCCATCTTTTCCGAGAACATCGACGAGTTCTTCCAGGTCAGGGTGTCGGCGCTGGAGGACCAGGTGGCCGCCGGATTGCGGACCCGTTCGCCGGACGGACGCACCCCACGCGAGCAACTCGGTCTCATCAGCGAGGCCGGGCAACTGCTCGTCGGCCGGTTGGAGTCCGTGGTTGCATCGCTGCTGAGCGGTGAACTTCCCGAAGTGGGACTCGAAGTGACCGACTGGTCGCAACTGGCCGGGGAAGACCGCGACTTCCTTCTCCGTTTCTTCGAGCGGCGGGTGTTCCCCATCCTGACTCCGTTGGCCGTCGATCCCGGGCACCCGTTTCCCTACATCTCGAACCTGTCCTTGAACCTGTTGGTCCGGGTGGCCGACCCGTCTTCCGGAGAGGAACGCATTGCCCGGGTGAAGGTGCCTCCCCGTCTCGACCGGTTCGTCTGGCTGCCCGACGGTCGTCGCCTCGTGGCAATCGAACAGGTGATCGGGGCAAACCTGGACCACCTGTTCCCGAGCATGGTGATCCTTGACCACCATGCCTTTCGCGTCACACGGAACTCGGACCTTTCGTTGGACGATGACGACGGATCCGACCCACTGGCCGCCATCGAACTCGAACTCCACCGTCGACGCTTCGGCCAGGCAGTCCGACTCGAGATTTCAACGTCGATGCCGGACGAGATGCTTGGGTACCTTCTGGAGACCGTGGAGATCCCGCCAGCAAATGTCTTTCGGCACTCCATTCCTCTCGATCTCACGGGCCTCGAGGTCATCCTTCGGGTTGACCGACCGGAACTCGAGGCCACCGAATGGACGCCCAGAACGCCGCCCACGCTCGTCCGGGATCGATCGATCTTCGACATCCTGAACCGACATGACGTCCTGGTCCACCACCCCTATGAGTCCTTTTCCGGTTCGGTGGAGGAGTTCCTCCGCCAGGCCGCCAACGATCCGGATGTCGTGGCCATCAAGCAGACGTTGTATCGAACCGGAGAGGAGAGCCCGGTCGTCGAAGCCCTGTTGCGGGCGAGTCGGGCCGGCAAAAGCGTGACCGCCGTGGTCGAACTCCAGGCCCGATTCGACGAAGAGGTGAACATTGCATGGTCCCGGGTCCTCGAAGAGCATGGCGTCGACGTTGTCTACGGCCTGACCACCCTCAAGACCCATTCCAAGATGTCACTCGTGGTTCGCAAGGAAGGGGAGAACCTGCGTCGCTACTGTCACATCGGGAGTGGCAACTACAACGCTTCGACCGCGCTCAGCTATGAGGACGTCGGACTGCTGACAGGCGATCCCTCCGTCGGACGTGATGTGGCCCAGTTGTTCAACCTGTTGGCCGGCTCGGGGGAGGCGACCGAATTCTCGAGTCTGATCGTCTCGCCGGAGTCGACCCGGGACCACGTCATCGGCCTCATTGCCGACCAGGCGACGTTGGGCTCCGACGGTCACGTGGTTCTGAAGGTGAACGGCCTCACCGATCCGGCCGTGATCGATGCCCTCTACCGGGCTTCGATGGCCGGAGCGACCATCGAGCTGCTGGTTCGCGGCAGGTGTGCACTCCGGCCGCAGGTCCCCGGACTCTCGGAGAACATCCGGGTCCGCTCGATCGTTGGCCGGTTCCTGGAGCACTCCCGGATCTTCCGCTTTGGAGGCCGGGAGGGGCCGGTCCATATCCTGCTCGGATCGCCCGATCTGATGGAGCGCAATCTCGACCGCCGGGTGGAAGTGCTCGTTCCCATCCTGGACGAAGCCATTGCGACCCGTTTGGAAGGGATTCTCGAGGCCGCGCTGCGCGACGAGGCCAACTCGTGGCAGTTACGCGCCGATGGAGGCTGGGACCGGTTGGCCCGTGACTCCCGGGATCACTTCGAAGCGAAAGGTTCGGCGCCGAGCCCCGGCGACTGGCCGGCGGCGATGGGATTCAACGTGCAGGGTCATTTCCAGGAGTTGGCCCGGCCGGAGGAACGTCGAACTGGAGCTGGACGGCAGCCGGAACAACGGTCTCGGACGGACGCGGTCCAGGTCGACCCCGTCTTGTGGGCTCCGACGGCCTCGCCGACCTCTCCGGCGACTGGCGTTCAGCCTTCCGGTCCTTTTTCCGGGTCTTCGTCGTCACCGCCGTCCGACCCCGGGCCAGCAGGCGGGGCCGGGGAGGCTCCAGCGTCGGTTCGTTCCACGTCGTCGCCTGGTCCTTCGTCGACGCGCTGGTGGATGCGGTGGCGCCCGAGGTGGCGCCGGTCTCGTCGATAGAACTGGTGGTCACCCAGGTGGCAATGGCCGACCTGGAACTTTCCGGAGTTGACTCTTCCTCCAACTCCCGGCGGTCGGCCACCTTGAGGTTGCGGCTGTGGAAGCGCAGAAACGCCTTGGTCCTTGGCCAGAGCCGCTGATGCTGCACCTCGAGGGAGGCGTAGGCGAGTCCCCCGAAGGGGATGGGCAGCCAGAAGTTGATGGCCCGGTAGGCCAACACACCAGACAGGGCCGCCGCCGTGTCCGGCCCGAAACTGGCGATCATGGAAACCAACACGAACTCGACGATGCCCAGTCCGCCCGGAGTCACCGGGATGGCGGCCAGGATGTTGGCCAATCCGTAGGCGGTGAGCAGGTCGATGGGGGAGATGAAGTGGCTGAAGGCCGCCACGAAGACCCAGAGGGAGGCTGCATCGAGAACCCAGTTGGCCGTCGCCCAACCGATGGCCCGCACGAGCACCGGGCGATCGGCCAGCAGGACGGCGAATCGTCGGGCCAGGCGTTCCACGAGGGATGTGGTCCGGACAGGATCGAGGAACCGGACCCGCTCCGAGACCTTCCACACGACTCGACTGGCCCACTCCTGACCGCGGCCGAGCAGCAGGAAGATGCCGCCGAATGCCGCCAGCAGGACGATTCCCAGGCCGGCGGCCACGACAACAAGGACCGACCCGGAGAATGAACCCTGGGTGTGGTGTCCGAGTGGCGAGTGGAACCCGTTCGTTACGAGGAATCCGACGAGACTGCACCAGAAGATCACGTTGAGCACCACCGCCGAACCCACGCCCTGGGTTCCGAGGGCAAATCCCGCGTCGGCCCCGGTGACGCCGGACTGGGTGAGCAACCGATAGCCAAGGGCGGCACCCGGAGCGGTTCCGCCCGGGGAGACGTGGCTCAGGGCAAGGGTGGAGAGGTTGATGCGAAACAGTCGGCGACGACGCGGGCCGCCCGGAGGCAGAACGGCGTGGGTCAACTGGGTGTAGGCAATCAGGGCGCCAACTTCGAGCAGCGTTCCGAGCAGCAGGTAACTGACGTTGATGTGGGCGAGGGCCGCGATCTGGGAGCGGTGGCTGGCCACAAGGGGCAG
>CAITPI010000038.1 GCA_903894295.1 uncultured Acidimicrobiaceae bacterium
CACCGAGACGCCGAGACACCGGGACGCCGAGGTTTCCGACCTGGCGGGGCTCGACCAAAACGGAAGCGGCAGACCCCACCGGGTGGGGCCGGGTCGTTCCGGAACTAGTTCCCGGGGACCTCTTCGATGGCGAATTCGGGGCAGTTGGCGATGGCCAACCGGGCCCGGTCCTCCAGTTCGGGTGGGACGAAACCGTCACCCTTCTCGCTGGTCAGGCCGTAGTCGTCAACGTCGAAGAGTTCCGGGGCCAGTCCGTAGCAGCGGGCGTGGCCGGTGCACTTGTTGGGGTCGACGTGGATCCGCATCAGAACTTCACCCGCAGATCGCGCGGTCCCCGCACCTGGCCACCGGCCCAGGTGACCTGGGCGGGATCGACAAGTTCGAAGTCGGGTATGCGCTTCAGGAACTCTTCCAGAGCCACCCGGAGCTCCATCCGGGCCAGGTTCGAGCCGGCGCAGCGGTGGATGCCGGACCCGAAGGCCACGTGTCGGTTCTGGGCCCGGTCGAGGTCGACGACGTCGGGGTTCTCGAACACCTCCGGGTCCCGGTTGGCCGCCGGGAAGTTCATCAACACCTTGTCGCCCGCCTTCATGGGACAGCCCTGGAACTCCACGTCCCCGGTGACCACCCGGGCCATCGTGACCGGCGAGTAGGCCCGCAGCAGTTCCTCGATCCCGAGCGACCAGGCCCCGGGATCGTTGACCAGGCGGTGTCGGTCCTCGGGATGGGTGGCCAGATGCCACAGGGAGGAGCCAATCGCACTCCAGGTGGTGTCCACGCCGGCGATGAGGACGAGGGCGGCCGTGCCCAGCACCAGCCGGCGCTCGATCGGCTCGCCGTCCACCTCGGTCTGGAGCAGTTCGCTCAGCAGGTCGTTCCCCGGCTCGGTGGCCCGTCGTTCGACTTCTTCGATGAAGTACTCGATCAGCCCCCGGATCCCCCGCGTCCGGCGTTCGGTGTCGTCGGCGAACTCGAGCACGTCGCGGACCCAGCCGGTGAAGACGTCCGACATCTCTTCCGGCACGCCAAGGATGGAGGCGATCACGCGGACCGGAATCTGCTGGGCGTACTGGCCCGCCGCATCGCACTCGCCATCGGCGATAAAGGAGTCCACGAGCGACGAACAGAGATCCCGGGTCATCGCCTCGTACGAGGCCACCCGGGTGTGGGAGAACCAGGGCAGCAACAGCCGTCGGGTCCAGGTGTGAAGCGGCGGGTCGGCCGAGATCGGAGGCAGCCCGAAGATCAGGACCGGTTCGTCGGGCACCTCGCCGGCGAACGGCACCACCACGATGTCGGCGGACGAGAAGTGGGGAATGTCGTGGGCGAGGTCGACGACGTCCTGGTAGCGGGTGGGCAGCCAGGTGCTGCCCCGACGTTCCGTGTGGGCGACCGGACAGGTACCCCGCAGTTCGTCCCAGATGCGGAACGGATCGTCCAGATACTCCGGCGCCAGAATGTCAAAATCGGTCGCCCAGTCGCCAACCGGTGCTGTCTCGCGCATCTTGCTCCTTCAAACTTGCGGCAACAGGTCGGAACCGGCCTGGAGCACCTTTCCCCAGTCTCGCACGGGAACGACCGTTTCCGGAACCGCCCGTGGACCGGTTGGGTGGCCCCCGACAGATGAACCCACCTCCCCGAACGGTGACAGCGGGGGCAACGCCAACGACGTCTTGTCGTTCCAGGTCCTCCGGGTGGACGGTGGAGGCTCGTGGGGTCGAGGTGTGTCAACATCTCAAGGTTCGCATCTGAGCCAAGGAGGCCACATGGAAGACCTGCAGGGGAAAGTCGCCGTCATCACCGGTGGAGCCAGCGGGATCGGGCGTGCCGTGGCCGAACGGGCGGCGACGGCCGGCATGAAACTGGTGCTCGCCGACATCGAAGAAGTTGCCCTCGAGGCAACCGCCAACGCCTTGCGGGGCGAAGGAGCCGAGGTGGAGGCGGTCGTGGTCGACGTGGCCGACGGAGCCAGCATCGAAGCCCTCCGGGACCGGGCCCTGGCCCGCTTCGGGGCCGTCCACCTCGTCCACAACAACGCCGGCGTCGGTGCCGGTGGTCTCATCTGGGACGTCTCCGAGGCGGACTGGAAGTGGATCCTCGGCGTCAACCTGTGGGGCGTCATCCACGGCATCCGGGTCTTCACCCCGCTCCTGATCGAACAGAAGGAAGGCCACATCGTCAACACGGCCTCGCTCGCCGGCCTCACCTCTCCCCCGTTCATGGGCCCCTACAACGCCACCAAGCACGCCGTGGTGACCATGTCGGAAACCCTCTACCGCGACCTTCAGGTGGTCGGCTCCCCGGTCGGGGTCTCGGTGCTGTGTCCGGCCTTCGTGAAGACCGGCATCGCCGAGTCCCACCGCAACCGACCGGAGTGGGCACCGGCCCCCGAGGGCGATGGGCCCGAGATGGTCTCCGGGGTCATGCAGCAGCTGGTGGCGGCGGGCATCGAAGCCAGCGCCGTGGCCGATGCCGTGCTGGACGCCGTGGTGGCCAACCGGTTCTACATCCTCACCCACGAGGACTCGATTCCGGCCGTGGCGGCCCGCATGGAAGAGATCGTCGAGGGCCGCCAGCCCACCCAGCTCCCGCTGCTCTAGTTCCACCAAACCTCGCCGGGCCTCCGGGTGCCACCCGACCCGGGAGACCCCCCGGCCGGGCGACAGGAGTTCGCCGGAACCTCGTCGGTCAAGGTCAGGTGCCGGGCGACTGCCTCCAGGCACCGAGGTCCCGGTGCAGGAGGTCCTCCAGCTCGTCGATCTGGCTGGCGTAGATGGCCTGCAGGCGGGCCCGCACCGATGGATCGAGCGGAGGACGTTCGGTCGTCACCGAGTTCAGGCTGTTCACCCGGTGGCCGAGGGCCCGTCGGACCCGCTGGTCCCGCACGAGAGCCCGGCCGATGGCCCGCACCGACGCTGGCGGATTGCGGAGGAAGTCGCGGAAGCCGGGACTGCGCACCACCATGTTGGGGTTCACCACCTCGAGTTCGGGCTGGAAGGTGTCGTCGATCTCCAGGAACCGCAGGATCTCCCGGTAGACCCCGGCGGTGTCGTTGGCCAGGTCGTCGTAGAGGACGACGTGGAGCTGTTCGGGGGCAAAGACGGCGTGGTAACGGGCCAGTTGATCGGCGTAGCGGGCCACCCGGGAGTACTGCAACGCCCATGGCACGTCGCAGTTGGGTGGAATGCGCTTCCCGTTGCGCCGGTCCTCTTCGGCGTCGAGCGCCGAGGCCAGGTCGGGCAGGTCCTCATCAGCCTGGTAGAGGTGCTCGCTGTAGAGCGAGTAGATCATCTCGTCGGGCCGGCGAAGCAGGGCGATGGCCTTGGCGTCGGGCCGGGCCGTCGCCAGTTCGCGGGCCGCCGTCTCGGAGTAGAGATACCAGATGGCACAGTCGCCCCGGTAGCGCTCGTTCCCGGCGGCATCGAAGTTGGCCAGATACTGCTCCCGGTTCACCCGTTTCTTCTGCGTGAAGTAAAGATCCTCACCGAAGTAGTGCATCTCCTTCTTCCCCATGAAGATGTCCGGGTGCGATCCGAGATACGTCCACATGGCGGTGGTTCCGGTCTTTGGAGCGCCCAGGATGAACAGGTTCGGTACGTCGGCCATGGGAGAATCACCCTAACAGCGGGCCCCCGTCTTCACGGGCAACCGACCCGACGGGCGTGGCACCGGCCCGGTCCGAATCGCCGGGGCCCGATGGACCGCTCAGGCCCCCTTCGCCCGACGGGCGGCGTGGTGGCCGGCCCGACGGCCGAAGAACGAGCCGTCGCCAAGGCTGATCCCGCTGGCGTAGTTGTGTGCCGCCAGACTGGCCGCCGTCCGGCCCACGGCATAGAGACCGGCGACCGAAGTGCCGTCTTCCCGGCAGGCCGCAGCATCCACGTCGGTGGCAAGTCCCCCGAGGGTGAAGGTGGCGTAGATGGCGTCCCGGTCGACCCGGAGATCGACCGCCCCGATGCCACTGGCCGGGGGAACCCCGATGGGCTGGAGGAACGGCGGCCGCTTGTGGAAGCGGGGATCCTCACCCCTGGCGGCGGCCGCGTTGTACTCCCCGACGGTCCGGGCAAAGGTCTCCGCCGGCAGTCCGAGGTCACGGGCCAGCTCGTCGGGTCCCTCGGCGGCGAAGCCGATCCGCAGTCCGATCGGATTGCGCTCGTGAATCACGTCGTCGGTGATCATGAAGACCTGGCCATCCTGCTCCGTCAGGGCGCAGAGCCCGATCCGTCCGGTGTAGGTGTCCTCGTTGATGAACCGTTCACCGCGCTGGTTGACGAGGATGCCCCGGGCCATCCGGTGCGGTGGACCGAGGGGCAGGGCGCACTCGAAGGTCTCCATGCGCACGATGGCCGCTCCGGCCCCGACACCGAGGCGGATCCCCCGACCGTCGTCGTTCGGCGTACCGATCCGCCAGGCCGGATTCGGGCGGTGGGCGGCCGGACAGAACTCGGCCACCATGGTGTCGTTGTGGATGAAACCCCCCATGGCGAGCACCACCCCACCCCGGGCCCGGACGGTCCGGTCTCCCCCGTCACCCGTGACCACCACACCAACGACTTCCCCGTCATCCACCACCAGGGACCGGGCACCGGCGTCGGTGAGCACCCGGGCACCACTGGTGTCCACCGCAGCGCCGAGGCGCTCCATGAGAAAGCCCCCGGCCGAATCGGTCCATTGGGGTTTGTGGCCCCGGGGCACCGGCGTGGCCACTTCGTCAAAGGGATAGGAGTCCTCCCCGCCACTGAAGAGCAGGCCGGCGTCGTCAGCCGACTCTCGGTTGGGCTCCTCGCAGAACTTCGCCTTGAACGGCACGCCGTTTCTCACCAGCCAGTCGAAGTGCCCGGCCGACCCTTCGCAGTAGGCGGTGAGGCGGTTCTCGTCCACCCCCGGGCCGAGGGCGGCCCGGAGGAAGGCCACCATGTTCCCGGGTGTGTCGGTGAATCCGCACGCCCGCTGGAGTTCGGTTCCGCCGCCCAGATAGATCAACCCACCCGAAAGGGCCGAGGTGCCGCCACCTCCGGCGGCCCGCTCGATGCCCACCACGTCGGCCCCGGCTTCGACAGCACCGAGCACGGCGGAGGATCCGGCCACACCGAGTCCCACCACAACCACGTCGACCGTTTCGTCGAAGGTGACCTCCCGGACGTCAACGGTGGCTATCGGATCCATCCTTCACCTTTCTCGGTTTCACTTCCCGGGTTTCACTTCCCGGGTTCCACTTCCCGGATTCCACCGCCCGGGCCTGACCTGGGACCATCGCCCCAACCTGTCACAGCGGTCAGGAGGCTTCGTTGGGGTGGTCAGAAGACCTCGTTGGGAGGAACGGGTGCTCAGGCGGTCAGTCCGCCGTCGACCGAAAGCACGGCCCCGGTGGTGTAGGACGACTCGTCCGATGCCAAAAAGGCGATCGACGCGGCGATCTCGGCCGGGGTCGAGAAGCCCATGGGGGTCATGATCTTGGTCAGCTGCTTCGGATCGGCCCCTTCGGGCAGGCCGAAGGAGCCCAGCAACGGTGTGTCGGTCCCGCCGGGGGCCACCACGTTGGCCCGGACTCCCTGGCCGAGATACTCGGCCGCCAACGCCCGGGTGAACATGAGCAAACCGGCCTTGGAGGCGCAGTAGGCGGCCGAGTAGGCCTGACCCATCAGCGCCGTGTTGGAGGCAACGTTCACGATGGCCCCGCCGTGTTCGAGGAGGTAAGGCAGAGTGGCCCGACAGATGAGGAACGGTCCGTTCAGGTTGACGGCGAGGATCTGCTGCCACCGGTCGAAGGGCATCTCGTGGGAGTGGAAGAACCCACCGATGCCCGCCACGTTGGCCACCGCACGGGGCGGACCAAGGTCGGACGCCACCTTGGCCACGACATCGCCCACCGAGGCCTCCGAGGTCACGTCGCATCCATACGCCCGGGCCGAGCCCCCGGCGGCCCGGATGCCTTCGGCGGTCTCTTCGGCCGCTTCGGCGTTGATGTCGAGCACCGCCACGTGCGCCCCTTCGGCACCAAAACGTCGAGCCGTTCCCCGGCCGATGCCCGACCCGGCGCCGGTGACCACCACCACCCGGTCGGTGAAACGGGGCACGATCATGGCCGCCATGGCGGCGTCCGCCCGGGCGTGTTCGTCGCCACCCTGGCCCAGGGTGACTCGCTGGATCGGGCTCATGGTGCTCCTTCGCTTGGGGTGGGCGCGAAGCGCTCGCGCAGGGCGTGTTTCAGGATCTTGCCCGCCGGATTGCGGGGCACGGCGTCGACGATCTCCAACTGTTCGGGGATGGCGTTGGTCCTGAGCCCCCGTTCCTTCAGGTAGGCACCCATCCCGGCAAAGTCGAAGCTCTGACCCTCGGCCACCGCCACCACGGCGCAGGCCCGCTCTCCGGTACGGGGATCCGGCAGGCCGATCACGGCGACATCGGCCACCGCCGGATGGGCATAGAGCAGGTCTTCGACCTCCTTGGCCGAGATGTTCTCGCCGTGGCGGATGATGACATCCTTCAGACGCCCGGTGATGGTGACGTATCCGTCGGCATCGACGACGCCAAGGTCGCCCGAACGGAAGTAGCCGTCCTCGTCGAAGGCTTCCCGGTCGAGCGCCGGATCGAGGTAGCCCCGGATGACCTGGGGACCCTTCAGACGGATCTCGCCCTCCTCGCCGACGCCGGCCCGCTGGCCATCGAGACGCACCACGACCAGTTCCACGCCCGGAGTGGCCTGTCCTTCGGTGGTGGCCAACTTCTCCGTGGGATCGTTGCTGTGGGCCATGACCACGATCGGGGCCTCGGTCAGGCCGTAGCCGGAGACGATGCCCACTCCACCGATCTCGGCCTGGAGGTCATAGTGCAGCTGGGGTGGCTTGGGTGCGCCACCGCCGGGATAGGAACGGACCGACGGAAAGATCGACGGAGCTCCTTCCCCCTTCGCCCGCTGGGCGGCCAGATACGCCAGGTGGAACGGCGTGCCCGAACCGGCCAGGGTAACGCCGTTGGTGGCCAGGAAGGCCGGTGTGGCGACCGGATCGAACGCCTCGGTGGTGAGAAGGGTGCAGCCGGTCATCAGGGCGGCCAGCAGCCATCCGATGCCGCCGATATGGGTGAAGGGAAAGACCAGCGCCGAGATGTCGTCGGCCCGCATGTCGAGGCACTCGGCCATGGCCAGCGCCGAAGCCATCACCGTCAGGTCCGAATGGGTTGCTCCCTTGGGATCGGCCGTGG
>CAITPI010000039.1 GCA_903894295.1 uncultured Acidimicrobiaceae bacterium
CCGGAAGTTCGTGGACGAAGAACTCATCCCCTACGAGGAGGAGGCCGAGGCCAACGCCGGGGAACTTCCCCACGAGGTCATCGAGACCATGACCCGCCGGGCCAGGGAACAAGGGCTCTATGCCACCAACATGCCGGCCGAATACGGGGGCGGTGGCTGCTCGATGCTGCAGCAGGTTCTGGTGCAGGAACAGGGCGGCCGGTGCACGAACGCCCTCGGATGGGTGCTCGGCACCCCGCCGTCGTGGTTCCCGGAGGTGGCGACCGAGGAACAGATCGCCAACTACATCATTCCCGGCATCCGGGCCGAGAAAGAGGAGTGCTACGCCATCACCGAAGAAGGGGCCGGCTCCGACGTGGACGCCATCGAGTCGACGGCAACCCGGGACGGGGACGACTACATCCTGAACGGCGTCAAGTGGCACGTGACCACCTACAACCACGCCGACTACTGCTTCTTCCAGGCCAAGCTGACCGAGGGTGAGCACGCCGGCGAGCACGCCATGTTCATCATCGACCTGCCGGCCGAGGGGGTCAGCGTCGTGCGGTCGCCGGCCTACACCCACACCATCAGCCACCACCACCCGATCGTCGCCTTCGAGAACGTCCGGATTCCGGCCACCCAGATGGTTGGTGGAGAAGGGGACGGGATGGGCTTCTCCTACGAGTGGTTCCGCTTCGAACGAATGATGGTTGCCTCGCGATGTCTTGGCGGAGCGGCCCGGCTGCTCGACGAGACCACGAAGTTCGCCAAGGAGCGCATCGTGAACGGCCATCCGATCACCGAGTTCGGCGCCGTGCAGATCATGCTGGCCGATTCGATGACCGAACTCTTCGCGGCCCGGGCCATGGTGTACGAAACGGCCCGCAACGTCGACCTTGGCGTGGACATCAAGGTCCAGCACGGCCAGCACTCCATGGCCAAGCTCTTCGCCTCGGAGATGGCCGGCCGGGTGGCCGACCGCTGCGTACAGATCTTCGGAGGTCGGGGCTACATGCGGGAGAACGTGGCCGAGCGGTTCTTCCGGGAACTCCGGGTCGAACGGATCTGGGAAGGCACCAGCGAAGTCCAGCGGTCGATCATCGCCGACCAGATGGTCAAGCGCGGACCGGACGCCTTCATCTGATCCACGTCGTCACCCGGTCGACGCCGGTCGACGCCGGTCGGGTCTGTCCCTGGACCTTGCTCAGGCGGTCACCGGCACGCCGTGGTTGGCCACCTTTTCGCCGAGGTAGGAACGGGCCACCATCGCCACGTACTGGTGGACGGCGTCTTCGGACGGGCCAATCGGCCCGGGGTGGGCCTGGTTGGCCGACAGTCCCCGGTGCACCGAGGCACAGGCGTCCCAGTCCTGCTGGTTCGTGATGTCCCAGAAGTTCACGCCGTAGCCGGGATCGAAGTCGGCCTTCTCGAACGACTCGGGGGCGAAGAGCCACATGCACTGGATCCGGGTCCGGCCGGCCGCCAGTGGTGTCAGCCGGTGGATCATGACGTAGTCCGGGTGCAGGCTGACCAGGATGTTGGGGAAGATGTTGAAGTAGAGGACCTTCCTCAAGGCAGCCGCTTCGAGGCCCCGCAGCATGACTCCGCTGCCCTGGCCGTCAAGGGACATGGTCACTGCGTGCTCGGCGAGATCCATGTCACCACCGACCCACGCCCCGCCGGCCGCCACGTGGTTCTCCCCGCTGGTCGGCGGGGAGACCTGGCACAGTTCGGGGTGGATCATCGAGCAGTGGTAGCACTCGTGGTAGTTCTCGGTCAGGGTCTTCCAGTTGGCCGCCACCTCGTAGTCGTGGTAGCCGGCCTGGCGGAGGCGCTCCATCTCGTAGGGGGCCAACAGCGGCTCCAGGGTGGCCAACTGCTCCTCCAGCGGAGCGGCCTGACCGGAGCCGTCCACGAAGACCAGACCGTGCCACTCGGTGCAGGGCAGCTCCACGAGGCCCCACTGGCTGGTGTCGAAGGAGTCGAACTCCTTGAACAACGGAGCCGTGGCCAACGATCCGTCGAGGCCGTAGGACCACGAGTGATAAGGGCAGATGACCCGGGAGTGGTTCGTCGTGGTGCCACACGGCAGCAGTTCGTGACCCCGGTGGCTGCAGACGTTGGCGAAGGCCCGCAACACCCCGTCCTGGGCCCGGGCCAGGAGGATGCCCGACGTGCCGAGCGATTCGGCCCGCTGGTCACCCGGTGCGGCCACGTCCTGGGAGAGGCCGACGCACATCCAGCCACCGTCGAAGAAGTGCTCCTGCTCCCAGGCGAAGATCTCCTCGGAGACGTAGGCGTCCCGGGGCAGCATCAACGCCTGACCCAGCGGCAAAAGACAGTTGGCCAGATCGGCGGGATCCAACGGAGCGGGGCGGAAAGGGGTTTGAATGGCCATACAACCAATCCTATGATTCGCCGGAGGCCCCGTCCACACCAGTACCCCGCAACTTCCCGTGGACGACCGCGGTACCGTGCCCCCGACAGTCCGACCAGCCGTCCCACCACGACACGAACCGGGTCCCGGTCATCGGGATCCGGCCCCACTCCGGATCCGGCCCGGAGCGCCCGGCTTCGGCCAGGCAACGTGACCGGGCCGAAGAGACCATCACCATCAAACGACAGGAGCAGATCATGGCCCAGCACGTCCAGGGAGTCATCGCACGGGCCAAAGGTGCCCCGGTGGAGTTGACGACCATCGTCATCCCCGATCCCGGTCCGGGCGAGGCCGTGGTCAAGGTCCAGGCCTGTGGCGTCTGCCACACCGACCTCCACTACCGGGAGGGAGGCATCAACGACGAGTATCCGTTCCTGTTGGGCCACGAAGCCGCCGGCATCGTCGAGGCGGTCGGCCCGGACGTCACCTCGGTGGCGCCCGGTGACTTCGTCATCCTGAACTGGCGGGCCGTCTGTGGCGAGTGCCGCTCCTGTCGTCGGGGCCGCCCCCAGTACTGCTTCGCCACCCACAACGCCAAGGGCAAGATGACCCTGGTGGACGGCACCGAACTTTCGCCCGCCCTCGGGATCGGCGCCTTCGCCGAGAAGACCCTGGTGGCCGCCGGACAGTGCACCAAGGTGGATCCCGCCGCCCGGCCCGAGGCGGCCGGCCTGCTGGGCTGTGGCGTGATGGCCGGCCTCGGGGCCGCCATGCTGACCGGCGAGGTGGGCCGGGGCGACTCGGTGGCCGTCTTCGGCTGCGGCGGGGTCGGATGTGCCGCCATCGCCGGGGCGGTGCTGGCCGGGGCGTCCAAGGTGATCGCCGTCGACCTCGACCCCCGCAAGCTCGACCTTGCCCGGGAGTTCGGTGCCACCCACGTGGTGGACGCCTCCAGGGAAGATGCGGTCGTCGCCATCCAGGCCGTGACCGACGGCAACGGCGCCGATGTCTGCATCGAGGCGGTGGGCAACCCCAAGGTCCTCGAGCAGGCCTTCTACGCCCGGGACCTGGCCGGCACCGTCGTCCAGGTCGGCGTGCCCACCCCGGACATGCGCATCGACCTGCCCATGATCGACTTCTTCGGCCGGGGCGGGCAGCTCAAGCCGAGCTGGTACGGCGACTGTCTGCCCTCGCGGGACTTTCCGCTGCTGATCGACCTCTATCTCCAGGGTCGCCTCGATCTCGACCGTTTCGTCACCGAGACCATTGCCCTCGGCGAGGTCGAAGAGGCGTTCGGCCGCATGGAGCGGGGCGAGGTCCTCCGCTCGGTGGTGGTGATCCCGTGATCGAACGTGTCATCACGTCGGGGATCTTCTCCCTCGATGGCGGCGACTTCGAGGTCGACAACAACGTGTGGCTGGTCGGCGACGAGACCCAGGTCCTGGTCATCGACGCCGCCCACGACCACGAGCCGATCCTGGCGGCCATCGGTGACCGCCAGGTCGTTGCCATCGTCTCCACGCACGGCCACAACGACCACATCAACGCCGCGGCCGCCCTGGCCGGGGCCACCGGAGCCCCGATTCTCCTGAACCCGGCCGACCGGATGCTGTGGGACACCGTCTATCCCGAACGTGCCCCCGACGGCGAGCTGGTCGACGGACAGATGCTCGAAGCCGGTGGCGTCACCCTTCAGGTCCTGGCCACCCCGGGACACTCGCCGGGCGGCTGCTGCCTGCTCGCCGAGGCCGAGGGCGTGGTCTTCTCCGGTGACACCCTGTTCAACGGCGGGCCGGGCGCCACCGGCCGGAGTTTCTCCGACTATCCGACGATCCTGGACTCGATCGAGCACCGTCTCTTCGTCCTGCCCCCCGCCACCCGGGTCCTCACCGGCCACGGGGACGAGACGACCATCGGAGCCGAGGCTCCCCAACTTGAAGAATGGCGGCAGCGGACCCCATGAGCACCCCGTTTCCCACCCGGGCCCAGGTCGTCATTGTCGGCGGCGGGGTCATCGGCACCAATGTCGCCTACCACCTGACCAAACTCGGCTGGAAGGACGTCGTCCTGCTCGAGCGGGACAAGCTCACCTCCGGCACCACCTGGCACGCCGCCGGGCTCATCACGTCGGCCGGCATGGTGGACGAGACCGCCCTCTACATGAGCCGCTACTCCCGGGACCTCTACGCCCGCCTCGAGGAAGAGACCGGCCTCTCGACCGGCTTTCGGGCGGTGGGTCACATCTCGATCGCCACCAACCCGGACCGGATGGAGGCGCTCCACCGGGAGGCCCTCTTCGTGAACGGTTTCGGCGTCGTGGACCAGGAACTCACTCCCGACGAGATCAAGGACCGCTTTCCCCTGCTGCGGACCGACGATCTGGTCGGCGGTCTCTACATCGCCGACGAAGGCCGGGCCGATCCGGTGGGCGTCACCATGTCGCTGGCCAAGGGGGCCCGCAACAACGGCGCCATCATCCTGGAGGAGACCCCGGCCACCGGAGTCGTGCTGGACGGACGCCGGGTCACCGGGGTGGTCACCGACCAGGGCGTCATCGAGTGCGAGTACGTCGTCAACTGCGCCGGCATGTGGGCCCGTCAGTTCGGGGCCATGGCCGGCGTCGAGATCTCCAACCAGGCGGCCGAGCACTACTACGTCATCACCGAACCCATGGAGGGTGTGCACCGGGACCTGCCGGTCATCGAAGACCCGGACTGCTACGGCTACTTCCGACCCGAAGGCGACGGACTGCTGGTCGGACTGTTCGAACCCGATGCGGCCGCCTGGTCACTCGACGGCGTCGCCGCCGACTTCTCCTTCGGCGAACTCGAGCCCGACTACGAGCGCCTTGCTCCGTTCCTCGAGCTGGCGTTTGCCCGGATCCCGGCCCTGCGCGACACCGGAATCATCAAGTTCTTCTGCGGTCCCGAGTCCTTCACCTCGGACGTCCATCCCCTGCTCGGCCCGGCCCCGGAACTCGACAACTACTTCGTGGCGGCCGGGCTGAACTCGCTCGGAATCCTGCTCGGCGGCGGCGTCGGCGACGTCATCGCCCACTGGCTGGTCGACGGCGAACCGCCGGTGGATGTCACCGGGTATGCCATCGACCGGCTCGCACCCCACGAGGTCACCCGGAAGTTCCGGGCCGAGCGCACCGTCGAGCAGCTCGGCGTGCTCTTCGGCGATGCCGCCTACCCGTCGTGGCGACCGAAGACGGCCCGGGATGTCCGGCGGACCGTGCTCCATGACCGCTTCGTGGCCGCCGGAGCCCACTTCAACTCGTCGGTGGGCTGGGAGTTCCCCGAGTGGTTCGAGGGCCCCGGTGCACCCCGGGAGACCGTCGCCGGCTTCACCCGCTCCGCCGGCTTCGGGTTCGTGGCCGCCGAGCACGAGGCCATCCGTCGCGGTGTGGGCATCATGGACATGACCCTGATGGCCAAGTTCCACGTCCAGGGCCCCGACGCCGCAGCCGTGCTGTCCCGCCTGTCGGCCAACCACGTCGACCGCGAAGTGGGCCGGGTGGTCTACACCCAGTGGTGCACGCCCTCGGGTGGCATCGCCGCCGACCTCACCGTCACCCGGCTGGCCGACGACCGGTTCCTCGTGGTGGCCTCGGATCTCATCCAGCGCCGGGTGGAGCCGATGATCCGCCGGGCCACCCGCCCGGGCGAACACTGCTACGTCACCGACGTCACCTCGGGCACCACGCTGCTGTCCGTCCAGGGACCGCTGTCGCGCCAGCTGATCGGTCGCATCTCGTCGGCCGACCTCACCAATGCCGGCCTGCCCTACCTGCGGGCCAAGCCGATCGACGTCGGCTACGCCCCGGCGCTCTGTGTCCGGGTCACCTACGTCGGGGAGCTCGGCTACGAACTCCATGTCCCCACCGAGTACGGACTCGGCGTCTACGACGCCCTGATGGAGGCCGGAGCCGATCTCGGTGTCCGTCCGGTCGGACTGGCCGCCATGGCCAGTCTGCGTCTCGAGAAGGGCTACCGGGACCTCGGCGTCGACATCGACAACACCGACAATCCCGTCGAGGCCGGGCTGGGTTTTGCCGTGGCCTTCGACAAGCCGGGTGGGTTCATCGGCCGGGACGCCCTGTTGGCCATCGCCGGGAAGCAGCCGTTGACCAGCCTGATGGTCTCCATCCTGGTCGAGGATCCCGAGGTGGACCTGTTCGGGAACGAGCAGGTCCGCGTCGACGGCATCTACAACGGCTACGTCCGGGCGGCCGCCTTCGGGCACACCCTCGGAGGGCCGGTCGGCCTCGCCCAGGTCACGAATCCTGACGGGGTGACCCAGGAGTGGCTCGACTCGGCCAGGATGACCGTGGTCACCCCGAAGGGCACCTGGCCGGCCCGGGCCTCCATCGCCCCCTTCTACGACCCGAACCGAAGCCGGATCCTCGCCGCCGACCGGTAGCAAGGCGCCGGGATCGGAACATCCGGCGCAACGTCAAAGCCACCGTGGGCCTGAAGAGGTGGCGACCTGAACACCCGCCGGCCTCTTCCATGGAGTCCAGCCGGTGCATTCCGCCTGTTGGGGCCAGGTCCCGACAACCAGGGCGCCCGGTCCCGCCGGGTGGTAAAGATTTTTTTCCCATCGGCCGATACTGACGTTGGTGAGTTGTGGTCACACCCGGTGGCCACAGGCCGGATACCTGGGAGGGAACGGAGAATGCGCACGCTCTCGGTCTCCGAACCCATTCTGGCGCCCTCGTCCAAGATCCTGCAGGTTCTCAACGACCGTGCATCCATCCTTGAGCACGAAGAGATCCTGGTCGGCATTGCCCGAGGCATCCCGGTCGGCGAATCGCTGGAGAGGATCTCGGCCTTTGTCCGAAATCGGCTGGACCGGGCCCTCGGTGTGGGCGTGCTGGGCTACCACCCGTCCACCCACTCGTTCTCGGCCATGAGCCGATCCGCCGCCGAAGGGCAGCCGTGGCTTCCGTCGCTGGGTGAGTTGTTGAACACCGGTCGCCGGTCCCCCACCGATGATCCCACCTACTTCAGACAGCGATTCGTCACGTCCCACGTCGCCTCGCCCGGTCCGACCGACGGCCGGGGCTCGCCGGGGGCATCCGGACCGGCCGGCACGGGCCCGCCTCCCGGGGACCACACCGGTGTCGACCAGTCGTGGTCGGCCTGCACCACTCCGGTGCTCGATGCCGAAGGCAGCCTGTTGGGGGTGCTCGGTGCCTACTTCGCCGACGACCAGCGGCTCGGCACGGATGAAGCCCGCATGATCGAGTTGGGCGCCTTTACGTCGTCACTGGCGCTCACCCGCCACCGCCAGGACCAGGCTATCGCCGAACTTGCCAACCGGGACTGGACCACCGGACTCGTAAACCGTCTCTCCCTGATCCGTCTGGCCGATGAGGAACTGGCCGAAATAACGCCGGACCACCTGGTCGGTATCGTGGTCGTGAGCACCGACGAACTGCCCGGCATCGCCGACTTCTACGGCCACCAGACGGCCGAGGGCGTTCTGCGGGAGATCGCCCGGGTGCTGTCGGCCGGCATGGGCGAAGGGCGCGTGGTGGCCCGTTCCAGCGACGGCGCCTTTGCCGTGTTGGCCACAGTCGGGAATCCGTCCGAACTGATGGAGTTGGCCCAGAACTGCCACCTCTCGCTCCGGACGCCGTTCGAGGTCAACGGCGTTCCCTTCCGGATCAGCGCCAACGTCGGCGTGGCCTGGACCGGTGATGCCATGACCGGTGAGGAACTGCTGAAGCGGGCCGATCTGGCCAGCAGTCACGCCCACCGTCTGGGTCAGGGATCCACCGCCCACTTCGACCAGAGCATGATCGACAAGGTCACCGAAGTCCGGCAGACCATTGCCCGGCTCCGCCTCGCCCTCGAGGACGGCGAGATCGGCGTGGAGTACCAGCCGATCGTCGACCTGGCGACCGGAGCCATTGTCGGTGCCGAAGCCCTGGCCCGGTGGGAAGACGAGTCGCCGTCGTCGTTCATCCCGGCGGCCGAACAGTCCGGCCTGATCCACGAGATCGGCATGTCGGTTCTCGAGCAGGCCCTGTGGGCCGCCCAGCCGTGGCTGGCCGCCCGACCCGAGTTCTCCCTGCATGTGAACCTCTCACCGGCCCAACTCCTCCGCTCCGATCTGGTCTTCGCGGTGGCCACCATGCTGGAACGCTATGACGTCGACCCACATCATCTGGTCCTGGAACTGACCGAAGAGGCCGCCTTGAGCGGTGACGATGCCCTGAGGACGATGGACGCCCTGACCCGGCACGGAGTGGCGCTTTCCCTCGACGACTTCGGAACGGGCTACTCGAGTCCCGGCCGTCTGCTGACCGCCAACTTCCACACCATCAAGATCGACCGGTCCTTTGTCGCCGTGCTCGAACGGAGCCCCAACGACATGAAGATGGCCCGGCTTCTCATGGCCTTCGGCCGGGAACTGGGAATCCCGGTAATCGCCGAGGGCATCGAGACCGAACGGCAGAAGGAGCTGTTGCTCCAGATGGGGTGCCGCCTCGGCCAGGGGTTCCTGCTGGCCCGTCCCATGCCGGCCGCCGAACTGACCCGCATGCTGGAGAACGCGCCGGACACCCTGCGGTCCTAGACGCCGGGCCGACCGGGGAACCCGAATCCGGGCCCGGGACACCACTCTGGCGACCGGGGGTCAAAGTTGTGATGGAATCTGTCGGTGGAACGCGCCGACGTCGGCACCCCTGACCTCATCCATGACCAGAGGGGGACGGAACGTGGGTGGCTGATCCGCCGGCCGGACGGGACCCCGCCACGGGGTACACCAGCATCACCGATCCGTCACCACGTCGGGCCACAACATTCCCGTCCACACGATCTTCTCCAGAACCAACGTCTCCAGGAAAAAGGACATCACCCGCCATGACGCTCACCTACGCCGAAGCCATCGCCCAAGTGACCGCAAAGGGCCAGCTGTTCGAACTGGCCGGCGAGACCCCGGGCGAGCGCTTCTTCGTCAACGCCCCGGCCACCTTGCGTGACCTGTTCGCCGGCAGCCGTGGCTCCGACGACGAGTTTGTGATCTACGAGGACGAACGGTGGACCTTCGGGGAGGTCATGCGTCACGTGGATGCCCTGGCGGCTGCCCTGGTCAACACCTACGGCGTCAAGAAGGGGGACCGGGTCGGGATCGCCATGCGGAACCTGCCCGAGTGGATCATCTCGTTTGCCGCCATCCTCTCGGTGGGTGCCATCTCGGTGTCGTTGAACGCCTGGTGGACCGAGGCCGAACTCGACTACGCCATCGGCGACTCGGGGCTGTCGGTGCTCATCGCCGATCCCGAACGGGTCGAGCGGGCCCACGCCCTGGCCGCCGCCCACAACACGGCGGTGATCGGCGTCCGTCTGGGCGAAACCGGGAACCTTCCCGAAGGAGTCCGGGCCTACGAGGACGTCGTCACCCTCGGCGATGCGATGCCCGAGGTCGAGGTACTGCCCGAGGACGACGCAACCATCCTCTACACGTCGGGTACCACCGGCTTTCCGAAGGGAGCCGTCTCCACCCACCGGGCCGTCACCCAGGCCTTGACCGCCTTCTGGGCCAACACCACCATCCAGACCGCCAGCAAGGGGGCCGACGTACTGGGTGGAGGCAGCGGATTCAGCCCGTGCTTCATCCTGATCGTGCCCCTCTTCCATGTGACCGGGTGCGTACCGGTCATGCTCACCTGCTTCGGCATGAAGTTCAAACTGGTCACGATGCACAAGTGGGACCCGGAGGGGGCCCTGAAGCTGATCGAGGCCGAGCGGGTCACCACCTTTGTCGGCGTGCCGACCCAGGCCTGGGACCTGATGGAGTGCCCGAACTTCTCGCAGTACGACACGTCCTCGCTGGCCACGGTCGGTGGCGGCGGGGCTCCCGCCCCGGCCAAGCTGGTCGACCGGGTCGAGAAGGGCTTCAGCCGGGGCCGGCCCAACATCGGCTATGGCATGACCGAGACCAACGCCTTTGGCCCGAGCAACGTCGGTGACGACTACGTCAACCATCCGACGTCAACCGGCCGGGCCCGCACCACGATCCTCGACGTGGAGATCCGCGACGAAAGCGGAAACCCGGTTCCGACCGGCACCCGGGGCGAGATCTGGATGAAGGGCCCGAACCTGATCCGGGGCTACTGGAACAAGCCGGAGGCCACCGCCGAGACCATCGTGGACGGGTGGCTGGCCTCGGGTGACCTCGGTCGCATCGACGAGGAGGGCTTCCTCTACATCGAGGACCGGGCCAAGGACATGGTGCTGCGGGCCGGAGAGAACGTCTACTGCGCCGAAGTCGAGGGCGCCATCTACGAGAACCCCGGGATCTACGAGGCCGCCGTGTTCGGCGTGCCCCACGAGCGTCTCGGTGAAGAGGTGGCGTGCGTGGTTGTCCCCCGCGAGGGCGCCACCCTCACCGCCGAAGACCTGCAGTCCTTCCTGAAGGAGCGGGTGGCCAACTTCAAGGTGCCCACCCGGATCGCCTTCACCGACGAGCGGCTCCCCCGCAATCCCCAGGGCAAGGTCCTCAAGCGCACCTTGCGCGAGGAGTTCTTCGACACCGACCTGTAGGCAGCCGGTACGCTGCGGAGATGGCAGACCAACCGGCGGCCGAACCGGCCCGGACCGCGTCACCCGACCGGGACGTGCCCTTCGAGACGATGTCGGGCATCCCGCTCGAGGCCGTCTATGGACCCAAGGACGCCGAGCGGCCCGGTGAGTTTCCCTACACCCGGGGACCCCATGCCTCGATGTACCGGTCCCGGTTGTGGACCATGCGTCAGTTCGCCGGATTCGGCACGGCGACCGACACCAACCACCGGTTCAAGGAGCTGCTCGAGGCGGGAGGCAACGGACTGTCGACGGCCTTCGACATGCCGACCCTGCTCGGCCGGGACTCGGACGATCCCTGGGCCAAAGGCGAGGTCGGCCGGGCCGGGGTGGCCGTCGACACCCTGGTCGACATGGAGACACTGTTCTCCGGCATCGACCTCGGGTCGGTCAGCACCTCGATGACCATCAACTCCCCGGCGGCCGTCATCATGGCCATGTACGTGGCGGTGGGCGACCGCCACGGCGTGGCGCGCCAGCGCCTGTCGGGGACCATCCAGAACGACATCCTGAAGGAGTACCAGGCCCAGAAGGAGTACGTGTTTCCTCCCCGTCCGAGCATGCGCCTCGTGACCGACCTGATGCGCTTCGCCACGGCGGAGCTCCCCCGCTGGCATCCGGTCTCCATCTCCGGCTACCACATCCGCGAAGCCGGCTCCACGGCGGCCCAGGAGTTGGGCTTCACCCTGGCCAACGGCTTTGCCTACGTGGAGGCCGCCCTGGCCTCCGGGCAAACCATCGACGAGTTCGCTCCCCGGCTGTCGTTCTTCTTCAACGCCCACATGGACTTCTTCGAGGAGATCGCCAAGTACCGGGCCGCACGGCGGATCTGGGCCCGGTGGATGCGGGACCACTACGGCGCCCACAACGAACGGTCCCTCCAGTTGCGCTTCCACACCCAGACGGCCGGCGTCTCCCTCACGGCCCAGCAGCCCCAGGTCAACCTGGTCCGGGTGGCCATCGAAGCGCTGGCCGGGGTGCTCGGTGGCACCCAGAGCCTCCATACCGACAGCTTCGACGAAGCACTCGCCCTGCCCACCGAGGAAGCGGCCCGGCTGGCCCTTCGCACCCAGCAGGTCATCGCCGAGGAGACCGGGGTGGTCCACGTGGCCGATCCGTTGGGTGGCTCGTGGTTTGTCGAAGAACTCACCGACGAGATGGAGCGTCAGGCCGAGGCCATCTTCGCCCACATCGCCGAAGCCGGCTCCGGCTCGATGCTCGAAGGTGCGTTCGCCTGCATCGACGACGGCTGGTTCGTCGACGAGATCGCCGATGCCGCCTATGCCTTCCAGAGCAAGCTGGCCCGGGGCGAGTGGATCCAGGTCGGGGTGAACGGCTTCCGCAACGAGGGCGAGAGGGCGACCACGCCGATCCTGTCCATCGATCCCCAGGTCGAGGTCGACCAGCTGGAACGACTGGCCCAGGTCAAGCAGGACCGCAACGATCAACTGGTGCGGGAGTGCCTGCGGACCCTGACCACCGAGGCATCCGACCCGCTGGTCAACCTGATGCCCACCCTGATCGAGGCGGCCCGGGCCCACGTCACGGTGGGGGAGGCGATGACGGCCATGGAATCCGTGTTCGGTCTCTGGACCGAACGGGCCTGAGGTGACGATGACCGGCGCCGGGTCGGAGACGCCAATCCGGGTCCTCGTGGCCAAGGTCGGCCTTGACGGGCACGACCGGGGGCTGCGCATTGTGGCCCGGGTGCTGCGGGACGCCGGATGCGAGGTCATCTACGCCGGACTCCGCCAGACCACCGACTCCATCACGGCCACCGCCATCGACGAGGACGTGGACCTCGTGGGCGTCTCCATGCACAACGGGGCCCACCTCACCCTTGCTCCCGCCGTGGTCGATGCCCTCCGGGCGGCCGGGCTCGACACCCCGGTGATCGTGGGCGGCATCGTGCCCGAGGCCGACATTCCCCTTCTGCACGCGGCCGGGGTGGCCGCCGTCCTCGGACCCGGCACATCGAACGAGGACGTCGTCGCCACCGTCCGCCACGTGGTGGGTCGGGACGGGACGGACCCCGGCCTGTCGGCCTGAGAAACCCACGGACCTGGTCACCACCGAAGGGGATCCGACCCGGATCCGACCCGGCACCGGCCAGGATGCGAGGGCGGTGTTGAGGTCAGCTGGCCCAAGGGTTGACGCGGCAGAGTTCATGAAAATGCTTCAAAGGCATCAACACGTCAAACAAATCCGGTCCAAATCGATCGAAATCCCTTGAGGGATGGGCCCAACTGCCGAAAATAACACCGGGACACCTGCTGGGCTGGCGGCACCTGGCCATCGGGGTTGGGCGCCATGGGTGTTCCCGTGACCCTCTACAAGGAGAGCTTCCATGCGCAACCTGACCCGGCGGGGGACGACCACCCTCGCCACCGGAGTTCTGGCCCTCGTGGCCATCTGCGGGGCCGGAGTGGCCGCCGCAGCCACCGGAAGCAGTTGGTGGTCCTCGACACCGACCAACGCCCAACCGATCTCGGGCATCGTCGCCGCCTCACCGGCGCCGGGCGCATCCGGCTTCACCCTCACCCTCTCGTCGGGTTCGACCGTGACCGTCACCACGACCGCGTCGACCACCTATGGCGAATCGGGCACGACCACCGCCCCGACCGGCGTGCTGGCCGGCGAGCGGGTGGACGTAACCCCGGCTGCCGACCCGGCAGCCACAGCGACCGCCGTCACGGCGAGCCGGGTCTTCATCCTCCTGGCCGAGGTGCGGGGAGTCGTCCAGACGGGAGCCAGCGCCTCGTCCTTCTCCGTGGCCGGGGGTTCCGGTCTCACCCAGACGGTCCTCACCAACGGAAACGGGGCCAACACCTTCGCCACCTCCTTCACCCTCGATGGGGCGGCCACCTCCGGTGTCCAGGCCGGCCAGTATGCCTCTGCCTACGGAATCCCCGATCCCGGCAACTCGTCCGAACTCGACGCCCTGTTCGTCAATCTCTCGTCGGCCCCGACCGGTAGTTCATCCGGGTCGGGCGGCAACGACAACGGCAACGACAACGACAGCGACGCCAACATGGTCTCGGGCACGGTGGCGGCCAGCCCGGCCCCGACGTCGACCGGCTTCACCGTCACGGATGCCTCGGGCAACGCCGTGGCGGTGACCGTGACCGGATCGACGACCTTCTCCGAGTCCGGAACCGGGACCCCGCCGACCGGCGTCACCGCCGGCGAACGGGTCTTCGTGCTCGCCGCCCAAGGCACCACATCGACGGCGTCCAGCCTCACGGCCGGCCGGGTCTTCATCCTGTTGGCCGAGGTGCGCGGCATCGTCCAGGCCAACCCGGCCCCGACGGCCAGCCAGTACACGGTGATGGGGCACTCCGGTCTGACCCAGACCGTCGTGACCAACGGGACCACGACCTACACCGTGAACGGTCAGCCAGCCACCGGAGTGACCGCCGGGGAGTTCGCCACGGCCTATGGCCTGCCGGACGCCACCGACTCGTCGCAACTCGACGCCCAGTTTGTCTACGCCTTCACGCCCAGCACGAACCAGTGCGCCCCGGGCACTACCACGACCACCGCCGGCAACAGCGGTGCCACCACCACGACCACGGACGGGAACAGTGGTGTCACCCCCACGACTTCCGGCAGCAGCGGTTCGCCCTCGACGACGACCGCTGGCAACAGCGGATCTCCCTCGACGGCCAGCAACCGGTCGGGCGACCGCATGCCGTCGTGGTCGTCGCATGACGACACGCCGCCGATGCACTGGTATGGCTGGTTCGGTGGTTACGGATGCGAGCACCACCA
>CAITPI010000040.1 GCA_903894295.1 uncultured Acidimicrobiaceae bacterium
AACAGGGCCACGCCGAAGATCAGTTCGGGGATGACGTAGGAGAAGATCATCACGAAGGTGAAACCGGTCGACGTCCGGCTGCGCCACCGGTTGATCCCGATGGCGAAGATCACGCCGAGCGGCACGGCGATGATGGTGGTAAGCACCGACAGGCGCAGCGACTGGACGACGGCACTGCGTAGGGCCGGTTCGGTGAAGACCGACGAGTTGACGTTGCAGCAGTACCAGCGGGTGGAGAATCCCTGCCAGGCGCTCTGGGACTTGCCGTTGTTGAAGGAGAAGAGCACCGCCACGCCGATCGGCAGGAGCGACCAGGCGAGGTAGAGCCAGGTGAATCCTTCGAGGAACCACGCCCGGCGCCACGGATTGCGCCACGGCGGGAGCCGCCTGGCCCGGGTGTCCGCAGGCGGCGTCGTGGGCGGGGTGGCGTCCCCGTTCCCGTTTACGGGGATGGTTCCTTCGTCGACGGTGAGGGTCATGCGCCCGCCTTGGTGGCCTTGTTGGTCTGGAACACGTACCAGACCATGGGGATGAGCAGCAGGACGAGCAACAGGACCGACAGGGCGGCGCCCTGGCCCTGCTGGGTGGACGAGTTGAGCTGGCTGTCGATCACGTTGCCGATCATCGAGGTGTTCGACGAGCCCGAGAGCAGCTGGTTGGTGAAGTAGTCGCCCACCATCGGCAGGGCGGTGATCAGGAGACCGGTCAGGATGCTCTGGCGGCTGAGGGGAAGGGTGATCCGCACGAAGGTCTGGAGCCGGTTGAGGCCGAGGTCCCGGCCGGCTTCGAGCAGCCGTTGGTCGATCCGGTCGAGGCCGGCGTAGAGGACGAGGATCAGGTACGGGATGTAGCCGTAGACGAGGCCGAGGATGACGGTGAAGGACTTGCCACCGAGCCAGTTCACCGGTTGGCCGACCAGATGGAGGTCCATCAGGGCCCGGTTCACGTAGCCGCTGGTCTGGAGCAGGTCGATCCACGCCAGCATCCGCATCATGTAGCTGACCCAGAAGGGGGCGATCAACAGCGCCAGGAAGAGCACCTTGCGCCGGCCGGCGAAGCGGGTCACGAAGTAGGCCGCCGGGAAGGCGATCACCAGCGAGAGGAACGAGGCCACCGCCGTGTACCACAGGGTGCGCCAGGCGATCGGGCCGATGAAGGCACCGGTGCCGATCGTGTCGTGGTAGATGGCGGAGTAGTTGGCGCCCGACCAGTGGAGCGGATTCCACGTGGGCACCGGGGTCTGGAAGATGGCGTCCACCGTCCCACCGGCGATGGCCAGCACGGCGTAGAAGGGAATCAGGAACAAGAGGATCAGCCAGATCATCCCCGGCATGGCCAGTCCGGCCCACAGCCAGCGGCTCTGGGCGAACTCCCGGGCCCGCTGGGTGCGTTTCACCTCGTCAACCTGGTCAGACGCCGGACGAGACCCGCAGCCAGTCCTGCTGCCAGCGGGCGTCGGTGGCGGGGGCCAACTGACCCTCGAAGAGGCCGTTGGTGAAGTCGGCCTGCACCACGGCGGTCCGGATGAGGCTCGGGGGCAGGATGCCCTGCTGCACGAGGAGTTCGGGCGTGATCGTGGTGATGGGCTGCATGTAGCCGTTGAAGCCGATGTTGGTCAGGGCGGTGGCCTCGTCCTGGAGGTAGTTGATGAACAGGTGGGCCAGCACCGGGTTCTGCGCCCCCTTCAGCACGGTCATGGTGTCATTCGCCACCGGGCCGAGGTTGTTGGTCGGGAACCAGTAGCCCACCACGTCCACCGGCGTGCCCTTGGGCACGTAGTTGGCCGCGGCGGCCATGTCGCCCGACCAGGCCTGGTGGATCCAGACCTGGTCGTTCGGGATGGCGGTGTAGTCGTTGTTGTCGATGTGCAGGCCGACCAGGCTGTCGAGCTCGAGGAGCGAGTTGGTGGCCAACGAGAGCTGGGCCGGATCCGACGTGCTGAGGTTGGTGATGCCGTTCTTCAACAGACCGAGGCTGATGCCTTCGCGGTAGTCGTCGAGGATGGCGACCTTCCCCTTGTACTTGGACTGCCAGTAGAACGACCACGGGTTGGCGAAGGTCTCGGGACCTTCGGAGATGTGGTCTTTCCGCCAGGCGATGCCGGTGGTGTAGATCGTGTAGGGGACCGTGTACTGCCAGGCCTGGTCGTAGAAGGGGTTGGTGAACTTGGGCCAGTTCTGGTCGATGTTCGTGATGTAGGAGTGGTTGAGGGGCTGGATCAGCTGGCCGGCCACCAGCTGGCCGAGGACGTCCACGGTCGGGACGAAGACATCGAAGTTGAACTGGCCGCTCTCGAGTTTGGCGATGGCCTCGGTCATGGTGTTGAACGTGGTGAGTTCGACCTTGCAGTTGTACTTCTTCTCGAAGTTGGTCAGCACCTTCGGGTTGATGTAGGCCTCCCAGTTGTAGAGCTTCAGGGTGGCCTTCTTCTCCGGGGCCAGGCCGCTGGCGATGGCCTTGTTGTCGGTATAGAGCGGCCAGGTCACCGGGTTGTCCGGCCGGGGCAGGGCCAGCTGCTTGAAGGGCGCGGTGGTGGCGGTCGTCGCCTGGGAGGACGAGGACGAGGAGCCACAGGCGGCGAGGAAGGCGGCCAGGCTGGCGGTGGCACCACCGGCGAGGAACTGGCGACGCGAGACCGGACGGCGCCGGGGCTGGCCTTCGCCGGCCCAACCTTCCCGTGGGTGGTAGGTCATGGTGCAGCCTCCCTGGTCACAGTGGCGGACACGGGCAGTGTGTCACGCTCCGGTCCCCCGACCGGTTGAACAAAGATTCAACCACCCACCTTGTTCCGGCGCAACAGTAGCCCCCGGGTCCTGACCCCTGACCGACGACCGGGACGGCCCCTGACCGGCCCGGGAGCAGCGGGGTTGGTCCGTCAGGCGGTCAGCGCGGCGGCCAGACGCTCGAAGTTGGCGAGGAAGCGGTCGATGTCGGCGTCGTCATGCTGGGCCGAGATCAGCCACTGCTCCATCTTTCCCCACGGAGGAAGGAAGACCCCGCCGTTGTGCTGCATCAGCCAGTGGGCGTGGTTGAACCGGTCGTCGAGGCCCATGAAGCCCCGGTAGTCGTTCACCTTTTCTTCCTGGAACACGATGCAGCCCTTGGCCCCCACGCCGACCACGTGGGCCGAGAGTCCGTAGCGGGCGATGGTGGCTTCCACCCCCGCCACCGCCTTGGCCTGGAGGGCGTCGAGCCGCTGGTAGGCCTCGTCGGTCAACACCTCGGTGAGCATGGCCTTGGTGGCGGCCATGGCCAGCGGATTGCCGTTGAAGGTGCCCACCATCTCGTAGGTGCCATCGGCCACGTAGGCCATGACCTCCTCGGTGCCGCCCACGGCGGCCGAAGCGATGCCCCCGCCGATGGCCTTGGCCAGGCAGAGGATGTCGGGCGTGACCCCGGTGTAGCCGATGGCACCCGACGGTCCGGCGGTGAGTCCGGTCTTCACCTCGTCGAAGGTCAGGAGGGCATCATGCCGGTGGAGCAGTTCCTTCAGGCCTTCGAGGTAGCCCGGGAGGGGGCGGATGATGCCGGCGTTCATCATCACCGGCTCGAGGATCATCCCGGCCACCTGACCCGGGTGGGCCTCGAGCAGGCGCTCCACGGCGGCGAGGTCGTTGTAGGGCGCAATGAGGGTGAGATCCACAATGGCCCGGGGAATGCCGTTGCTGCTCGAGGCGCTGGCCGGCGAGTCGGCCGGTCCCATGTCGTCCTCGTCGGGCATGACCGAGACCTGCACCGAGTCGTGGTGGCCGTGGTAGCAGCCTTCGATCTTGATGACGAGGTCGCGGCCGGTGATGGCCCGCATCAGGTGGACGGCGTCCATGGTGGCTTCGGTTCCGGAGTTGTTGAAGCGCCACAGCGGCAGGTGGAAGCGGCGGGTCAGTTCCTCGGCAACCTCGATGGCCGACTCGGTGGGCTGGGCGAAGTGGGTGCCCTGGCCGACCTGGGTGCGGACGGCCTCCACGATGGCCGGGTGGGCATGACCGGCGAGACCGGCGCCGTAGCCCCCGTGCAGATCGACGTACTCGCCGCCGTCGACGTCATAGATCTTGGAGCCGAGTCCGTGACTCATCCACACCGCCTGGGGGGCCGTGATCTGCCAGCTCGAGGTCACGCCACCGGCCAGGCACGATTCGGCCTGACGGCGCAG
>CAITPI010000041.1 GCA_903894295.1 uncultured Acidimicrobiaceae bacterium
ACTTCCGGTCGATTCCGGCGAACGCCCGGCGGACCGGGAATCCTTCGCCCTCGAAGCCCGATGGTGCCGTGTTCACGCCAAGTACCGGGCGCGGGCGGAGGGTGGCGTCTTCCAGGGCAACTACCGGAAGGGTCAGGACATCCTCGACACGGACAGCAGGCATGGTTCACTCCTTTGGCGGGCCGGTGGGGTGGCCGTCTCCAGCGTAACGGTGGGAGGTCTCCCGCATGGTTGGCGCCACCGCTGCGACCCCTTCGGAAAAGGTCGGAGAAGTACGCAAAATCGACAGCAAAATGTTGGTTGGGGGATAGAGTAGGTCGAGGCATGACGTCAGGAGACATCAGGTGATCCGGCCCCCGGGAGAGAGTGTGGAGGATCCGGGCACGGTGGTTCCCACCACCAGTGCCGAGATCGGCCAAACCCTTCGGGCCTCGCGCGAACAGCAAGGGGTGGCACTCTCGACCGTGCACGACCGCCTGGCCCGTCCGGTCACCGAGCTCGATGCCCTGGAGCGGGGAGATCTGGCCAGCCTTCCCGACCAGGCCCTCGCCCTTTCGACGTTGCGTCGCTATGCCAACTTCCTCGGTCTGGACGGCGATGCCCTCGCCCTGCGGATGCTTGACGGATGGTCCGCCTCCCTCGCCGGAGAAGAGGCCACCGGCCATCCATCGTCCTGGCATGCGTTCGGGGACACCGGCGAAGTCCCGTCGGTCGGACAAGGCCCGGCCGCTTCCGTCGGGCCGGACGTGGGTCCCCCCACGGGGGCGTTCCCGGTGGTGCCCCGCCAACACATCCAGTCGAGCAAACGGGCCATCAAGCAGGCCCGTCGACGCATGGAGGCTCCGGGCTGGCTGAAAGCCCTGGTCTGGATGGCGGCGGTCCTGCTGGCCATCGTCCTGGCCGGCACGGCCATCTGGTTCATCAAGCCCCAGTGGATGGTCAACGCCCACCTGCTACGCATCGTGCCGGCCGGTTACAACGTCCAACACCCTGTCGCTCCCGACCATACGGCCACGACGTCTGCCGGGAATGTTGCCGTCCAGCTCACCGGATCCCCGTCGGCCACCAGTGCCAACTACTCGGTGGCGGCCGCCAGTTTCACGCTGAACCTCGCCACCACAGGACGCTGCTGGCTCCAGGTGACGTCGCCGTCTTCGCCCACGCCGCTGGCCGAAGGGGTCCAGGCCGCCGGTGAGCTGATGCACTTCACGTCATCGGGCCCGCTCACCGTCCAGGTGGGCTCCGCGTCCGTGCTGCTTTCGATCACCACCGGTGGCACGTCGGTGTTCGACACCGCCCCCAAGGCCGCCCCGTTCACCTACACCTTCACCCCCGCCGGATCCTGACTCAGGACCCTGGGCCCTAGCGGCGGGGGTCTACCATCAGCGTGGTGTCCCGCCCACTGGCGGCCAGCTCGGCGTCGAGTTGGGCATCGAGTCGGGCGGTGGCCCGCTGTTCGCTCTTCAACCACTGGAGGAACACCGGAATCAGGGCGATCATCGTGAAGAGTTCGGCCCCGATCCACAACAGGCCGGCCCCCGAGTGGGTGCTCGCCAGCGAGTACATCGGAGCGGCTGTGGTGGAGTCGCTCAGCAGGCTGAGGGCGAGGAACGACTCCAGCGGGACGCCGATCAGCAAGGCCACCATCTTCGCTCCGTAGCCGAGCCGCCAGTGGGGAATCGGATCCAGACCGACGATCGGCCACCAGAAGAGGGTCGAGCCCAGGAAGAACCCGATGTTGATGATGTCCATCAGCCACATGTGCTCCATGGCCACCGCCAGCAACGAGGTGAGGAAGAAGGCAAACATCGAGCCGTAGTAGAGGACGGCGACCGTGAGCGGGTGGGTGAGCAACCGGAAGGGCCGGCTGTGCAGACCGGCGAGCAGCCGGGTCTTGGTCTTCCGGCTCGAGGTCTGCAGGGCGAGTGTCATCGGAGCCCCCATGGCCAACAACGGCGGCCCGATCACCATCAACAGGAGGTGCTGGACCACGTGGGCCTCGAAGTACCGCATGGTCAACGTGGCCACCGGGGACTGCAGGGCAAGGTCGATGGCCACCAGTCCGGCCATGAAGGAAACGGTCCGACGGGGCGACCAACGCCTGCCCCGGGCCGACAAGGCCCAGACCGCCTGGACGTACCAGATGGCCACGGCGAGGACGACGACCAGCACCACCAGTGCGAACGGGGTGAACTCCCAGGTTGTCAGACCGACGACACTCACGAGACCATGCCCTCCGAAGCCATGCCCTCAGCCTATCGGTGCGGACGGCACACCTGACTGGCCACCGGGGAAGCCCGGTCCACAGCCACCGTCCACCCGGCGAACACCCAAACGTGACCGAACCGGCTACTGCCGGCGCCATCGGCTGTTCGGACGCTGCGGCCCCGGTGACCAGCGGACCAGGGGACATCGGCCGGCACCCGCAGCATTGAACGTGACGCAGGGCTGCGCACCGGGGACTTCCCGGGCGGACCGGCTGCCGGTACCCTCGGCCCATGCAGGATCCAAGTGACACCGTCCGTTACGGCATCGTCGGCACCGGGATGATGGGCCTCGAGCACCTGCGGAACCTCCACGAGGTGCCTGGTGCCGTCGTGACCGCGGTCTCCGACCCCCACCGACCGTCGCTCGACGCCGCCGTCGCCGCCGTCGCCCGTGACGGCGGACCGGCTCCGGCCACGTTCGCCGACCACCGGGACCTGCTGGCGTCAGGTCGCTGTGATGCGGTTGTGGTGGCCAGCCCCAACATGACCCATGCGGACGTGCTCGCCGACGTGCTCCCCTCCGGTCTCCACGTCCTGGTGGAGAAGCCGCTCTGTACCACCGTGGCCGACTGCCGACGGGTCATCGACCTGGCCGAGGGACATCCCGGCGTCGTGTGGGTGGGCCTTGAGTACCGGTACATGCCCCCGGTGGCCGCGCTGTTGTCGGCGGTGGCCGGCGGCGCGGTCGGACGGGTACGGATGGTGGCGGTCCGGGAGCACCGGTTCCCGTTCCTGGTCAAGGTGGGCGACTGGAACCGGTTCAACCGGAACACCGGCGGAACTCTGGTGGAGAAGTGCTGCCACTTCTTCGACCTGATGAGCCTCATCGCCGGGAGCAGGCCCTTACGGGTCCTGGCGTCCGCCGGCCAGGACGTCAACCACCTCGACGAGCGCTACGGGGGCGAGCAGCCGGACATCCTCGACAACGCGCTGGTCATCGTGGAGTACGAGAACGGGGTGCGTGCCTCCCTCGACCTCTGCATGTTTGCGGAGGGCAGCCTCAACCAGGAGGAGCTCTCCGTCGTCGGCGACGAGGGGAAGGTGGAGGCCTTCCTGCCCTCGGGCGTGCTCCGCACCGGGGAGCGCCGGGGCTGGCACGCCGGGGTGACAGAGCAGGTGGTGACCGATCCCCGGGTGGCCTACGAGGGCTACCACCACGGCTCGAGCTACCTCGAGCACCTGGCCTTCCTCGAAGCCGTCCGTACCGGGGGGCCGTCGGCCGTCTCGCTGGAGGACGGCCTGCTCAGCGTGGCCGTCGGCGTGGCGGCCCAGGTCTCGGCGGCCGAGCGGCGCTCGGTCGACCTCGACGAGGTCCTGGCTGGCTGACCCTCCGGCCGGGCCCGGCGGGCGCGCTCAGGCGCCGACGTCAAGAAGGCCGTGGTCGAGGAGGGGCAGGACGGTCCGTCCGAACCGTCGGCACTCGTCGCGGTGGGGGTAGCCGGAGAGGATCAGGGCATCGATGCCCAGCTCCTGGTAGCGGCGGATCTTGGCCGCCACCTGTTCGGGCGCGCCCACCAGGGCGGCCCCGCACCCCGAGCGGGCCCGACCGATACCGGTCCACAAATGGGGCTCGACGTAGCCGTCCTCGTCGGACTCGAGGCGAAGCTCGCCCTGCCGGGCCACCCCGGCCGAGGTGGCATCCAGTGAGCGGGACCGGATGGCGTCGCCCACCTCCGGGGCCAGATCGGCCACCAGACGGTCCGCCGCCGCCCGGGCCTCGTCCTCGGTGTCGCGAACGACCACGTGGACCCGATAGCCGAAGCGGACACTGCGGCCCTCGTCTGCGGCCCGGCGGCGCAGGTCTTCAACGGTGGCGGCCACCCGCTCCTCGGTGTCGGGCCACATAAGGTAGACATCGGCCGCCCGGGCGGCCACCTGACGGGCCGGCTCGGAGAGGCCGCCGAAGTAGAGCGGCAGCCGGCGCGGGCGCTCCCGGGTGATGCGGGGCGGCCCGACGGCAAGGTCGTAGTGGGCGCCGTGGTGCTCTACCGTTCGGCCGCCGAGCAGGGAGCCCAGGACCTCCATGACCTCGAGGGTCCGTCCGTAGCGCTCCTTCGAGCCGAGGGTCTCGCCCGGCAGGTCGCTCGAGATGATGTTGACGGCGAGGCGGCCACCGAGGGCCTCGTCCAGGGTGGCCAGCTGCCGGGCCAGTTGCGG
>CAITPI010000042.1 GCA_903894295.1 uncultured Acidimicrobiaceae bacterium
ACCTCGGCGATCTCGCTGCCGGCGTTCAGCATCTTGTCGCCTTCGGCGATCTTTCGGACGATCTGTTCGGGGGTGTGGCGTCGTCTCTTCACGGGTCCATCCCCTCTCCTCGAAGGGAGTTTCAGGACCCGCATTGGAAGTGGGTTAGTTCAGGGGGGGGTCCGGTCAATGGCATCTCTCCGTAGGGCAGTAGAACTGCCGATCCCTCTCACAATGGAGGGAGTCTGAGAACGGCCGGCAACTTGTTCGTGCCGGATGGGCCCCGGGTAGCTGCTTCGGGTCCTCATCGTGTGACGTTGAGGACCCCCTAGTCCAGAAGGACTCCCGAGCGGTTGCCGTTGCCCGTGTGCGCGGCGTGGTACCGATAAAAACCAAAGGTTCACCGAGACGGGACTCCGACCTCGCACTCGGCCCAGCCACCGCCAACGACATCCCGACGCAAGGCAACGGCGAGGATGCCCAACCACTTGACAGAAGCGATGCCTTCGGCTTCATCCGATGCCAAGCATGGCAAGCCTCTACGGTTGGACCATGCAACTCGTTCCGCTCCGGTTGGAGGCCGAGACAACAGAAGAGCCCGGCCCCCGCTTCCACGCCACCAACGTCGACGGATCGGCAACCACGGCGGAACTCGGGCCACTGGTCGTGACCGTCACCCCCTCCGAGTCCGGTGTCGAATGGTCGGTGGCCAACCGGGGTGACTGGTCGGTCGCTGTCCGCTCGGTCGCCCTTGTCTACCGGATGGCCGATGTGGTTCCGCCGCTGCGCATGTTCCGCAACGGCTACCAGTCGTGGTCTCCCACGGCCGTGGCGATCTTCGGTGTGGACGAGGATCCCTCCACCCGGGCCGATTTCCCGTTTCTCCAGGCCGTGCACCACGCCGACCAGCGCCAGGCGCGCCCGGGCGAGTTGCGCTCGGAATGGGTGACTGTCGTAGACGACGCCGGTCTGACACCACCGGTGCTGCTCGGCTTCGACGGGGGCGACCGCCACGACGGCACGTTACGTCTGGCCCCCGATCTGTCCACCGGCGACGAAGCCTTGATCGTCATGCGGGCCGAAGCGTTCCTCGGGGATGCGGTGCTCCACCCCGGAGTCATGCGCCCGCTCCACAACCTGATCATCGACCAGGGGGACAACCGGCAGGCCCCGGACCTTCTGGAGGCCTGGGCCACCAGGGTCGGAGCGGCGAATCGGGCCCGGGTGGATGCGGACTTCCAGGTGGGCTGGTGCAGTTGGTATCAGTACTTCCACGACGTCACCGAAGGCGACATCAGGTCCAATCTGGCCCGGGCCGACCAGTGGCCGTTCGACGTGTTCCAGATCGACGACGGCTACCAGGTTGCCATCGGCGACTGGCTCGAAACCAACGACCGGTTTCCTTCCGACCTGGCCGGCCTGGCCCAGGCCATCGGCCGTTCCGGGTACACGCCCGGTCTGTGGCTGGCCCCGTTCCTGGTCGCTCCCGACTCCGAAGTGGCCCGGGCCCACCCGGACTGGATCGCCCGCCACC
>CAITPI010000043.1 GCA_903894295.1 uncultured Acidimicrobiaceae bacterium
CATCTCGGGCTACGGCATGACCGGGCCGTATCAGAACCTGCCCGCCCATGGCGTGGCCTTTGACACCTGGGCCGGCATCGTCACCCCTGAAGTCAACGAGGACGGTTTCGCCTACCTGCCCGAGCACGCCTCCATGGGCATCCACGCCGGTCCGCTGTTCGGCGCCCTGGGCATCCTGGCCGCCGTGGTCCGGGCCAGGACCACCGGTGAGGGCTCCTACCTCGAGATCGCGCAGTCCGATGCGGCCGCCGCCATGGACTGGTACCGCATCGAGACCTGGAAGGCCTACGAGCGGAGCGAAGACGTCGTGACCGGGAACAAGGCCGACAACTACGAACGTCGGGCTCCGGGCACGGCCGGCATGATCGAAGGCGTCCGCTACCAGGTCTACGAAGCCGCCGACGGACGGTACGTGCTCTTCATGGCCTCGGAACAGGCCTTCTGGAAGAACTTCTGCGAGGCCGTCGGGCGCAACGACCTCTTCGAGAAGTGGCCCGGGTCAAAGTACGCCGACCACGCCCGGGGCAACCTTGAACTGCGGGCCGAGTTGAAGGAGATCTTCAAGACCCGAACCGGCGAAGACTGGGTGGCCTTCGGAGCCGAAGCCAACTTTCCGGTGGCCCCGGTCAACACTCCCCAGACCATCGCCGACGATCCCCAGTTCCATGACCGGTTCAACTTCTACCCGGTGGAGCGACTGGGCGCCGAACAGATCGGCAGCCCCCTCAAGTTCATCGACGAGACCTTGCCGGTGCCGACACACGCCCCCACCGTCGGACAACACACCGACGAAGTCCTGGCCGACCTGTTGGGCTGGAGTGCCGAAGACATTGCCGCCAGTCGGGCCCGCGGCGGTCTCGGCGGGGAACGGTAGGCACCGGTCCGGTCGGGGGAGACCGGGAGCCTCCGGCCACCTGTGGTGAACTGTCGGCCATGGACAAGATGATCGAGATCAGCCGGGACATCGCCGCTTCTCCGGAGGCCGTCTATGACGCCATCACCGACATCACCCGGATGGGCGAGTGGTCCGAGGAGTGCCACACCTGCGAGTGGCAGGAAGGGTTCGACCGAGCCGAGGTGGGTGCCGTCTTCGAAGGACACAACCGCAACGGGGAGTACGAATGGACGACCCAGGCGACGATCACCGAGGCCGAGCCGGGACGGACGTTCACCTTCGAGTGTTCGATGATGGACTTCCACTTCTCCACCTGGGGCTATCGCATCGAACCGACCGCCACCGGTTGCCGGGTCACCGAGTGGAGCGAGGATCTCCGGCCCGACTCGGTCCTCGAGTTCAGCCAGAAGATGTCCGGCATCGACGACCGCACCGAACGCAACCGATCCACGATGGGCACCACCCTGGAGCGTCTGGCCGCCGCCCTCGAGACCTGAGACGACCGATGGCTGCCGGTTCGTGAAACTCCTGCTGACCTCAGGTGGCGTCACCAACCAGAGCATCCTCGAAGCCCTGGTCGACCTGCTCGGAAAGCCCGTCGGGGAGTCCCGGGCCCTCGTTGTTCCGACCGCCATCTATCCCTTTGCCGGTGGAACCTCCGGAGCCCATCGGGCCGTCACCGGACAGGGCGCCAGTCCGCTGGCCGGACTCGGCTGGGCGTCACTGGGAATCCTCGAGTTGACGGCTCTCCCCTCGATTCCCCGGGAGGCCTGGGTTCCCGAGTTGGAATCAACCGATGCCCTGCTGGTGTGGGGTGGCAACGTCGCCTATCTCGCCTACTGGATGCGCCAATCCTCCCTGGCCGACCTGCTGCCCCGGTTGGAGAACCTGGTCTACGTCGGCGTCAGTGCCGGCAGCATCGTGACCACCCCTTTCAACGGTGACGCCGAGAGCAACCGGCGCATCTTCCCCAAGGACAGTCCGGTGGTCGAACGGGCCGAAGAAGGACTCGGCCTGGTTGACGCAACCATGTGGGTCCATGTGGGCCATCCCGATCCGATCTTCGCCGATCACACCATGGCCAACGTCGAGCAGTGGGCGGCCGGCCGGCCGGTGACCACCTATGCCCTCGATGACCAGTCGGCCCTCAAGGTGACCGACGACCCGGAGCATCCGGGATCACCCCGGCGCATCGAGGTGGTCTCGGAGGGAATCTGGAAGATGTTCCCCGCCGGCCCCTCTGCGGGATAGGGCGGTCCGGGCACCCCGCCGGAAACCCGACGGTCCACGGTACGCCTTCTGTCCCACGGCCCGTCCCACTGCCGGCCGGTGACACCGGTCCGTTCCGGGTCACCGAACTCCATGCCGCCGACCACCGGCGTTGGCGGTCAGATGGGGAGATCAGGCCGGCTTCGGAGCCGGCAGCAAGGCGTCGAGGTCGGCCTTCTCTTCGGGGGTCAGGATCCACTCGCCGGCCTTGACGTTGGCCCGGACCTGGTGGGCACTGGTGGCTCCGGCAATCACCGACGCCACTCCGGGCGTGGCCACCAGCCAGGCGAACGCGGCGTCCAGCAAGGTGTGGCCCCGCGCTTCGGCGTATGCGGTCACTGCGTCCAGGATGTCGAAGTTGGCATCCGTCAGGGAACTGTCACCCCAGACGGCCAGCCGGGTGCCTTCGGGGGCACCCCGGCCCCGCTGGTACTTGCCGGTCAACAGGCCGCTGGCCAACGGAAAGAACGGCAGGTAGCCGAGACCCTTCTCCACACACTCGGGCAGGACGTCGAGTTCGTCCTTCCGCTCCAGCATGTTGAAGTGGTTCTGGAGACTGATGAACCGGGCGTCGTCGGGTCCGACCGCCGCTTCGGCCTCTTGCAGTTGGGCCAGGGAGAAGTTGGAGCACCCGATCTCGAGCACCTTGCCCTCGTCGACCAGTTCGTCGAGGACGGCCAACGTGTCGCCGATGGGGGTGGCAGGGTCGGGCTTGTGCAGCTGGTACAGGTCGATCCGGTCGGTGCCGAGCGCCCGCAGGCTCCGCTCCACGGCGTGGCGGACATACTCCGGATGGGCCCCTCCGGCGTTCCCTTCCACCGAGCTGCCGAACTTGGTGGCCAGAACCACCTCATCCCGCCGCGGGCCCAGGGCCTGGCCGAGACGGACTTCGGAGTCGAGGTAGGAGTCGGCGGTGTCGAAGAAGTTGATGCCGGCCTCGAGGGCCGCATCGACCACCGGTGGCACGGCGGACGCCTCCATGAAGAATCCGAAGTTGTTGGTGCCGAGTCCGATGACCGAGACCTCGAGAGAACCGATCGGGCGCATTTCCATGGCCGAAGTGTGCCACGGAAAGTACGGCCATCGAGAGCGTTAGGATCGCACCATGTCTTCCACCAAAACCCGGGTACCCGCCGTCGAGGGCTGGTTCACCCTTGATGACGAGGCTCCCACCCTGCTCGGCTCACGATGCACCTCCTGCGGGAACGTCGCCTTTCCCAAGGAGACCTTCTTCTGCCGTAATCCCGAATGCCAGAGCCGGGAGTTTGTCGAAACCCCCCTCAGCCGGACCGGGAAGGTGTGGAGCTTCACCGACGCCTGCTACCAGCCACCACCGCCCTACGTTCCGGCCGACCCGTATGTCCCCTTTGCGCTGGCCGCCGTGGAACTGGCCGACGAACAGCTGGTGGTCATGGGCCAGCTGGTGCCCGGCGTGACGGTCTCCGACCTCTCGGTGGGCACGGAAGTCACCCTGGTGCTCGACACCCTGTACGAAGACGACGAGAACGAGTACGTGGTGTGGAAGTGGCAGCCCACCGCCAGTGGACCGGAGGCCTGAGATGGCGAACGACAACAGCATCGTGGTGCTCGGGGCCGGCATGCACCCCTGGGGCAAGTGGGGCCGAAACTTCGTCGAGTACGGCGTGGCCGCTGCCCAGGACGCCCTCGATGACGCCGACATCTCCTGGTCCGACATCCAGTACGTGGCCGGAGCCGACACCATCCGCAACGGCTATCCCGGCTTCATCGCCGGGGCCACCTTCGCCCAGGCCCTCGGGTGGACCGGGGCCCGGGTCTCTTCCGCCTATGCCGCCTGCGCCTCGGGATCCCAGGCCATCAGCAACGCCCGGGCCCAGATCCTGGCCGGCCTGTGTGACGTCGCCCTCGTCGTCGGCGCCGACACCACCCCCAAGGGCTTCTTCACGCCGGTCGGTGGCGAGCGCAAGGACGATCCCGACTGGCTGCGCTTCCACCTGATGGGGGCCACCAACCCGACCTACTTCGCCCTCTACGCCCGCCGGCGCATGGAACTCTTCGGGGCCACCGAAGAAGACTTCGCGGCGGTCAAGGTGAAGAACGCCCGGCACGGTCTGGCCAATGAAAACGCCCGGTACCGCAAGGAAGTGACCGCCGAGGAGGTGCTGGCCTCCCCCATGGTGGCCGATCCGCTCCGTCTGCTCGAGATCTGCGCCACCTCCGACGGTGGGGCGGCGCTGGTGCTCTGCTCGAAGGAGTTCGCCCGTCGCCACGGCGTCAGTGGCTCGACGGTCACCATCGATGCCGTCTCCACCGTGACGCCCCGGTTTCCCCAGACGGTCATCGAGATGCCCAACTTCTCGACCGACTCCTCGGTGGCGGCCGCCACCGTGGGGCCGACCTTCAAGCAGTCGATCGCCCTCGCCGCCTACGAAGAGGCCGGTATCAGCCCCGAAGACGTGAGCCTGGCCGAGGTCTACGACCTCTCCTCGGCCCTCGAACTCGACTGGTACGAGGACATCGCCCTGTGCAAGGAAGGCGAGGCCGAACGTCTGCTCCGGGACGGCGACACCACCATCGGCGGCCGGGTCCCGGTCAACCCCAGTGGCGGGCTCTCCTGCTTTGGCGAAGCCATTCCGGCCCAGGCCATCGCCCAGGTCTGCGAACTGGTCTGGCAACTCCGGGGCCAGGCCACCGGACGACAGGTGGAAGGGGCCAGGGTCGGCATCACGGCCAACCAGGGTCTCTTCGGCCACGGTTCGTCCATCATCGTCTCCCGGTAGACACACTCCTTCTGACCGGACGACATCAGCCGGACCGAATCAGCCGGAACGGACCAGAACGGCCGGCAACCTACCGGCCGGGCCACGACGTCGGCCGGCCCGATTCAACCTGGTGTGCTCTTCGACCCTGCTGTTCGTGGAGCCCTGCCCTCAGCGATACCGGGCCGACACCTTGACCACGCCGTCCTGAAGCAGCCACAACCCACCGGGGGTCCGGGCCAGTTCAACCGGGGCGAAGATCTCCACCGGACCGTGGTGGATCAGCGTGGCTTCCCCGACTCCTTCGCCGGCCACCTCCACGAGGGCGGTCCAGCTGGCGGCGTTGTTGACGTGGCCGGCCACGTCGAGATCGACCCGACGGAGCGGCCAGGGCTCCCGGGTGGCATCGTCGGGGACCACCGGGCTCTCCACCCGGCCCGGGATCTTCCGGCCGTTGGCCGCCTCGCCGTAGACGGCGCGGAAGGCGTCGTCGATCCGCTTGGGTCGCATCGTGGGATCAAGGGGCACCCAGAGCGCCACGGCCTCCACCAGCACTTTGCCTTCGACCTCGAGGTCGGTCCGGCGTTCGGCCCAGGCCGCCCCGGATCCCGAGCACCACGTGGTGAGATCCACGTACTCGCCAAGCGTCGGCCAGCGCCCGCCGGAGACCAGGCGCAACGACGTGCGACGGACCACCCACAGGGCGCCGGTAGAGATTCCGGTGTCGTCCCAGTCGTCGGTGGCGACGTCCTGGAGATAGCGCACGGCGGCATCCGGACGGAGTGTCCCGTTGGAGAAGGTGTCTCCGAGACGCACCCGCTGGCGTCCCGTGAATGTCCGGCCCTGGCCGGGCCGACCCAGGAAGCCGGTCATGGAGCCAGAAGGACGATCTTGCCAACTTTTCCACCGGCGGCGAACCGGTCGTAGGCAGCCTGGGCCTCGGACATCGGGAAGGTTTCGGCCACCGGGACCACCAAGCTTCCCTCGGCCAGGGCCCGGGCGGTGTCGGCTTCCAACGCGGCCGCCACCGAGGCCTTCTCGGTCTCGGTCCGGCTTCGCAGGGTGGACCCGGAGATGCTGGCCCGGGCTCCCATGACGGCCAGCAGGTTCACCTCGGCCTTTGCCCCGGCCCCCACGCCGATCACCACGATGCGGCCGCCGAGGGCCAGATGCGGCAGGACCTGCTCAACGCCCGGCGCTCCCACCAGTTCCAGGGAGACGTCGAACGGACCCGACACCGGGACCTCGTCGGGGGTGATCACCGAGGTGGCCCCGAGACGGTGCAGGACGTCCACCACGTCACCTCGCCCGGTGTCCCGGATGGACGCCACCACCTCGGCTCCCCGCAACGCCGCCAGTTGGACCGCCGCGGTGCCCACGCCTCCGGCCGCCCCCGAGATCAGCACCCGCTCGCCCGCCGACAGTCCGGCCTGGGTGACGAGGGCATCATGGGCCGTCGAGAACGCTTCCGGGAAGCCTCCGGCCGACTCCCAGGCCATACCGTCCGGGACGGCCAGGGCACCCGATTCAGGAATGACGGCGAGGCCGGCCTGTCCCCCACCGCCGGTCACCGCCATCACCCGGTCACCGACGCCGAACCGGCGGGTTCCTTCGCCGGTGGCCACCACGGTGCCGGCCAGTTCCAGTCCGGGGATGTCGACCGGATAGCCCGGTGGGGCCGGGTAGAAGCCCTTGCGCTGCAGCAGGTCCGCCCCGTTGATTCCGGCGGCCGTCACCTGGACCAGAAGTTGACCGGGCCCGGGCAGGGGATCCGGATGCTCCTGCCACTCGAGGATTCCGTCCACGATCGTTACGGCGTACATGGTGACACGATAGGACGGCGACCCCTAGGCTGGGAACGGAGGTCGTGCATGAGCGAGAACCTGCCCTTCGGAGAGGCGACGTCAGGTGCCACCGGGATCGCCTCGCCGAGCGCGGCCTCGGTGCTCCACCGGGTCCTCGCCGACGCCTCCCGGGTCTTCCTGCTGAACGACGCCGACCTGCCCGACGACCACATGACCGGTCCGGCTCCGGCCACCGGGGCGCTCTGGGCGGTGGACCTGCCCGACCTGAAGGGTCGGCGGGTCCGGCGCAGCTCAACCGAAGAGCGCGTCCATCAGTCCCGGGTCGCCCTGCGCCGCATCCGGGCCAACCTGCGGACCTACCGGCTCGCCTTCGATCCCGCCTGGGGCACCGAGCTCCGGGGCCAGATCGCCCACTACAACGCCGCCCTCGGGGCCGTAAGGGACCTGCAACTCCGGCGCAACATAATCAACGCCTTCGACCCCGACCTCGTCCCGAAAAAGGACCTCGTCCGGCTGTCGGACCTGTTGGGGGTGGAACTGCTCGAAGCCGAGGCCGAAGCCAAGGCCGAGGCGACAAAGGAACACCGGGTGGCCATCACGGCATCGCTCGAGGCGCTGTGGGACGGTGCGCCCTTCCGCAACAAGGCGAAGCGTCCGGCGGCAAGCCTGTTGCCCGAGTTGTTGGAACGCGCCTGGCGGGACACCCGGGAGGCCGGGCGGATTGCCCGCAAGGACGCCACCGATCTCCACCTGCACCGCCTCCGCATCCGGACGAAGACCTTCCGCTACAGCTGCGAGACGGTGGGCCTGATCGACGGAGGCCCGGCCCGCAAGGCAGCCCGGGCGGCTGGCTTGCTCCAGGACCGGCTGGGCGAGGTCCACGACGCCCAACGGGCCGTGCTCTGGCTGCAACAGGCCACCGAAGAGCACCGGGGACTTGCCATGACGGCCCACACCCTGGCGTTGTGGCAGACCGAAGTGGCCGAGACCCGCCTCAAGGGTTGGAAGAAGGACCTGAAGGAACTCGAACGCCGGTGGCGGGCCATCACCGCCGCCCGGTGACGCACTTTTGGAAATGGCGACGTCCTCGGCGGAATCGACGTCCTCTCCGGAATCAGGTCCGGATCGAACGAAAGATTTCGGTCTAGCGGGTCGGATCCCAGAGTTTCAGACCACCAAGGATGCCGGCGGTATTGCTCACGATCGTGACGTCGGCATCCACCGAGTCCGGGTCGATACGCCGGGAGTTGCCCCCACCGATGTAGAGGTGGTCGAAGTACATGAGGGCCCGCATACGCTCAATGGCCAGCGCCACCCGCTGGCGCCACTTCTGGTTGCCGACCGCCTTGCGGGCCGCCTCGCCGAGCTGCTCGTCGAAGGTCTCGTTCTTGCGGAACTGCTGGTGGGAGATCTCGAGGTGGGGCAGAAGCTGCCCGTTGTAGAACATGCCGGTGCCAAAACCGGTCCCGAGGGTCACGCACAACTCGAGGCCCCTGCCCTGCACCACGGCTGCCGCCTGGACGTCGGCATCGTTGGCCACCTTGGTCGGCTTGCCCAACGCTCCAGCCAGGGCGCCCGCCATGTCGAAGCGGCTCCACGCCGACTCGAGCTCGGGAACGACTTCACTGCCCGGGCCCGTGGCGGTGATGAAGTGGGGAGCCGAGAGCACGATGCCGCCCCGGACCATGCCGGGAAAACCGGCCGAGGCCCGGTCGAAGGCCGGCAGTGGCCGGACCAGTTCACCCAGGGTTTTCACCATCAGGTCGGGCGGCAACGGATAGGGCGTGGCGATCTTCACCCGTTCGGCCACCATCTCGCCGCTGGCGCTGAGCACCGACGCCTTGAGACCGGTCCCACCGATGTCGATGGCCAGGGTGAAGGGGTGCGCCGCGGTGGCGGGATCCGCCATGGCCGGCATCGTTTCGTCGGCGGACATTTCGGTGGCAGGATCGGTCTCGGGCATGGGGAATACGCTAATGCCCCGATCGGACCCCCGCTACGGTGCAGCCATTCCCGCTCTTGGCTAGCGTCTGGCCATGACCAACTCTTCATCACCCTGGCTGGACGACGCCTGCTCCCTCGTGGATGCGTTCCGGGCCGGCACCATCTCCCCCACCGAAGCCCTCGAGGGCTCGGTCGCCGCCATCGAGGCGTCCGGCTTGAACGCCTTCTGTCACCTCGACCTCGACGCCGCCCGGGAGCGGGCGGCCACGGCCGACGTCTCGCTGCCCTTCGGTGGCGTGCCGATGGGCATCAAGGAGCTCGAGCAGGTCGACGGTTGGCCCTACACCGAGGCTTCCCTGGTCTTCGCCGACCGGATGGGCACCTTCGACACCACCCAGGTCACCCGGCTGCGGGGCGCCGGTGCGGTCCTGGTCGGCCAGACCACCGCATCGGAGTTCGGTGGCGTGAACTGCACCACCACCAAGCTGCACGGCACCACCGGCAACCCCTGGCAGCTCGACCGCACCCCGGGCGGTTCGTCCGGCGGTTCGGCCGCCGCCGTGGCCGGCGGCCTCGTGCCGATCGCCTCGGGTGGTGACGGAGGTGGATCGATCCGCATCCCGGCCAGCTTCACGGGACTGTTCGGCCTGAAGTCCACCTTCGGGCGGATCCCGAAGGGACCGGCCGCCCACCAGCCTCCCCTCACGGTCACCGTGGGATGCGTCTCGCGCTCGGTGCGTGACACCGCCCGGTGGTTCGATGTCTGCAACGGCTTCGATTCCCGGGACACCCTGAGCCTGCCCCGGGTCGACGGGTGGGAGGCCGGTCTCGACTCGTTCGACCTCGCCGGCAAACGGGCCGTGATCTCGGTCGACCTCGGGGCTGCCATCGTGGAGCCCCGGGTGGCCGCCCTCGTCATCGAAGCGGCCGAGCAGCTCATCGCGGCGGCCCGCCTCACCCGGGTCGACGTGGTGGTCGCCCTGCCCCAGGGTGGCATCGAATGGGCCATGTCCAACCTGGTCGGCCTGGCCGGAACCCTCGGAGACCGGTGGCCCGACTGCCGGGACGACCTGACCCCGGAGATCCAGATCGGCATGGACATCGCCGGTCCGACCTTCAACCTGGCATCGGCCGGTGTGGGTGAGATGTTCCGCATCGAGGTCAACGAGGCCATGGCCGACATCTTCGACCAGGCCGACTTCGTCTTCGCCAGCGTCAATCCCGACGTGGCGTTCAACGCAGCCGGTCCCCTGCCGATGACCGTCGGTGGGGTGGATCTCATGACGGAGTACGGCTTCGAAAAGGCGGTCGGCAACAACGGAGCCCTCACCATTCCGGCCAACCTCACCGGCAACCCGGCCGTCGCCATCCCGGTCGGCACCGTCGACGGCCTGCCGGTCGGCCTGCAGGTGATCGGGAAGCACCACGAGGAGCAGCTGCTCCTTGACCTGGCCCGGGTGGCCGAGCGGGAGCGGCCCTGGCCACTTGTCGCCCCCGGCGTCGGCTGAGAGGCCCCAACCGGGGATCACCGCCACCGAGGATCACCGCCGGCAACGGCGGCGTTGCGGTCAGGCCCCGACGGTGACCGGCAGGACTTCCATGCCCCGCAGGATGACGTGCGAGCGATACTCGGGACGGTCCACGGCGAGGGTCAGATCGGGGAACCGCCGCATCAGGCTGGTCACCGCCACCTGGGTCTCCATGCGGGCCAGTGGCGCTCCGAGGCAGTGGTGGAGGCCGAATCCGAAGCCCAGGTGGTTGTTCGGGGTCCGGGCCACATCGAGGGACTCCGGGTCGTCGAACTGCTGCGGGTCATGGTTGGCCGAAGCCAGCAGCAACATGACGAAGTCTCCGGCCGGGATGGTGATGCCCCCGACCTCGAGATCGGCCAGCAGGGACCGGCCGGTCAGCTGCACCGGTGAGACGTAGCGCAACAACTCGTCGACCCCGGTGCGGGCCACGGAGGGATCCTCCTGGAAGCGGGCCCGCTGCTCCGGGAAGTCCAGCAGGGCCACGATCCCGCCCGAGATGAGGTTCACCGTGGTCTCGTGACCGGCCACCAGCAACAGGATCGAGGTGGAGAGCATCTCCACCTCGGTGAGGACCTCACCTTCTTCCTCTACCGCCACCAGGGCGCTCAACAGGTCGTCTCCGGGGTTCTTCCGGCGGTCCGACAGCAGTTCGAAGAAGTACTGGGTGAACTGGCCGAGGGCCACCTGGCGCTCGGCGATGACCTCGGGCGAAAGAAGGAAGTCCGGGTCGAGTCCGCGGGCGAGGGCGGCCGACCAGTCCCCGAACAGCTCCTGGTCCTCGAAAGGAACACCCAACAGGTCACAGATGACCCGGACCGGCAGCGGATAGGCAAAGGACCGGACGAGATCGACCGGACCGGAGGTGGCCGCGATCCCGTCGAGCAGTTCGTCCACGATCACCTGGGTCCGGGGCCGGAGCGACTCGACCACCTTGGGCGTGAAGGCCTTGGCCACGAGTCCCCGCAACCGGGTGTGGTCCGGGGGATCCATAAAGAGGAAGGGCCGGGCGGCCCGCATGGCCGCCGCCATCGGGTCGTCCGGGTCGATCCCCGGCCGGAAGCCTTCCGGCATCCGCTCCGGATTCACGTTGATCGCATCGGAGCTGGCGGCCCGGTCCCGCAGCACGGCCAGGCAGTCGGCGTGCCGGGAGACCATCCACATTCCGAGTTCCGACCGGTAGACGGGGGAGTTCTCGCGGAGATCGTCGTACATCGGGAAGGGATCCCGGGCCCAGTCCGGATCGAAGAAGTCGAAACTCACGCCTCCACGGTACTTCCTCCGGCGGCCAGTACCGCCCGGCGCCGGCCCAACGGTTGGAGAAATGGCCCGCACACCGGGCGGCGGCGGAACTTCTGGGGACTGGCGGCTCCGGATCCGGAACAGACTCGTGAGGTTCCTGCGTCGAGGTCAGTGTCCGGCCAACTCCTCAGGCCGGTCAGTGGTGGTGGCAGCGGTCACCGGGATCCCGTCCTGCGACCGGCGGGCGGGCCTGATCACCCCGGGTCGGGCTCGAACAGGAACGCCATGGTGTCGCGCAGCGCGGCGTCGACCATCTCGACCCGGACACCGAGATCGTTGCGGTGATAGGAGAACGACACCGGCGCCTGGTCGCCGTTCCGACCACAGAGCTGGAGCGGACAACCGGCTCCGGTCAGCTCGGCGCCGTCGACGGCCAGGTCATCGCTCCAGAATCCGATGTGGTGGAGGTTGGAGTGCTCGTTGCGGACCCAGAGGGAGCCCGGCACCTCCTCGATCAGCTCGAGGTGCGGCGCATCCACGGAGTAGCACATCGTCGTGGGGAGGGCGACGTCCCGTCCGTCGCCGTCGCGGTAGTCGACCGAGTCGAAGTGCATCACCGGACCCCAGGCGACCCCCAGCTGCTCGGTCATCATCGCCCGCGCCGATGAGATGTCAGCCACGACGATGCCCACGTGGTACATCGTCCGCAGGCGGTCGCCGTTCATGGACGTCTCCTCCGAGCACACCCGGTCGCACCATCAGTTCCGGTCCACCCGTCAGCCTGCACCGGTCCCCACGTTAGGCCACGCCAGCGCCCCGGTCACCGGTTGATGGCTCCGGCATCCACCGTCATCGTCAGTCCCGTCACGAAGCGCGACTCATCGGACGCCAGGAAGAGGACCGTGTCCGACACGTCGTTGACGCTGATCAGACTGGCGGGGAGCGCGTTGTCGAAGAGCGGCCCGGTCGATGGGTCGTCCTCGATGTATCCGGTCAGTGGCCCCATGCCGGCGAGCATGGGGGTGGCGACACCCGTCGGGTGGAGCGAGTTCACCCGGACGTTCCGCGAGGCCAACTCGTTGGACAGGCTGCGCATGATCCCGACCACACCGTGCTTGGAGGCGGCGTAGTGGGTCATGAACGGCAGTCCCTTGAGGCCCGACACGGAGCTGACCAGGATGAGCGAGCCGCCGCCGGCGGCCAGCACGTGAGGCAGCGCGGCCTGGCAGGTGTTCCACGTGCCGGTCAGGTTGACGCCGACGACGGTGCCCCACTGGTCGGGGGTGATCTCGTTCCACCGTTGCGTAGCCACCACCCCGGCGTTCGCCACGACCACATCGAGGCGACCGAGCTCGGCAACGCCCCGGGCCACGGCGTCGGCCATGCCCACGGCGTCGCGGGTGTCGACCTCCAGCCGGACCACCCGCCCCCCGGCCTCCTCCACCAGGCGGGCAGTTGTTGCAAGGTCCTCGGACGTGGCCGTGGGGTAGCCGATGTCGGCCACCGGGGTACAGATGTCGAGGATCAGGATGTCCGCCCCTTCGGCGGCCAGGCGGACTGCGTGGCTCCGGCCCTGACCTCGGGCGGCGCCGGTCACCAGGGCGACCTTGCCGGCGACCCGGCCCTGACTGCGGTCGGAGGTTGACTGGGACCTGTCGTTCACGATGTTGCTCCTGTGGTGATGGGAACGCAGGCGGCGGGTGCCTCCCTGCGGGTCAGCTTCTGGTCCGCGCCGGTCACCCCTGGGGACCAACGTCGGTGACCGCGGAGGCGAAGCACTCGGTGGCGATGCGCGTGAGCACGAGCGCCTGTGCCCAGCGGTCGCCCTCTTCTCGGAGCTCGCCGTCAGGACCGGGAACGAGACGGGCGTACCCGGTCTCGGGCGGCAACAGTTCCGGGGCGAAGCCGAGCTCCAGCCCGGGTGCAGGGACCGAGTCGTCGTGCGCATGGGAGAGGAAGCCGGCCATGGCCCGCGTCCACAGCGCCCGGAAGTGGGCGACCGGCGCTTCGGCGTCGGGCCGGCCGTCGCCGACGTCGACCTGGATGCAGCCCGGCGTGCCGATGCGGCCGTGCAGGTAGCGGACCCGGTCGAGCACCGGCGCGAGGACGTCGAGCTTGGACGCGAAGTCGTCGAACGAGAGGTCGAGGCCGGTGTACCAGTGGGAAAAGTCCCCATTGAACCGCAGCTCGGGGAACCGCTGCACCAACTGCAGCGTCCGCCAGGCGTCCTGGGTCAGAGTGGCGCGGTGGGTCTC
>CAITPI010000044.1 GCA_903894295.1 uncultured Acidimicrobiaceae bacterium
CCATCAGGGCCATGGTGGTTCCGAACCGGTTGAGGGACGGGTCGTACTCCCACATCGCCCGGCCACATCCATCACTGGCCCCCACATGCTCCATCATCTGGATCACGGCGTTGTACTCCGGATAGTCCGGCTTCTGCTGGTACCCGGAGTAGTTCCACGCCGACCAGGAACTTGGCTGGTCGGCTCCCGGGGTGACCCCGATCGACTCGAGGGTCGAGGTCCAGGGGACCACGAGCGCCGGCACCACCGCAACCGCCGCCAGAAGAAGGGCCACCAACGGACCAGCGACGGCCCCGGGCGGCGTCGCCGAGGGAGCCGGACGCACCAGGCGGACCATGGGCTGGCCCGGCTCCCAGTTGAACGTCAGCACACTGGGCAGGCGGTTCCGGATGACCCACGCATACTGGTTCCGCCGGCGGCGACCCCAGAAACGGGCCAGGCCGGCGATGATCTCACCTACGGCGTAACCGCCGAGGAGATAGAGGCAGAGGAACCAGAACGGGAGAAAGCGGACGTTGTAGAGCTTGCCCGCCGGATCGAAGATGACCATGCCGGCCGACCCGGCGGCCATGAGGGCCAGAAACAGGGCAATGCGGTTCCAACGGGAGACCATCACGACGAGGCCCACGATGGCCAGGATCCAGACCCAGCGCGACGAAGCCGGGAAGAGGATGTGCCAGAAGCCGTAGACCTTGGTGTAGCCCATGTTGGTCGTATAGGACTGGTAGGCGGCAAAAGGAACCAACCACCAGGCCGTCAGACCCAACCCCAGACCGGCCGTGACCGCCAACCAGATACTCCGTCGCAACCAGCGACGCCGGGCCCGACGCCCGGCCCGGCCCCTCGTGACCCAGCCGGCGAGGTCGGCGTCGAGCAGAAGCAGCAGTGCGGCGCCCACCAGGATGAAGATGGTCGGCAGGAGGTGGCACAGCAGGGTGAAGGCCAACACCAAGGGAGCCAGCGCCCGCCAACGGCCGGTCCGCAGTCCGGACGCCACCAGGCCGAGGAAGACCAGTCCGGCCGACAGGCTGAGGGAGAACGAGTACTCGCCGGCCAGTGTGGACAGGAGGTTGCCGCCGTAGATGGAGAAACTGGGTTCGAACAGGAACGCAAGGGTGGAGGCGGCCAGAGCGGCCGGGATCGGATCCCGCAGCCCGGCCAGTCTCCCGAACAGCCAGGCGGCCACCGGCAGGGTCACGCTGCCCAGCACCGTCACCAGTTTGAAGGCGACGTCGTAGTTCACGACGGCGTTGAAGAGCACGGTGACAAGGCCGGGCATCGGGAAGTAGAAGGTGTAGAGCGGAAAGCCGTCGTACCAGGACGGGTCCCAACCGGTGATGCGACCTGTGGGCAACAGGTGATGCTCGAGGAAGTAGGGCATCGTCACGTGGGCCCCGGTGTCGCCACCGGCCGTCGTGGTGGCCGCCACCAGCAGGTTGGGATGCAGCTGGCTCAGCGTGATGCCCACCACGCCGGCCAGGCAGACCAGGTTGGCCCACGCCGGCCACGTGGACCGTTGCACGAAGCGGGCGAACGGATGGGCGGGCCGGGTCCGGCGAGACGGTGGAGGTCCCCCGGCGCGGTCGTCCACCGGGGGGACCGGGCTTGCCGGCCGGTCGAGCACGGTCATCGCAGGAGTCCCCACCCGACGACGGCCGACGCCAGGGCCACGGCATTGAACGATGCATGGGCCAGGATTCCCATGCCGAGGCGACCGGTCCGGTAGGCCAGCACGCTGAGCACCACTCCGAAGAAGGCCAGACCAAGGAGTTGGAGGGCTTCGGCATGGGCCAGTCCGAACAGGAGGCCCGTGACCAACACGGCCAACGTCGGTCCCACCGACGATCCCCGACGGTCCAGAACGATGGCGGCGACGAGAAGCAGGCCCCCACCCAGTACGCCGGCGACCACGGGCACCTGCCATCCGCTGACTCCGTCCGAGCGCCAGGCCACGAGGGCCGCAACGGCGAAGCCGCCGAGCGCCGAGGCGACAAACGAGACGCCCTTCTCCGGCCGGCCGATGGCCCGGGCCAGACCCCGCAGCAGCACGCCGCGGAAGAAGATCTCCTCGAACAGCGGTGCCCCGCAGACGGTGAGGACGGCCACGAGCGTGAAGTTCGAGCCATGGGCGGACCCGGTCAGACGCTGGCTCGGTGAGTCGAACTTCTGCGAGAAGTCATGGACGTGTTGGGAGATCGGAAAGTAGAGCAGCGCCACCACATACTGGGAACCCACCCCAATGGGTACCCCGAGCAGGTCGATCCAGCGGAAGCGCAGCCCGATGTCGGCGAGAACGTGTTTCGTTCCCTTGACCCGGGAGGCCAACCACGCCGACCCGGCAAATCCGGTCCACAGTCCAAGCAGGCTGGAAGCGATGAACCAGGTCGGGGGCTCCGATTCGACCGAGATCTGGGACAGCGCCACATGGTTTCCCGCCAGTGTCGATCCGATGAGCGCAAATGCGGCGGCCGCCACCTGTCCCACCAGAAACCCCAAAATGGCGAAGAAAAGCCATGCCAGGGCGTCGGGACGATCCTTGGGAACGGCGCCCTCGGTGAACTGCCGGCCGATCGACGTACCGAACCACTCGGTCGCACCTTCCCCCGTGGGCTCCGGGCCCGAGGGGGCGTCACCGGACGGATCACTCCCCTCCGATAGGTGCGTGCTCACCTCCCCACGATACCGAGGAAGCAGACGCCAGGGAACCACACCGGGCCGATGCCTCACGCCGTGGTCCCGGCGCGTAGCATGGAAGCGTGACTTCAGATCCCTCAGCTCCTTCTTCGGCCCCGGACGGCAGCGGAGCCCGTTCGGGCGGTCGAAACAACCGCACCATCATCCTGGTCGCCATCGGGATCGCCGTGATCATCGCCATTGTGCTGGCCGGCAACTTTTCCAAGTCGTCGACGACATCGATCTCCTACAACAACTTCACCGCCGACCTCACGGCCGGAAAGGTCAAGACGGCCAACGTCAACCAGGCCACCGGCGCCATCACCGGACAGTTGACCGACGGCACCAGCTACAGCTCGAACGGCCCGACCCCTGTCACCGACTCGGAGCTCGTTGCCCTGCACAAGAACCTCGGGAACAACTACACCCTGGAACCGCCGGCATCCCAGACGGTCTGGTCGAACCTGATTGCCACCTTCCTGCCATTCCTCATCATCGGAGGCATCCTGTTCTTCGTCATGCGAAAGGCCGTGGGCCAACAGGGCGGGATCATGGCGATCGGACGGTCCAAGGCCAAGATGTACTCGACCGAACGGCCCAAGACCACCTTCGCCGACGTGGCGGGATACGACGGTGTGAAACTGGAAATCAGCGAAGTGGTGGACTTCCTGAAGACCCCGGACCGTTTCAAGGACATCGGAGCCCGCATCCCCAAGGGCATCCTGCTGGTCGGCCCCCCGGGAACCGGCAAGACCCTGCTGGCCCGGGCCGTCGCCGGTGAAGCCGGCGTGCCGTTCATGTCGGTCAGCGGGTCGGACTTCATGGAGATGTTCGTCGGCGTGGGAGCCAGTCGTGTCCGGGACCTCTTCGCCACCGCCCGCAAGCAGGCCCCGGCCATCGTGTTCATCGACGAGATCGACTCCATCGGACGCAAGCGCGGGGCCGGGCTCGGTGGCGGACATGACGAACGGGAGCAGACCCTCAACCAGATGCTCTCCGAGATGGACGGCTTCGAACCCAGTGAGGGCGTGGTCGTCATGGCGGCCACCAACCGTCCGGACATCCTGGACGCCGCCATCCTGCGCCCGGGCCGCTTCGACCGCCAGATCGTGGTTCCCCTGCCCAATCTCGCCGAACGTCTTCCCATCCTTCAGGTTCACTGTCGGGACAAGCAGGTGGCCAGCGACGTCGATCTCGGCAAGGTCGCCCGCGGCACCCCCGGGATGAGTGGCGCCGACCTGGCCAACCTTGTCAACGAAGCGGCGCTCCACGCCGTCCGGCGGGGTGCCAGTGCCATCGAGAACCGTGACTTCGAAGCCGCCCGGGACCGGGTCCTCATGGGACAGCGCCGGGAAGGAACGGTCCTCTCCCCGGCCGAGAAGGAGCGGGTTGCCTTTCACGAAGGCGGACATGCCGTGGTTGCCTACGTCCTCGAAGACGCCGACCCATTGCACAAGGTGACCATCCTGCCGAGCGGCATGGCGCTCGGCGTCACGATGCAGTTGCCACTCGAAGAACGTCACATCTATCCCCGCCGATTCATCGAGGACCGTCTGGCCGTCACCATGGGGGGCCGGGCCGCCGAGATGATCGTCTATGGCGACCTGTCCACCGGAGCGGCCAACGACCTCGAAGTGAACACCGAGCTCGCCCGGAACATGGTGCGTCAGTGGGGCATGAGTGACGCCATCGGGCCGATGGCGTGGAGTTCGCAGGGTCAGGTCTTCCTCGGAGAGGACCTGATGCACAGCCGGGACTACTCGGAGCACACCAGTGAAGTCATCGACTCCGAAGTGGAGCAGATCCTCCGGGCCCAGGAGAAGCGGGCCCTCGATGTCCTCACCCGCCACCGGGGCGGTCTGGATGCGGTGGCCCGGGCCCTTCTCGACGAAGAGACCATCGACGGCGAAACGGTCGGGCGACTGGTGGACCAGGCCTATGGCCGCCCGGTCCATGAACCCGGAACCCGCACGGTGCCACCGGTGTTCGTGGCGTCCGAGCACGGCCCGGCCACAGCTCCGGTGACCCCTGACCCTTCGGGCGAACTCCCTCCTCCCCCGGCCAACGGGACCGCCGTGGCCGGCCCGGCCAACAGCGGGTCGCCATCCGGGGAGAACACGACCTCGCCCGAGGTGGGTGAACCTTCGTCGGCCGCCAGTCCCTGGCCACCACCTGCGACCAACCCCTGGCCCGGGTCGACGGCCTGGCCGCCCCCGGCACCACCGGCGTCTAGCTAGAAGATGGCAGGGGTGCCGCCGGGGTGACGACCACCCCGGGCGCTCCCCCCGGGGTGGCATCGGCTTCCACCGTGACCGGCTGTGATGCCGTCACCACAAACGAGGAACCGGACCGCAGGCTGGAGGTCGGCAGGACCACCATGGCGTCCGGGCCGAGCGTGAACGACGCCAGGATCTGCCGGTTGCCACCGGCGCGAACCACCACCGAAGCCAACTCACTCCCGGTGTTGAGGACCGCCAATGAGGCGACGGCCGCCCCCGGCACCACCGGCTTGCCCGCCCCCGTCGGGCCGGCGACCAGCCACCGGGGGGAAGCCAGCGGCGTCCCCGACACGCTCCCCCAGACGGGCGAGGCGGCCTTGGCGGCCGCACCGACCTCCCGGCCGACCACGACCGGACCCGTGCTTGTCACACTCACCGCATAAGGCACGCCAAGCGGCCAGCCGGTGGTTCGGGATCCGACCACCACGGCCGTCGAGTTGGCGGGGACCCGGAGATGCTGGGACGGGACTGTGGCATCGCTCAGGCTGGCCCGCAGGGTCACCGAGACCGTTTGCGGTCCCGGATTGGCAACCGTGAAGGCCAGCGAACCACCCGTGGTTGCCGTGTTCTGGGTGAACCACCAATGGCGGGATCCGGCCGGCGCCCCACCGAGGAGACCGAGCCCCGAGTGGCCACCGGCGGACCACGTGGCCAACTCGCTGGCGACCACCGAACCTGACTGGGCCGAGACCCTGGTCCCCACTCCGGAGGCTCCCTGGACGTAGGCACCGACGGGCTCGCTGATGACCGCACCGGGGGCCAGCACCAGTCCCTGATACGGCAACGGGGTCAGAGGGCCCGAGGCCGTCTGGAACGAGAGATTGACCACCGCCTCCGAGGTCGTGGGGTTGTAGAGCGTCACCGCCAGCGTCTGACCGGAGGTGGTGGAGCCACCTGCGAAGTTCCAGGCCGAGTTGACCTGGTTCGAGCAGGCGGCCATCGACCACCCGGCCGGAGAACTGACGGCCTGTGCCACCGAGACCCCACCGCCGCTGAACGTGAACGTCGACCCGAGACTGCCGGTCTTCAGGCCGAACGCCGGATGGACGAGGAGCGTGCCCCGAGGCGGCACGGACAGCGGTTGGACCACCGGCACCTTGTCGGCCGACGAGATTGTTGCGACCTCTCCGAGACGGCGCTCGTCCGAGGTGTTCACCACGACATCAACGGCCCCAAGGTCCGCCCCGCCGTTTTGGGTGCAGAACGCCGTGGACTGGATGGACGATGTCGGAGTCACGGCCGCCGTGGCGTCGGCGTCCGGGGCCGGCAGGGCCGACGGTGTCCCGAGCACCTCGGCGAGTACACCAACGAGGACGACCAGGCCGAGCAGCGTCCCGGCGATCACCGGTCGGTGGGGCACCGGATCCATGCGGCCCCGACGGGCCGTCACCGACCGACGCGGACGACTTTGGGGGTCGAGCGTCATCGGCCGGACAACTCCCACAACTCCGCTTCGTCATCATCTTCGTGATGCCGGTGCTCGGTCGCCATGGTCCCGATGCGGTCGCGCAACCGCTCGGCCATCTGTCGGGAGTTCGACCACCGGCGACGGGCCAGACACAACACCACAAGGGCACCCCAGGCCAGCACGCTGAAGAGCCAGGACAGGAACGGGAGCACTCCAGGCGAGAAGCCCAGTTCATACCGGCCGCCAGCCGCCACGTCGTAGCCCGTGGCCCAGCCATCCTCGGAGCGGCCCGTCAGCGATCCCGACGGGCCGGTGAGGTGCCACGAACCGGCCGGGGCATCGGCTGCCACAAAAACTCCCCGGGGCAGCTGACCACTCGCCGAGGTCGCCGCGATCGGCCCCGCAAGGGCCGGCCGGGGCAGCGGACGGCGCTCCAGCCGGCGTCCGGCTCCGGAGACGGGAACCACCGAGCGGATGGCCCGCCAGTCGTTGTTGGCATAGACGGTGATGCCGGCCCCGGTCACCACCGGATGGAGGTCCAGTTGCCGGGCCAGTTCAGGCTGGAGTGTGGCGGGAACAGGAAACTCGACCGGCGCCTGTTCCCCGCTGATCTCGGGGGCCAACGCCGTGAGCACGGCCACGTAGCGGACGCCATAGGGGGCGACGAGGGCCCCAAGATCGGCGGTCTGGCCGGACAGGGCCAGGGACACGTCTTCCGCCAGTGAACGGGCCGGACCCGGACTGGTGGCTGCCCATGTCCAGGTCAGATCCGGTGGCCCTCCTTCGGTTGTGGCATAGGCCAGACCGGGCTGCAGGTTCCAACTTCCCTGGTTGAGGGCCCGGGGATCCCCCAGCCACAGCACGCGGAACCCGCCCGTGGTGGCGGCCGGTTGACGGGGCATCCAGGCCACGGACTGGCGAAAGTCGTTGTAGGGCATCGCCCAACGACCGGGTAGCGCGGAGACCACCGTGGGCAGTGCTCCCAGTCCGGCCGCCGCCACCGCCACCACACAAAGCATCTGCCGCCAGCCAAACTGGACCCGCTGCAGGTCCTGTTCGAAGGCGGCGACCCCCAGGCCGATCGAGCCGACCGTGGCGGCACCAGCCGGAGCGAGAAGAACCAACGGCTCGATGAAGAACTCCCCGGTCCAGTGCCGCTGCATGACCCAGGCCAGCGTCCAGAACACAACGGCCACACTCCACAGCCGGGCCGACCACTGGAAACGGGTGTCCCGGGCCAGCAGCAAGGGAGCCACGGCCGCCACCACGAAGCCCCAGGTGAGAACGGAACCACCGATGGGCCCGGCCACGAACCGGAGCAGCGACGTCCAGGCCAGGGCCTGTGACGGTGCCGTCGGAACCCCGAAGGCGGCCAGCACGCCCTTGCCGGCCGAGAGCGCCCCGAGCACCCACGGCAGGTTCACGACCAACGCCAGGCCCGTCGCCTTCAACGCCATGGCCAGGGCCCGGCGGGTGGCATTCCAGTCGCCGAAGAAACACGACGAAAGGACGAGCGCCACCGCCATGACCACCACCACGACCACGAAGGCCGGCACGAAAGCCAGGAGGACCGCCTCCACCAAGGCCAGGGTCACGACGGGGCGCCACCGTTCGAGCCGGGACTTCTCCGCTCCGGCGTTCCTCCGTGCGAACGGTTCGACGCCCGTCGAGCGCGCCAGGGCGAGGAGCGCCCACGGGGAACCGGCATAGACGAGGAGCGCACCCCAACGACCGAGGGACAGGGCATCGTAGGGAACCGCCAGCGCCAGGTAGGACAAGCCGGCCACCAGCGAGGCCCGTGGCGACCGGAACGGCTGGAGCAGTCGGAACGCACCCCAGGCGCCCACGGGCAGGCAGCCGAAGATGAGCACCTTCTGGGTCAGTCCCATCGCCCCGAACAGGACGGTTCCGGCCAGTCCGATCACTCCCCAGGCTGCCTGGACGGGAGCCGAACTCCCGACTCCGGATGGCTGCCAACCGGCGAAGAACTGGTGCCAGGTGGCACCCCACGCGGTGAACGGCGAGAACTGCCCCACCCACGGCAGTCCGCTGCCCAGAAGACCCCGACTCCCCACGTAGACGACCAGGGCGGCGACCAACCAGACCAGAACCTGCACCCGGAGACTCACCCGGCCGGTGGTGACAACCGACGGGATCTCCTCGTCAAACGCTTCGGTGGTTTCCTCGGCCCCGGGGCGCAGGTCGCTGTTGCGGCTACCGGTCAACCCGCCGAGAGCCAGACGACGACCGAACGCCGACGCCCGGGCGCTGCCTCCGGTCTGGAGCTGGTGGATCTTCTGGTCGCCCACCCGTCGGTGGCTGGCCGACCACTGCCGGGCCTCCCGGATTTCGGCCCGGTGGGCCAGATTCCAGCGCCATGCGGCCCGAACGGCAACCGCCCGGTTCTTGTGACCGGTGAGCGCCGCCACCACAATCTCGGCCAAGGCCAACAACGCAGTCCAGGGCAGAAGCCACAGCAGGGTCCAGGTGGAAGAGGACTTCAACACCACCAACAGTTCGTTCCGCCGCTGCATCTCCTGGAGGGACGGGACATGGCCGGCAACGGGTGCAACGGTCCCGGATGGCTCCGGTTCGCCTTCATGGCCCTCTCCTGCAGCCGACCCTTCGGCCGGCCCGTCGGAGCGACCCCCGGCCGGCGCCACTGCACCGACACCGTCGAGGTCGGCCAAACTCCGGCGCCCGCCCGCCAGTTCCTCGCGATGTCTCACCCGGGCGGCGGGAGCCACGATCACCCGGGCTCCTAGCAGCTGGGCCCGCCAGCAGAGGTCAAGGTCCTCTCCCATGGCCGGCATCGCCGGGTCGAAGCCTTCCAGTTCGTCGAACAGGTCGGCCCGGATCAGGGTGCACCCGCCCGGGGCGACAAACACGTCACGGACGGCGTCGTGTTGACCATGGTCGATCTCGAAGGGCTGGACCCGTTCGGAGACCGAGCCGGTGCGGTCGGCCGTCATTCCGACGTGGACCAGACACTCGTCGTTGTCCCACGCCACCACCTTGGGGGAGACGATGCCGGAGTTCGACCGATAGGCCTCTTCCACCATCTGGGCCACGGCATCGGGGGCCAGCGCCACGTCGTCATGGCAGAGCAGCAGATACGCCGCCCCCTTCACCATGGAACGGGCTTCGTTGGCCAGTGCGCCAAATCCGGGGTTCCCGTCGACCAGACGGAGATACGCCGTCGGGAGCACCCCGGCCACCCGTTGGGAGATGGCCCCGCGGTCCTCCGAACTCCGGGTGGCCAGCACCAGGATCGACAGGTCGCCATACTGCTGGGCGGCGAGGGAGCGCAGGGTCTCGTCAAACCACCCACCGGGCTCGTGGGCCACGACAACAGCCACGACCGGCAGGGACAGGACTTCCATCAGGGCCATGAGGCTAGCGGGCCACGACCCACTCGGAAAGTACGCTCTGCTTGCAAAAGTTTATGAAACCACATACTCTTGTATCGCAAGCACCCAGTAGAGACCGACCGACAAAGGAGTCCCCGTGCCGACCATGCCCGATCTGCAGACCGACCTCACCAAGACTGCGAAAGCCGTGGCCGGCAAGGCCAAGGACGCCGCCTACGTCGTCGTCGGAGCCGGCGTCATGGGGTTCCAGCAGGCCCAGGTCCAGCGTCAGGAGCTCGGCAAGCGTCTGGCCGAGCCCCGCAAGAGCGTGGTGGAGCGGATCGAGTCGGTCCGGTCCGACGTGACGGGCGCCATCCTGGCGCTCGACATCAACGTGGATCAACTCTTCGAGCGGGTGGAGACGGCAATCGAACGGATGGAACAGACGATCGCTCCGCTGGAGAACAAACTCCCCTCCCCGGCCCGGGACCTGTCCCAACAGGCCCGCTCACAGGCCAAGGCCGCCCGGGCCCAGGTCCGCTCCTTCATTCCGGCCAGCGGGTCGACGCCGGAGGCCTGAAAGGCGTCGTCGCCTAAGGCTGTCCGGGCTGTGAACGCCAGTAGTCGACAACGTCCCGGAGTGTCTCGTCCAACCCGATCTCCGGTCGCCAGCCGGTGAGGCTGGTCAGTCGGGAGGCCGAACCCCGCAGGACGGGCACCTCGACCGGGCGCACCAGCGACGGGTCAACCTCGAGACCGACCGAGGAGCCGGAGACGGCGAGCAGGCCGTCGACGATCTCCTGGATCGAGACGTCCACCCCGGAGCAGACGTTGTAGACGGCGCCGTTGGCCCCGTCGCCGTTGCGGGCGGCTTCGACCAGCAGGCGGTAGGCCCGGACGACATCCCGCACGTCCGTGAAGTCCCGCCGGGCCGCGAGATTGCCCACCGGAATGGTCGCGGCGCCGGTTCGTTCGGCCTCCACGATGCGGCGGGCCAGTCCGGCCACCGCAAAGTTGGGCGACTGGCCGGCTCCGATGTGGTTGAACGGTCGGGCCATCACGACCCGCTGGCCGTGACCAAGGGCCGCCTGGAGGCCCAGCGCTTCGGCTGCCAGCTTGGATGCGGCATACGGGGTCAGCGGAGCAGGCGGGGAAAGCTCGGTGAGCGGCAGGAGGGCCGGATCGGTGACCGCTCCATAGACCTCGGCCGACGAGGTGACCAGAACCACCGGATCACTGCCACACTGGCGGGCGGCGGCCAGCAACGCACCGGTTCCCAGAATGTTGACCGAGAACACCTCAAGTGGTTCATCCCACGACTGACCGACGTGGGTCAGGGCCGCCAGGTGGTAGATGGCGTCCGGCCGGGCCAAAGCGAGGGCCTCGACCAACGCGCCCGGATCGGTGATCTCGACCTCCTTGTCGATCACCACCACATCGTCGCCGGCATCGGTCAGATGACGGGCCAGCCAGCCCCCGACAAATCCACGTCCCCCGGTGATCAGTGCTCGCACAAGTGTGCAGGCTATCGGCTCTCAGTTGCCCCCCGGGGCAGGGCGTCCCGGGGCGACGTCGGCGTACGCCTCATGGGTGGCCGCCACGGTCGCCTCCCACGGAAAGCGCGACGCCTGCACCCGTCCGGCCGCCGCCAGGGCGGCCCGGCGACCATCGTCGGCCAGGAGTGAACCGAGGACATCGGCCCACGCCTCGACGTTTCCGGTCTCGACCAGCACGGCTTGGGCACCCGAGACTTCCCGCAGGACCGGCAGGTCGGAGCAGACCACGGGGGCGCCGTTGGCCATCGCCTCGAGAACCGGCAGGCCGAAACCTTCGTGGAGGCTCGGGAAGGCAAAGATCGTCGCCCCCTGGTAGAGGGCCTGGAGCGACGGGTCGTCCACAATGCCCACCTCCACCAACCGCGCCCCGAGTTCGGCCCGGTCGGCCGGTGAGATCAGGCCGTTCTGTCGCCAACCCGGATAACCGGCCAGAACCAGCAACGGCACATCTCCGCCCTGGCGACCCAGTGTGACCATGGCCTTCACCAGGGTGGTCACTCCTTTGCGTGGCTCGAGGCTGCCCACCCACAACACGTAGGGGCGACCGGAAAGACCCAGTTGGGCCCGCAGCCCGACCGCTTCGTCCGGGCCCACGGTGGACGGGGTGACCCCGAGGGGGATCACCCGGAGCCGGTCCTCGGGGATCCGGCTGTGGTTCATGATCTCCTCGGCCGCCACCCGGGAACCCGTCACCACCAGGTCGGCCCGCCGGGCCGCCACCTCCAGACCCTGGCGGTGGAACCTTCTGCCGCGCCGGTTGAACGCATCGGGAAAGTGCTCGACGGCGACGTCGTGGACGGTGACCACCATGCCGTAGGGACCCCGGGGCGGTATGGCGAGCGACGGTGCGTGCACCACGTCGGGAGACCAGCCCACCTCCCCGAACCGCAGCGCAGGCCGGCCGAGATGGTGCCAGGCGTCATAGAGCAGGGGTCGGGGCAAGGGCATCGAGGCCACCGGAAGTGACTGCGGCACGCCGCTCTGGCCAACGTTCCGGGCGATCTCGGCGGCGTTGTGGCGGGCACAGAACAGACGCAGGTCGTCTTCGGGGAAGAGTTCGGACAGTAGAGTCACGACTCTGGCCGTGTACCGACCGATCCCACCCGGTGACGGGTAGAGGAGTTGCTCGACGTTGACCGCTACTCGCACGAGACGCATCCTTTCGGTCCAGCCCATGGCCGAACTCGGTGGTTCCGACCAGGCCCTGCTCGCCATGGTGACCCAACTGACACGTGAAGGTTGGGAGTGCCATGTTGCCCTGCCCGGGCCGTCACCGATGGCCGCCCGATGGAGCGAGGCCGGAGCCAGAATCCATGAGGTTCCGATGGAGCGCATCACCACCCGGGGTGGCCGGTGGCACTGGCTGCGCTACGCCCTCCGGGCCCCCGGATCGATCCTGAAGCTCCGGAGGTTGGCCCGCACACTCGACGTCGGCGTGGTCCACACCAACTCGCTGCACTGCTGGTACGGGGCGCCGGCGGCCCGCCTCGCCCGCCGACCCCACGTGTGGCACGCCCGGGAGATCGTCGTACAGTCCGACCTCGCCCTGCGGGTCGAACGGTGGATGTTGGACTCGTGGGCCGACGAGGTGATCGCGGTGTCCCAGGCGGTGGCCGACCAGTTTCCCGGAGTCGACCCGGCGCATCGGTCGGTCCTCTACGACCAGGTCGATCCGGGTCGGTTCTCTCCCGCCATGGCCGGAAGGTTCCGTCCGGCCCACGACATCGACGACCGGACCTATCTCGTCGGGTCCGTTGGACGCATCGACACCTGGAAGGGCATCGAGGTCCTGCTCGATGCGTGGCCGGAGGTGGCCGCAGCGGTTCCCGACGCCATGGCAGTCATTGCCGGGCCGGCCGTCGCCGGCAAGGAGGCGTGGTATGACGAGCTGCGCCAACGGGCCGAGGCGCTCGGGAGTGTGTGCTGGATCGGACCAAGTGACGACGTGGGGGCCCTGATGGCCGACCTCGACGTGTTCGTACTTCCGTCCAGAGAACCCGAGCCCTACGGCATGGTGGTCGTGGAGGCCCTGGCCTCGGGCGTGCCGGTCATCGCCACCGACGCCGGTGGACCGAAGGAGATCCTCGGCCAGGTGGACCGCGTCCTCGGCACCCTGGTCACACCGGGCGATCCGTCCGCGCTGGCCCGGGCCATCATCGCCCGCCATGCCCCGTCTGCGCGGGAGCTTCGCCGTCAACGCACCGCCCAGCAGCCAGGAGGCCGTCCCGACTACGGCGCCGTCTTCGACCGGGCCATGGGTCACGATGACGCATCCCGGTAGAGCGAGGCCAGGCCCGAGGCACACGCCTCCCAGGTGAACTCGGCGCTCCTCGCCCTCCCCTGTTCGACCAGTTGCCCGATCTCCTCTCCCCCCTCGAGAGCCGCCAGGATCGAGGACGCCAGGGCGGCTCCGTCCCCGACGGGGACCACGAGGGCCCCGTCGCCGACGACCTCGGGCACGGATCCGGCGGCGGTGACCACCGTGGGAACTCCGGCCGCCATGGCCTGCAACGGAGGAAAGCCGAACCCCTCGTATCGGGAGGGGTAGGCCAGCACGGCCGCCGAGCGAAGGACCCGGGCCAACTGGACGTCGTCCAGGTAGCCGGGACGGACAATCCGGGAACGCAACGCCCCGGGAGCGGCGGCCACCGCTTCGTCGAAGGCGGCCCGACCCCATCCGTCGGCGCCGACAATCACCAGCGCCGTGTCGGGCTGTTCCCCGACCACCGAGGCCATGGCCCGCACCAGCAGCGGGTAGTCCTTCCGGGGTTCGATGGTGCCGATCGCCAGCACGTAGCGTCCGCAACCCGCCGGGAGCGGGAACGGCACGGGTCCCTCGGGTGAACCGAGGGCAGGCACCCCGTAGGGAACCGCCCGCACCCGGGCCGGATCGGCCCCCAGGCGGTCCACCACTTCGTCGGCCACAAACCGGGACGGGGTATGGACCCACGCACCATCGGCGATGGCCCGGCGGATCAGGGTGGGATAGGCCAACGCGGCCCGGTCACACAGTTCCGGAAAGGCGACAACGGTGAGGTCGTGCACCGACACCACCCGGGCGCCATGACGGACGGGAGGAACGACATAGTTGGTGCCGTGCACCACGTCGTGGCGTCCGATGAAACGTTCGGCGACCGGGTGGTTGACGCGGGACCACAGCGCCTGCAGCAGGGAGGCGTTCATCGTCCGTTGGCCGCTCGCCACGCCGGTCGGCAGTCGTGACTCCCACCCGTCCGGGCGCCGTCCGCTGACCACAAAGGCCGACATGACCAGGTCGCTCCGGCGGGCCAGTTCGGCCAACGTGCCCGCACAGAACGCCCCAACCCCGGTCGGACGGCCCAGCAGGGGCGTGGCGTCAAAGGCCACGGAGAGGCTCGAAGCCACAGCGGTCACCATGGGAGCCTTGCACAACGATTCGGGCCGACGTGTCCATCACACCGGCCCCTCGGGGTAGCCTGCCCCGATGATCACGGCACTTGCTGGCGGCGTCGGCGCCGCAAAACTGCTGCGCGGCTTCATCGAAGTCCTGCCCCCCGAGGAGATCACGGCCCTCGTGAACACCGGGGACGACACGGTCTTCCACGGCCTTCACGTCTCGCCCGACCTCGACACCGTGATGTACACCCTGGCCGATGCCATCAATCCGGAGACCGGCTGGGGCCTGGCCGGTGAAACCTGGCGGGTCATGGAGTCCCTTCGACGACTCGGCGGACTCACCTGGTTCAACCTGGGCGACCAGGACCTCGCCACCCACTGCTACCGGACCCAGCGACTGTCCGAAGGGGCCACGCTGAGCGAAGTCACCCGGGAACTGGCCCGGTCCTTCGGGGTGGACATCCGGCTCCAACCGGTCACCGACGATCCCCTCCGGACCCGGCTGACCCTGGTTGACGGGCCCGAAGTCGGCTTTCAGGAGTACTTCGTCAAGCACCACCACGACGTGGCGGTGGCTTCCGTGACCTTCGCCGGGGCCGCCGAGAGCCGTCCGGCGCCCGGGGTTCTCGACGCCATCGAACAGGCCGAGGTGGTCGTGGTCTGCCCGTCCAATCCGGTCGTCTCGATCGGTCCCGTACTCGCCGTGCCTGGCATCAGGAAGGCGCTCATGTCCCGGCGGGACGATGCTGTCGGGATCTCGCCCATCATCGCCGGGGCCGCCCTCAAGGGACCGGCCGACCGTCTGCTGGTCGAGATGGGATTCGAAGCCTCGGTCGTCGGCGTGGCCCGCTGGTATGCACCGATGATCTCCACGCTGGTCATCGACGAAGCCGACGCCGACCTGGCGACCGCGGTGGAGGCCGAAGGGGTCCGGTGTGTGGTCGCCCCGACCCTCATGACGTCGAAGGAAGCCTCGGCCCAACTCGCCCGGACGGTGCTCGATGTCGCATCCTGACGGTGCGCTCACCGTCTTTCCGGTCCGGGGCATCGGTGAGATCCATCCGGGCGACCCGCTGGTCGAGGTGCTGGCTGCCGTCCTGCTGCCCGGAGCCGGGGAGGAAGAATCGCACCACCACCTCCGCGACGGCGACGTGCTGGTGGTGACCCAAAAAGTGGTCTCCAAGGCCGAGGGGCAGATCGTCGCCCTCGATCCCGCCGATCCCGACGCCAAGGCGGCCCTTGTCGAGTCGGAGTCGGTTCGCATCGTGCGACGGCGGGGCGACCTCATCATCTCGGAGACCCGCCACGGCTTCATCTGCGCCAACGCCGGCATCGACCTGTCCAATGTCGACGATGGTACGGCCGCCCTGCTGCCGGTCGATTCCGACCGTTCGGCCCGGGGCCTCCGGGAGGCGTTCGAACACCGCTACCACCGGCGGGTGGGGGTCATCATCTCGGACACCTTCGGCCGGCCCTGGCGGCGCGGGGTCACCGACGTGGCCATCGGCGTGGCCGGGATCGCCGGAGTGGTCGACCTGCGGGGCACGGCCGACGCCACCGGGCGGGTGCTCGAAGCCACCGAGGTCTGCGTGGCCGACGAGATCGCATCGGCGGCCGAACTGGTCATGGGAAAGGCCACCGGATTTCCGGCCGCCGTCGTGCGCGGCGTGCCCGATGGGTGGTTGCGGCCCTCGTCGGTGAAGGACGAGATCATCCGCCCGCCCGAAGAGGACCTGTTCCGCTAGACGGGCCGGTTCAGCCGACGTCGAAGAGGTCGACCACGAACACCAGCGTCTCGTTGGGCGCGATGACCCCGCCGGCGCCCTGGGACCCGTAGCCCATGGCCGGAGGAATGGTGAGACGGCGACGTCCGCCGACCTTCATGCCCTGAACGCCCTGGTCCCAACCCTTGATGACGTGGCCGGCGCCGAGCGGAAAGGCGAAGTGTTCGCCCCGATCCCAGGACGAGTCGAACTCCTGGCCGGTCGACCAGGACACGCCGACGTAGTGGACGTTGACCGAGTTGCCGGCCACTGCTTCGGCCCCGGTACCGACTTCCAGATCTTCGATGACCAGTTCGGTGGGGGCAGGCTCAGCGGGAATCTCGACGACAGGCTTGTTGGACATCCCTGTACCTTAGGCGATCACCTTCGCCGGTCGGGATCCGGTTCAGTTGCCCCGGTTTCCCTTGGGCCGGGATCCCGCTCCCCCGCCCCGGCGGGGACCGCCTCCGGCGCCAGGGGACTTCGAACGACCCGGAGCCGACTTGGGTCGACCCGGGCGCGATGGACGGGAACCGCCCGATGAGGCACCGCCGGAGGAGGAGGAACCACCCGCCGACGGTGCACCCGGCGCCCCGTGGGTCTTGGAGCCGTGTGGCTTCGAGCCGTGGGGCTTGGTGGACCGGAACGGCTTGGCCGGACGGAACGGCTTGCCCGGCCGCTCGGGACGTCCGGTCCGGTGTTCACCACCCTGGGCTTCGCCCGAACCTGGCGCTCGCCGCTCTCCATCGTTGGCCCGCGGTCGCCGGTCGTCGAAGCGGGACGGGCGCTCGTCCCGGGGCCGCCGGTCGTTGCGGGGACGCTCGCGGCGGGCCGACGAGGCGTTGGCCGACTTCTCGCGGCGTTCCGGAGGCTTGCGTCGGGGGGGCGGATCGCCGAGGACCGCCGTGATGGCCGCCACATCGGGCTGGATCGTGCCGGAGGGGACATCGAGTTCGCGCTGGAGCCGCTTCACGGCCCCCGCCTTGTCCGGAGTCACGAAACTGACCACCACGCCGATGGCGCCGGCCCGGGCCGTGCGGCCGGAGCGGTGCACGTAGTCCTTGGGATCGGCCGAGGGGTCGTAATGGACCACGGCGTTGACGCCGTCCACGTGGATGCCCCGGGCCGCCACATCGGTGGCCACGAGAACGTCCACCGAGCCCTCCATGAACTGTTCGAGTGCCCGCTCCCGCTGCTTCTGGCTCCGGTCGCCGTGGATGGCCGCCGTGCGCAGTCCCCGCTGCTCGAGTTGGCGGGCGATCCGGTCGGTCGAGTGCTTGGTGCGGCAGAACACGATGGTCGGACCCGAGACGGCTGCCACCGAAGCGGTGAGCTCCACCCGGTCGCCGGAAGCCACCCGCCAGAACATGTGCACGGCGGCCGAAGGTTCGTCCTCGTCCACCTCGAGTTCGTGCCGGGCCGGATCGTTCTGGTAACGCTTGACCAGAACGTCGATGTCGCCGTCCAGGGTGGCCGAGAACAGGACGGTCTGCCGTTCGGCCGGCGTGAGGTCGAGGATGCGCTTCACGTCCGGCAGGAAGCCCATGTCGGCCATGCGGTCGGCCTCGTCGACCACCACGATCTCCACGGCGTCAAGCCGGATGCTGCCCCGTTCCAGGAGATCGCCGAGTCGACCCGGACAGGCCACGGCCACGTCCACGCCCCGACCGAGGGCCTTGAGTTGGGGGCCATAGCCAACCCCCCCGTAGAACGAGTCAACCCTCAGTCCCCGTGGTGTCGCCAGGACCTGGAGTTCGCTGGCCACCTGGGCCGCCAGTTCGCGGGTTGGCGTCAGAACGAGCACCCGGGGATGCCGGGGCCGGGCCGGTGGTCCGGACAGGCGGGCCACGGCGCCGATGCCGAAGGCCAGCGTCTTGCCGGAACCGGTCGGTGCCTTTCCGCAGACGTCCCGGCCGGCGAGGGCATCGGGCACCGTCATGCTCTGGATCGGGAAGGGTTCGTCGATTCCCTTGCGGTGAAGGGCGGCGACAATATCGGCAGGCACGCCAAGGTCGGCGAAGGTGGTGGAGGGGGGCATCAAGAGCTTTCGTGTGTCAGGCGAGGGACACGGACGCGCCCAAGGGGAACCAGTCTACCCGCCCGTCAGGCCGGTTCGCCCGCTCCCGGCGTTTCCTCGGCCAGACGATGGCGGACGAAATCAATCGTGGCTTCGGTACCCGGGCCCAGTTCGGTCCACGACGACCAGCCCAACTCTTCACCCGCCCGGGTGGTGTCGAGACAGTTCCGGGCCAGTTCACCGGGCCGGGCCGGCTGGTAGGAGTGGGTCGAAGCCACGCCGGAACGGGCCACCATCTCGTGATAGAGGCGGTTCACGGAGGTTTCCTGGCCGGTGCCGATGTTGCACAGCACGCCCGATCCGCGGGTCGCCGCCCGGTAGAAGGCGTCGGCGACGTCGTCCACATAGACGAAGTCCCGGGTCTGCTCTCCGTCCCCGTAGATGGTGACGTTCTCGCCGTTCAGGATCCGCTCGGCGAAGATCGCCACCACCCCTGCTTCCCCGTGGGGGTCCTGGCGGGGACCGTAGACATTGGCCAGGGCCAGGGCCACGAAATCGAGTCCGTGCAGGGCCCGATAGGCCACGAGGTAGTCGATGGCCGCCTTCTTGGAGACCCCGTAGGGAGACAGCGGATGCTGGGGCAGCGACTCCCTGAGCGGCAGTTCCGAGTCGTCGGGCTCCCCGTAGAGCGTGCCTCCACTGGCGGCAAACACGACCTTGCGGGCGTTGGCCTGCCGGGCGCCTTCGAGTACCCGAAGGGTGCCGAGCACGTTGGTGTCGGCATCGAACACCGGGTCGGCCACCGAGACACGGACATCGGCCTGGGCGGCGAGGTGGAACACGACCTCGGGAGCCACCTCGATGAGCCGGTCGACCATCCCGGCCGAGCGGATGTCGAGGTCGTGGACGACCAACCGGTCCGCCGCCTCGGCCATGGCTGCCGCCAGGTTGGCCCGGTTCCCCGTCGAGAAGTTGTCGATGACATGTACGTCGTGTCCGTCGGCCACCAGACGGTCGACCAGCGTGGAACCGATGAATCCGGCACCTCCCGTGACCACTGCTCGCATTGTCGCCTCTCCTTGCACCCTTGCTGGGGACTCTTGCTGGGGACTCTTGTTGGGGACTGTTCCCGGGCTACTTGCCGGGGCTCTTGGCGAATCTGCCGTCGGACACCTAGGACCCGGCCTGGATCCGGTCGCCATCGAGGGTGGTCCCCGACGCAACGACCGCTTCGGGTCCGATGACCGAAACCCCGGTCACCACGCACCGCTGGCCCACCACACTTCCCGGGCCCACAATCGAATCCTCCACCCGGGCGCTGGAGGCCACCCGGGCGCCGGGCATGACCACCGAGTTCTCCACCACAACGTCGCGTTCGATGACCGCCCCGCGGCCGATGACCGAGTCGCGAACCACCGCCCCGGCCTCGATGATCGATCCGGCGCCGAGAAGCGACCGCTTGAGGTCGGCACCGGACGCTTCCACCTCGCCGGTCACCCAGACCTCGGGGCCGAGATCGCCCGAAAGCACGGCATCGGGATGGGGCGCCGTCCCCCGTTTTCCGGCCACCAGGTCCCGCTGGGCCCGCAGATACGAGTCCGGTGTACCCGTGTCGAGCCAGTAGGCGTCCGATCCGAGGGCGAAGAGGGCTCCGTCGGCGACGAGCGCCGGGAAGATCTCCCGTTCGATGGAGACCCGGACGCCCGGCGTGATCCGGTCGAGAACCGACGGCTCGAGCACGTACAGGCCGGCGTTGATCATGTTGGTTGGCGCCTCGTCCCGGGGCGGCTTCTCGATGAAGGCGATGACCTCGCCGTCCTCCGTGGTGGGCACCACCCCAAAGGCGCTCGGATTGTCCACCGGGGTCAGCGAGATGGTGGCCTCGGCGCCGGAAGAACGGTGCAACGCCAGGAGACCGGCCAGGTCGATGTCGGTCAACACGTCCCCGTTGACCACGAAGAAGGCTTCGTCGATCCCCGCCGCCCGGGCGGCAAATGCGATGGCACCGGCGGTGTCGAGCGGTGAAGGCTCGACCGCATAGGTCAACCGGACCTCGCCGATGGTGCTGTCGGGAAACGCATCAACGAAGGCGTCCGGGCGGTATCCGAGGGACAGCACCACGTCTTTGACGCCGTGGCGGGCCAGATAGCCCACCACCCGCTCGATCATCGACTGTTCGGCAATGGGGAGCATCTGCTTGGGCGCCGTCAGGGTCAAGGGCCGCAGACGCGTACCCTCACCCCCTACGAGGACAACCGCTTTCACTTCAGGGTGGTCGAGGTTGTGCTCGCCGGAGCCGCGGTGGTTGTCGTGGCCGCCGACGTGGTGGGCGTGACCGCCGTCGTGGGCGTCACCACCGAACTCTTCAGGGTGGAGGTCGTGGTGGACGCCCCCGGAGCCTGTCCGGCCGCAGCCGACACGGCGGCTTGTGTCGCCGTCTGCACCGACTGCGGCGGCTTCGGAATCGTGGCCGACGTCGGCACGAAGGCGGCCGTGATCAGCTGACCCTGGCTGAAAAGGAGATTTTGGGGATCCCCCGCCGGCTGCTTCGCCGTGGTGGATTCGTAGTTGGGCCAGTAGTTGACGATGACCACGCCGGCCTTGCCGGCATCGGGAGTCCCCGCCGGGCAAACGGTCCCGTTGGTGTAGGCCTTGCCTCCGGGGTACTGCAGGACCGACTGGCTCAACTCCAGACCCCGATAGTTCGAGATGAACTTCTCGAGTGTGGCGTTCGCACCGGACTGGGACGAGTTGGCCGGCAGGACCGAGATCACGCCGTTGGCGCTGATGGTGAAGTTCTTGGACTTCGCGTTGTTGGCCGGGAGGTTCGGCTTGATCGTGCCACAGATGTCGATGGCAAAGCCGGCGTCCCACTGCTGGCCGACGATGGGCGGGCCGGCCGAGGAGACCACGGCGTGGGTGCGCTCATAACGGCTGTAGGCGATCAGCATCAGACCGACCACGCAGATCAGCACGATGGCCGCATAGAAGTTCACGGGCCGCTGCCCGCCGTAACTGCGCCCGCCACCGGTGGTGGCCGCGCGCTCTACCCATTTACCTGTGGAGTTGCTCGCCATGATCGAGTAAAACCCTACAGCCTCTCCCGCCCCAACCGGAAACGTTTGGCGGAAACCACCCGGTTGCGGGTCACCACCGCCATGGCGAGTCCGGCCCGCAGCACGAGGCCCGCCGCCACCAGGGGCAGGGCCAGACGGTTCGCTCCCGAGGTCGAAACACGGGCAAATCGCCACAGGGACCGCTGGTGTTCGACGACCATACGGTAGGGGTGATGCGCCGTGGAGATGCCCTGGGCGTGGACGACGGTGGCCGAGGGCACATATCCCACCCTCCAACCGGCCCGATGCAGACGCCAACAGAGATCGACGTCCTCGGCGTACATGAAGTAGGCCTCGTCGAATCCGCCGACCTCTTCGAACGCGGCCCGACGCACGAGTTGGCACGCTCCGGACACCCAGTCGACTTCCTGTGGGTCGACACCCTCAAGGTCGGGTTGCTGGTAGTTGCGGGTGAAGCGGTTGTCCGGAGCGAACAGCCCGAGGAGTGCGTGTCCGGCCGCATCGACGAACGACGGGAACCGGCGGGCCGACGGGTATCTCCCGCCGGAAGACGTGCGGATCAACGGTCCGACCATGGCCCACGCCGGGTGGCTGTCGAGGGCCGCCACCAACTCGGCCACACAGTCCGGGGACACCTCGAGATCCGGGTTGGCCACCAGGATCAGGGGATGGTTCCCGCAGGCCGCTCCCCGGTTGACGGCCGAGCCGTACCCCAGATTGCCTGGAGGAGTCACCACCGGAACGTCCACACCGAGGAGGGACCCGTCCGACGAACCGTTGTCCACGACCACCACATCGGCCACCCCGGCCAGCCCGAGATCCTTCACGCACCGGGCCAACGCGGCGCCCGACTCGTAGTTGACGACGACGGCCCCGACGTCTCCGGGATTCACCGGTCGAGGGGCGTGAACCGGTACTTGATCAGGGCCTTGAGCGCACCGAGACCGTCACGCCACGAGATCTTCTTCCCCTCGTCGAACTCGCGCCCGGCGTAGCTGATCGGCACTTCGTAGATCCGGTGGCCCCGGCGCAGCATCTTGGCGGTGATCTCCGGTTCGAAGTCGAACTTGTCCGACTGGACGGTGATGCCTTCGAGCACCTTGCGGTCGAACAGCTTGTAACACGTCTCCATGTCCGACAGGGTGGACTGGTAGAGCACGTTGGTCACCAGCGACAGGAAGCGGTTGCCGATCCAGTGGAGCGGCAGCATGTTCTTCCGCTCGCCGGTGAAACGGGAACCGTAGACGATCCGGGCCTTGCCCTTCAGGACCGGATCGAGCAGGCGTGGCCAGTCTTCCGGGTCGTACTCAAGGTCGGCGTCCTGGATCAGCACCAGATCGCCCCGCACCGCCTGGAGACCGGTCCTGATCGCCGCCCCCTTGCCCTTGTTCACCGGATGCACGATGACGTGCACGGTCGAATCGCCCAGGGCGGCAAGCACCCGGTCGGTGCCGTCGGACGAACCGTCGTCGACCACGATGACTTCCAGATCGAGCGGAAGTTGCACGGCCCGGATACGGCGGATGATCTCGGCCACGGTCGTGCGCTCGTTGAACACGGGCACGATCACGCTCAGCAGTTCGAACTTGGGCGGCCCCGCCCCGGGATCAGTCATAGCCGTTGGTCATCCTGTCTCAAAGGGTGTCTACCCCTTCACAGTAGGTCGCACGAGGCGCCGGCGGGAACCATTCGCCTTCCGACGGTGGTCGGCTCCGGGCTAGAGCCCGGCGTCCTGGGCCAAAAAGGCGGCCGTCCGCTCCAGACCGACCCGCAGGGGCGTGGTCGGTTCCCACCCCAGTTCGGCCCGGGCCCGGGTGATGTCCGGTCGGCGACGGGTCGGATCATCGGTGGGCAGCGGTCGGTACTCGATGCTCGACGAGGAACCGAGGAGGTCGATGATGTTCTCCGCCAACTCCTTGACGGTGTACTCGTCGGGGTTGCCGATGTTGACCGGTCCCTCGAGGTCGCTGTCGAACAGGGCGATCAGTCCCCCGACCTCGTCCTCCACATAACAGAGACTGCGGGTCTGGCTTCCGTCGCCGTAAACGGTGAGCGGTTCGTGGCGCATGGCCTGCAGGAGGAAGTTGGACACCACCCGGCCGTCATCGGGTCGCAACCGGGGGCCGTAGGTGTTGAAGATCCGCACGATGGTGGTGTTCGTTCCCAACGTCCGGCGGTGGGCCATGGTCAGGGCCTCGGAGAACCGCTTGGCTTCGTCATAGACGCTCCGGGGTCCGATGGGGTTCACCCGGCCCCAGTACGATTCGGCCTGGGGGTGGACTTCGGGGTCACCGTAGACCTCGCTGGTTGACGCCATCAGGAACCGGGCCCCATGGGCCAGGGCGAGCTCGAGGCCGTGGCGGGTGCCTTCACTGCCGACGGCCAGGGTCTCGAGGGCCCGGGCCAGGTAGTCGGGAGGAGACGCCGGACTGGCCAGGTTGAAGACACCCGTGATCTCGCCGTCGACCGGGATTCCCTTCGAGATGTCGGCCTCCACCAGGGTGAACCCTTGGTGGCCGTCGAGGTGGGCCACGTTGGCCCGTCGACCGGTGGAGAAGTCGTCCACGGCCACCACTTCGTCCCCGCGGGCCAGCAGTTGGTCGCACAGATGGGAACCCAGGAATCCTCCTCCACCGAGGACCACCTGGCGGCCGTTCCGGGGGCTCATCGCCGCCCGATTCCCTGGTAGGCGAAGTCCAGCCGACGGAGCTGGGCCGGATCCAGGAGATTGCGGGCGTCCACCACGACCGGTGCGGCCATCTCCTCGCGTACCCGCGAGAAGTCGAGCCACCGGAAGGCGTCCCACTCGGTCAGAACCACCAGCACCGCCGCCCCCCGGCACGCAGCGTAGGCATCAGGGTAGGCCTTAAGGCCCCGGGCCATCGCCTCTTCGTCGTGGTCGCCGTAGGAGTCGAATCCGGACAGACCCTCCACCGTGGTGGACTCCTCGCCGGCCGGGACGTGCACCGTGGGGTCGTAGGCCCGGACCTCCGCCCCACCGGCCACCAGGCGTCGGATGACCTCCACCGACGGGGAGTTGCGGAGATCGTCGGTGCCGGCCTTGAACGTGAGACCCCAGACCGCCACCGTCACGCCGTCGAACTCGTCGGCCGTCCCGGCCCGTTCGGAATCGAGTCCGGCCGCGGTGCGGATCTTGTTGACCACCCGGACGAACTGCTCGTCGTTGGTGGCGATGGCCCCCTTCAGGAAGGAAAAATCGTACCCGGCACTCTCGGCGATGTGGACCAATGCCCGGGTGTCCTTGGGGAGACAGCTCCCACCCCAACCCGGTCCCGGTTTCAGGAACTCGAACCCGATGCGCTTGTCGTAACCGAGACCGAGGATGACGTCACGGACGTCGGCCCCCACTGCTTCGCACAGGCCCGCCACGGCGTTCACGAAACTCAGCTTCGTGGCCAGGAAGGCGTTCGAGGCGTACTTGATGGTCTCGGCAGTCGCCGCATCGGTGATCAACAGGGGGGCCCGGGTTCCGGAGAACAACTCTCCCACCTTGGCCGCCGCTTCCTGGCTGTCGGCCCCCACCACGATCCGCTCCGGGTGCAGGCTGTCGGGCACCGCGGTGCCTTCCCGGAGGAACTCCGGATTCGAAACCACCTGGACGTCGGACCGGGCCAACACCCGCTCCACCACCAGGGTGGAGCCAACCGGAACGGTCGACTTGTTCACGATGATCGTCCCCGGTCGGAGATGAGGGGCAATCTCCTTGGCCACCGCTTCCACAAACGACAGGTCGGCCGAACCATCGGCCCCCTGCGGAGTGGGCACGCAGAGAAACACGAACTCGGCGTCCTGGACGGCGGCCGTGGCCCCGAGCACGAAGTTCAGGTGACCGGACGCCTGCCCGGCCTGCACCAGTTCTTCCAGGTTCTCCTCCACGATGGGAACCTTGCCGGCCTGGAGCATCGCCACCCGCTCGGCGTTGGCGTCGCCGCAGGTCACCCGGTGGCCCAGATGGGCCAGGGTCGCAGCCGTCGGCAGACCCACGTAGCCGACACCGATGACCGCCACCCGGCGCGACTCCCCGGTCGGAGCCATCGCTGCCGTTCGCGCATGGTCGGGACCGTCTGCCATTCCTTCTCCTCGTGTTGTCATGCTCGTGTTCTGCCCCGGCCGTGGCGGGATCGGCCCACCAACCACCTGCTCTGCTGCACTCAGGACGTCAGCGCGCCAACCAGGCGGGCCAGTCCGTCGGTCCATTCTGGCAGCATCGGGAGGCCACTCAGGCGGAGGGCGGCGTTTTCCAGCCGGGAGTTGGCCGGACGGGGCGCCGGACGGGGTGGATCCAGGTCGCCCGTGGCAATCGGTTCCACCCGGCCGGGATCGTGGCCGGCGGCGGCCAGGGTGGCCCGGACGAAGCCGAACCAGGTCGTCTCTCCCTGGTTGGTGACGTGGAAGATGCCGGGCCGACGGTCCAGGCCCAGCCGGATCACGGCCTCGGCCAGGTCGGCCGTGAAGGTCGGACATCCATGCTGGTCGTCGACGAAGCGCAGGATCCCGTCCCCGGCCGCCAGTCGAAGGGCCGTCTTCACCATGTTTGCGCCGTGGGCGCCGTTCACCCAGGAGGTTCGCACCACGGTGGCCGACGCCCCGGCGATGGCAAGAACTTCCTGTTCGCCTCCGCGCTTGCTGGCCCCGTACACCGACACCGGATGGGTCTGGTCCCACTCCAGATACGGCGCCTTCTTGGTGCCGTCGAAGACGTAGTCGGTCGAGACGTAGACCACGTGGGCGCCCACCTTCACGGCGGCTTCGGCCAGGTGGCGCGTGCCCATCGCGTTGATCCGCCAGGCCGCATCCACCTCGGTTTCGGCGGCATCCACGGCGGTGTAGGCACCTCCGTGGAGGATCACATCCGGACGGAACGAGTACACGGTGTCGAAGATGACGTCCCTCTGGGCCAGATCCATCGTGTCCGAGTTGGTGGCCAGGACCTCGACCGACCCGGGACGCCAGGCAGAAAGCAGCGTCTGTTCACCTGGCGGGCGTCCCCCCACGGCCACCCCGGTCGTCAACAGGTCGGCCATGTCCCGACCGAGCTGGCCACGGGCTCCGGTCAAAAGGATGCGCAGCGGTGCCGCCATCAGCGGTTGGCGGGATCGCCCCAAGCACCCTCGACCACCGGGGCCCGATCGCGCAGTGGCTCCCACCATGCCCGGTGCTCGGCATACCAGCGGACCGTGTCGGCCAGACCTTGATCGAACGGAACCTGGGCGTCCCAGCCCAGTTCCCGCCGGATCTTCGACGAGTCCAGCAGGTAGCGCCGGTCATGACTGGGGCGATCGGGCACGATCTCCTTCAGGCTGTCCGGGCGACCGGTGGCGGCCAGCACGGCGTTGGCGATCTCCTCGACGCTGGCCTCGATGCCACTTCCCACGTTGTAGGTCTCGCCCACCACTCCCTGGTGCAGCACGAGGTCGATGGCCCGGCAGTGGTCGTCGACGTGCAACCACTCCCGGCGGTTCTGGGTCGAGGCGTACAGCGGGAGGGGCTGGTCATCGAGGGCCCGGGACGTGAACAGCGGGATGACCTTCTCCGGGAACTGGTAGGGGCCGTAGTTGTTGCAGCAGTTGGTGATGGTGGCGGGCAGGTCGTAGGTCTCCACGTAGGCCCGTACCGCATGGTCACCTCCGGCCTTGGAAGCGTTGTAGGGCGTCCGGGGCCGATACGGCGTCTCTTCGGTGAAGAGCTCGTCCGAGTCGAGGGCGAGGTCGCCGTAGACCTCGCAGGTCGAGATGTGATGGAAACGGGCCACTCCGTGGCGGCGGGCCGCCTCGGCCAACGTCTGGGTACCGAGCACGTTGGTCCGGAAGAACAGGCCGGGATTCAAGATGGCAAGGGAGTTGTGGGACTCGGCGGCGAAGTTGACGATCACGTCGATGTCGTGGGCCGCCAGGGTGGACATCACCCCGTCGAGATCCCCGATGTCTCCCTGCACGAAGTCGCACCGGTCGGCCACGTCATCCAGGTTCGGCCGGTTGCCGGCGTACGTCAGTACGTCGAAGGCCACCACATGGTCGTCAGGATGTTCGTTTACCCAGTAGCGCACGAAGTTCGAACCGATAAACCCCGCACCACCCGTCACCAGAACTCGCATGCGTTCAGGCTACTTTGACCGTCCCCGTTCCCGGTAGGGGCAATTTTGGCGTTCGTCCCACCCGGTCACCATCCGGATCATGGAGCTCCATGACCATCGGGGATCCGAGGCGCCGTCACGCCCCGGCCGACCGGAGGTGTACGACGTCCCCGGCCACAACGATCCGGGAGACCCCGTCGGCCACGACCACCAGGTGACCCTCGGGGGTGAGGTCGGTGGCCACGCCCTCGAACCGGCCATCAGCCAGTTCGACCCTCACCCGGGTGCCGAGTGTCGAACACGACGCCTTCAGGTCTCCGGCCAGCCTTCTCCGGCCGGCGGGACTCTCCAGATCGGCGGCCCGTAGAACGACGGCATCCACCAGGGCATCGAAGACGGCGTCACGGTCGACCGGCCGACCCGCCAGCCGCGACAGCGACGTCGCCTCGACCCCTAGAGGTCCCTCGTCGCCCTCACCCGGCCAGCCCACGTTCAGTCCGATGCCGACCACAATCGCCCCGGACTGGCCCTCCCCGGTGCCGGTTCCCCCGCCCGACAGGTCGGCTTCGGCCAGGACGCCGGCCAGTTTGGCCCCACCCGGCCCGAGCAGGTCGTTGGGCCACTTCACCCTGACCAGACCGGCCAGTTCGGGTTCGACGCGACCAAGCGCGTCCATTGCGGCCAGGGTCACCGCCGCACTGGCCAGGTACCGCTCGTCAACCGTCAAGGCCGGCCGCAGCAGCATCGACACCAACAGGTTGGCGCCGGACGGAGCCTCCCAGGTCCTTCCCCGCCGGCCCCGGCCCGCCGTCTGGTGGTCGGCGGCGACCACAACCCCGGCCGGTGCGCCTTCCCGGGCCAGATCGAGCAGATAACGGTTGGTCGAATCGAGCTCGGCAAAGCGCCGGATGTCGGGAACGAAGGCAGCAGGCATGGCACGTACCCTACGACCATGGGAGGCTGACTACGCTTGCGGGAACATCCCTGATCGGAAAGGCAGCCAGCGTGCTGAAGAAGGTTCTCATCGCCAACCGTGGAGAGATCGCCGTCCGGGTCATCCGGACCTGTCGCGAACTCGGAATCACCACCGTCGCCGTCTACTCGGAGCTGGACCGGGACGCCCTCCACGTGCGTCTCGCCGACGAGGCGTACGCCCTCGGCGGACAGACCGCGGCCGAGTCCTACCTGAACACCGAGGCCATTCTCGACATCATCGAGCGTTCCGGAGCCGACGGCGTCCACCCCGGCTACGGGTTCTTCTCGGAGAACACCGACTTCGCCCGGGCAATCACGGAGCGGGGCGTCACGTTCATCGGCCCGCCGCCCGAAGCCATCGAGGTCATGGGTGACAAGATCAGCGCCCGCCACGCCGCAGAAGCCGCCGGTGTTTCCGGGGTGCCCGGCCGCACCGACGTGCTCGAATCGGGCGACGAAGTCGTCGCCTTCGGCAACGAGTTCGGCTGGCCGGTCGCCATCAAGGCCGCCTACGGCGGTGGTGGCCGGGGCATGAAGGTCGTCAACGCCCCCGAAGAGGCCGCCGAGGCACTCGAGTCGGCCATGCGGGAGTCCACTGCCTACTTCGGACGCAGCGAGTGCTACGTCGAGCGCTATCTGGCGTGGCCTCGCCACGTGGAGATGCAGGTCATCGCCGACACCCACGGCAACACCCTGTGGCTGGGCGAACGGGACTGCTCGGCCCAGCGCCGGCACCAGAAGCTGATCGAAGAGTCACCCGCCCCGGACTTCCCCGACGAGGTCCGTCGGGCCATGGGCGAGGCGTCCGTGAAGGTGGCCGAAGCCTGCGGGTACGTCAACGCCGGAACGGTCGAGTTCCTCTACCAGAACGGCGAGTTCTTCTTCCTCGAGATGAACACCCGGCTCCAGGTGGAACATCCGGTCACCGAACTGGTCACCGGCCTCGATCTCGTGGAGTGGCAGCTGCGGGTCGCCTCGGGCGAGCCGCTCGGCTTCACCCAGGACGAAGTCCAGCGCAACGGCCACGCCTTCGAGGTTCGCATCAACGCCGAGAACCCGGCCGGAGGCGCCTTCACGCCCTCGCCGGGCACGATCACCCGCATGGTGAGCCCGGGAGGACCCGGCGTGCGCCTCGACGCCGGCTACGAATCGGGTGACACCGTCAGCCAGTACTACGACAACCTGGTGGCCAAACTCTGTGTGTGGGCTCCGGACCGGGACGCCGCCCGCCGTCGCATGTTGCGGGCCATCTCCGAGACCGTGGTCGAAGGGGTCGCCACCACCTTGCCGGCCGATGTCGCCATTCTGGAGCACCCTGACTTCGTGGCCGGCCAACACTCCACCAACTGGGTGGAGCAGACGCTCGACCTGAGTGGCATCGCGGCCCCGGTTGCTCCCGCCCCCGCCGGAGGCGACGAGACGCCGAAGGTCCTACGGGACATCACCACCGAAGTCGACGGACGGCGCTACCAGGTGAAGCTGTGGGTCCCCGATCTCGGCGACATGGTGGTGGCTACGGCCGGCAAGTCCGGAGGCGCATCCGGCCCCAAGCGCACCAAGACCGCCGCGGCAGTGGGCGGTTCGGGCACGGTGGCCGTTCCCATGCAGGGCACCATCGTGAAGGTCATGGTCGAAGTCGGCGACGAGGTCGAAGTCGGCCAGACCATCTGCGTGCTCGAAGCCATGAAGATGGAGAACAACGTCAACGCCGAGAAGGCCGGGAAGGTCACCGAAGTCAAGGTGGCGGCCGGAGAAGCGGTCGGCCCGGGCGATGTGATTGCGGTGATCGAGTAGTCATGGCGACCGTGTCGGCCGGGGCGAAGGAGGCGGCGAACTCTTCCGTTGACGGCGACCTCGACCGGCTCATCGAACTCAGCCACACCATCCACGCCCATCCCGAGCTCGCCTTCGAAGAGGTCCGGGCCACCGAGTGGACGTCGAACATGCTCGCCGGGAGGGGATTTGCCGTCACCGGCAACGTGGCCGGTCTCGCCACCGCCTATGAGGCGACCTTTGGCTCCGGGCCCACGGTCGTTGGACTGTGCGTGGAGTACGACGCCCTGCCGGGCGTTGGACACGCCTGCGGCCACAACATCATCGCCGCCTCGTCGGTGGGGGCCGCCCTCGCCCTCGCCGGTGTGGCCGACGACCTCGGACTGACGGTCAAGGTCTTCGGGACCCCGGCCGAAGAGGGTGGGGGCGGCAAGGCCATCATGATCGATGCCGGGGTCTTCGCCGGTCTCGATGCCGCCATGATGGTCCACCCGTGGCCGAACGAGCGCCTCGAGGCGCAGTGTCTGGCCGTCTCCCACTTCGACGTGATCTACCGGGGCAAGAGCGCCCACGCTTCGGCTGCGCCCTTTGAGGGGATCAACGCCGGGGATGCGCTCACCCTGGCCCAGGTGGCGATCGGGCTGGCCCGCCAACAGTTGCGGCCGGGTGACCAGGTGCACGGAATCGTGACCAGTGGTGGCCAGGCTGCCAACATCATTCCCGACGAGACCCGGGGCCGCTTCATGTGCCGCTCGACCACCATCGAGGCGCTCGAGCGGCTCGAGCCCCGGATCCGTTGCTGCTTCGAGGCCGGGGCGGTGGCCACCGGGGCCAGCCTGGAGTACGAGTCCCTGTCCGAGGTCTATACCCACATGGAGAGCGATCCGGTCCTGCTCGCCGCCTACCGGTCCAACGCCGAACACCTCGGACGGACCTTCACACTCGACGACGAAGGTGTTCCCCTCCCGACGATCTCGACCGACATGGCGAACGTCTCCCTGGTCGTGCCGTCCATCCACCCGCTGATCGCCATCGAGACCCGGGGTGCGGTGAACCACCAACCGGAGTTCACCGCCGCCTGCATCACCGACTCGGCCGACCGGGCGGTGCGCGATGGGGCCCTGGCCCTGGCCTGGACCGCCATCGATGTTGCCGCTGGCGCCTGACTGGCCGATCACCACCGGCCGACTCGTCATCCGCCCGTGGACGATGGACGACCTGGCCGCCTTCGTCGACATCCGCAGCCGGGAGGAAGTCGTCCGCTACCTCTACGAAGTGGCGCTCGGGCCCTCGGACTCCGATCTCGCCCGGGAACGGCTCGCCGCTCGTCTTTCCGGACGGATCGACCGGGAGGACGAGTGGATGAACGTGGCCGTGGTGGTAGACGGAGTTCCGGTCGGCGACGTCGGACTGTGCGCCCGACCCCACCGGACCTTCGAACTCGGCTACGTCCTCCATCCCGACCACTGGGGGAAGGGCGTGGCCACCGAAGCAGCCGCCGCCCTCGTCTCTCTTGCCTTTTCCCACGGAGCGCACCGGATCATGGCCGACATCGATGCCCGCAACGCTGCCTCGGCCCGGGTCCTGGAGCGCCTCGGCTTCCGCCGGGAGGCACACTTCCACCAGGACCAATGGGTAAAGGGTGAGTGGACCGACACCTACATCTACGCCCTCCTCGCCGACGAGTTCCCGCAGGCAACCTGACCCGAGGGTTCAGCCCCGGGGCTGGAACACCCCAAACACCCCACGCAGCACGTCGGAGACTTCCCCGAGCGTGGCCATGCGGGACAGGGCCACCTTCATCGGCACCAGCAGGTTCTGGGTGCCCCGGGCCGCCGCTTCGACATCGGCCAGCGCTGCATCCACGCCGGCCTGGTCGCGGTCCTGCTTGAGCCGGGACACCCGGGCCACCTGGGCCCGTTGCTGCGCGACGTCGATCGGGAACACGTCGGCCGCTTCGGAGACCTCGTCGGTGAACTTGTTCACGCCCACCACGACCTTGCGGCCCGAGTCGATGTCCTTGGCATAGGCGTAGGCCGACTGCTCGATCTCCTCCTGCATGTACTGGGCCTCGATGGCGTCGACGGCCCCGCCCATCGAGTCGATCTCCTCGAGATAGCGCCAGGCCGCCGCTTCGACCTCGTCGGTCAGCGACTCGACGAACCACGAGCCGGCCAGGGGATCGACCGTGTCGGCGATACCTGACTCGTAGCCCACGATCTGCTGGGTCCGGAGGGCGATCTTGGCCGCCTTCTCGGTGGGAAGCCCGAGCGCCTCGTCGAAACCGTTGGTGTGGAGGCTCTGGGTGCCCCCGAGGGCGGCCGCCATGGCCTGCACGGTCACCCGGACGATGTTGTTCTCGGGCTGCTGGGCCGTCAGGGTGGATCCGCCGGTCTGGGTATGGAACCGCAGCAAGGTCGACTTCTCGTTCCTGGCTCCGAAGCGCTCGGTCATGATCCGGGCCCACATCCGTCGGGCGGCCCGGTACTTGGCGACCTCCTCGAACAGGTTGTTGTGGGCGTTCCAGAAGAAGGAGAGTCGTGGCGCAAAGTCGTCGACGTCGAGTCCGGCGGCGATCGCGGCCTCGACGTAGGCAATCCCGTTGGCGATGGTGAACGCGATCTCCTGCACCGCCGTCGAGCCGGCCTCCCGGATGTGGTAGCCCGAGATGGAGATGGTGTTCCAGTTGGGGATGTGCTCGGCGCAGTAGGCAAAGGTGTCGGTGATCAGCCGCATGGAGGGCCGGGGCGGGTAGATGTAGGTGCCCCGGGCCACGTACTCCTTCAGGATGTCGTTCTGGATGGTGCCGTTCAGTTGGTGGCCGGCGACCCCGTTTTCCTCACCGACCAACTGGTAGAGCAGGAGCAGGATGGCTCCCGTGGCGTTGATCGTCATCGACGTGGACACCTCGTCGAGGGGCAGACCGGCCAGCAGCAGGCGCATGTCCTCCAGCGAATCGATGGCCACACCGACCTTGCCCACTTCGCCTTCGCTCCGCGGGTGGTCCGAGTCGTAACCCATCTGGGTCGGCAGGTCGAAGGCACAGGACAGCCCGGTCTGACCGGCATCCAGCAGGAACTTGAACCGTTGGTTGGTGGCTTCGGCCGTGCCGAAACCGGCGTACTGGCGCATCGTCCACAACCGGCCCCGGTACATGTCGGGCCGGATGCCCCGGGTATAGGGATATCGTCCGGGCTCGCCCAGGGCGACGGCGGGGTCCCAGTTGGCCAGATCGTCGGGTCCGTAGGACTGCTTGATCTCGATGCCCGAATCGGTCACGTGATCTGATGGAGTGTCAGGAGCCATGCCCACAGGATAGGGGAAGGCTTCCGGCCTGTTCGACGACCGGGCAACGACCGGGCAACGACCGGCGATACTGCAACCCGTCCGCCCGGTCGCCTAGCATCTTCCCATCCCTGGTCGGCCCATGGACCGCCGAGAGAACCCGGACGAGGTGACCCCATGCCCGAGACGACGAAGACGACCGAACAGTGGTTTTCCCGCTACGCCCGCCGCTGGATGCCGACCTCGACCCGGCCGCCCCGGCCCACCGCCGGGAAGATCCTCCGCACCGCCATTGCCGCCTTCATCGGGATCGCCACCATCGCCCTGGTCACCCGTCTGGTCCACGCCGGGAAGCATCCCGACCTCTTCCTGGTGGCCTCGTTTGGCGCCATGGCCATGCTGGTCTACGTGGCGCCCCAATCCGACTTCTCCCAGCCCAGAAACGTCATTGGCGGCAACATGCTCTCGGCGGCCGCCGGGGTGACCATGCACTACCTCTTGCCCAACAACGTGATCCTCGCTGCCGCCAGCGCCGTGGCGGTCGCGGCCATTCTCATGCAGGCCACCCGGACGGTGAACCCGCCGGCCGGCTCCACCGCCCTGATCCCGGTGATCGGCGACAGCACCGTCCACCATCTGGGCTACCTCTTCGTGCTGACACCGGTCGGTCTCGGCGCAGCGGTTCTGGTGCTGGTGGCCATGGTGGTGAACAACCTCTTCAGCGACCCCACCCACCACTACCCCACCTACTGGTGGTAGGAGGGCGCCCAGGATCCCGGCCGTCAGCCGTGACCGAGCAGCACCAGCAGCACCACGCCGACGAGGACCACCGCCAGAACCAGCACGGTGGCCAGGGCCACTCCGCCACTTTGGGTACTGAAGAACCGGACCCAACGGCTCCTGAACGAACGTTCCGCCATGTGCACTTCCGCCTGTCTGCCCCTCCACGCCAATGAGGTGACCGGGAGGGTTTGACGAAGAGACGTTTCCGCCCGTCAGTCCGTCACCTGTCCGCCCGTTCGGGTGCCATCGTAGTGTCCGGCGACGTTCCGGCAGGCGAATCTCAGGTGTAGGGCCCGCAGAATCAGGTCACCACAGAGGGGCTCTGCGCTGGACCTTCGCAAACACGGCCGTGTTGACGTCTCCTTCTGGGAGATGTCCCATACCGGCATGGGGTCGCCCTCTTTCCGACCACGTTGGCCAAGGACTTTGCCGCGGCTCACCACCTGCAACATCTGGCCAAGACGGTCCTGGTCGTGGGAGCCAACATCGCTGCGTTCGGGATCGTGTGGCTGCTAAAATTTGCCATCTTCAACAAACTGATCGCTCAGATTGCCGCAGCCAAGTCACACGACGAGGAGTTGGCCGAGCGTGCCAGTTAGTTCGATGGGACCTTTGTTCGATCAGCGGCCGGGGCTTCCCCACTTCAGTCAGCCCAGGATGCCCGGCGAACCCGACGCCCGGCCGGCAACCGAACCTCCTTGGCGATCAGCGAATGGCGCCGGCATCGAATGGCGCCGGCATCGAGGTGCCTTACGAGTACCGCGCTCTGTTCTGGGCAACACGTGACAGATAGAAGAACGGAGATGGGGAGCGCGGTCGCACCCGGGGGCGTCGACGAGAGCTCGATGGACAACGCCGCCGTCGATGTCGCCCCGACGGGCCCGGACACGTTGGTGAGGCGCATCGTGGGCAAACTGCCGCGATGGTTGGTGTTAACCCTCACCGTCCTCGGCTTTGCCGCCCCGGTCGGCATGTATTTCCAGATGGTCCATCGCTATGCCATCAATGTGGTCTTCTGGGACCAATTCGACGATGTCACCGTCATCAAAGCCTCCTTTAGCCACTTCTTCCCCTGGGGGGTCATGTGGGCGCAGCACAACGATACCCGGATCTTCTTTCCGAACTTGATCGTGGTCCTGCTGGCACACACTTTGCAGTTCAACATCGTCATCGAGGAGTACCTGAGTGCATCCATCCTCGTGGCGGCTATTGCGCTGATCATCTGCGCCCACAAGCGCCGATCACCGAGCGTCCCGTGGCTCTTCTACTGCCCGGTCGCCATAGTGATGCTCTCCTTGGTGCAGTACCAGAACGCGCTGTGGGGCTTCCAGATCGCCTGGCCACTGACCATGCTCGGCCTAGCCGCGGCAATCTTCTTTCTGGACCGCATCGAACTGCGCTGGGCGTTCGTGGGACTGGCGATCCTGGCTGCGGTGATAGGAACTCTCTCGCTCATCCAGGGGTTCCTGATCTGGCCGGTGGGCTTCGTGCTCCTCTATCACCGACGCAGGCTCATGACGGCTGTGCCATGGGGGGTCGCTGCGGCGACCACGGCCGCGGTCTACTTCCGCAACTTCGACTCGACTCTTGGCTCAGGGTACCCTGGCTATGCCTCGCACCACCTCGTCGACTCGATCAAGTTCTATCTCTACGCACTCGGAAGTGTGCTCGGCGTTCCCTACAGCGCGAACCCCCAAGACACCAGTAACCAGTGGGTCCAACTCTTCGGACTCGCTACCGTCGTCGTAGCTGTCATCGCCATACTTCTCTTCGGGATCAAACGGGATAGTTCCACCGGCAGCCCCATCGGGGTAGTTCTGGTGTTGTTCGCATTGGCCTTCGCCGCCATGGTTACCAAGGGAAGGATCATCGGCGGACTGCTATTTGCCGGTGCGTCACGGTATACAATCTTCGACCTCCTGGTCCTCACGGGGACTTACTTGGCGCTACTTGGACACCCCCCGATTCCGGAGATCTTCACCAAATGGCGTCGCTCCACTGCCGATCAAGCACCCTCAGTAGATTCGGCCAACGCTGAGGATCGAGAGCGGGGATGGCCAACACGGGTCCTGATTCCAGAGATCTTTGCCCTCACTGGCCTCCTCATTGCCATCCAAGTGCCGGTCGGGTTCCACTACGGGAGCCAAGGCGCAGCTGTATTCAGCACGTACCCACGGACGGCACTCGCCTTGGAGCAGAACATCCACCAGTTCACATCAGCACAGGCAGCATCTCTCTACTTCTCTTTCGAGCCTGGTCCATGGGTGATTGAACGGATCGATTTTCTCCAAAGCCACCATCTGGGGTTCTTCAACTCGACCGGGAAGCCCTAGTATCACTAGCGGTGGGTCAGGCCAGAGCGCTCGCTCAACTTACGCATACGGGAGCCACGGATGTCATCCATCAACTATGAACGGCTGTATGAATACCGCTTCAAGGATGTCGATCAGGCGAGTCGTCAGGCCGTCTGGAACGAGATCGGCACCTTTGTCTACGAACGGATGGGTGGCCCCACCAAAGTCCTCGATCCATCAGCCGGTCGGTGCGAGTTTCTCAATGCCATACCTGCCGCAGAGAGGTGGAGCGTCGACCAAGTCGACAACTCGGCGTTCCAAAGCCCAGGAATCACGGCTATCACGAGTGACATCTTCGATGCAGACCTTCCAGCCAAGTACTTCGATGGCGTCTTCGTGTCTAACTTCCTCGAGCACCTGCTGACCCAGGAAGACGTCGCCCGGTTCCTCGGCCTCATGTTCGACTGCACGGCTGACGGAGCCCGAATCGCCATCATCGGACCCAACTTCAAGTACTGCAGTCGCGAGTATTTCGACTGCGCCGATCACACGCTGGCCCTCACGCATGTAGCGGTTGCAGAGCACCTGTACGCCGCTGGATTCACCATCGAAGAGGTCGCACCTCGGTTCCTCCCCTTTTCTTTCCGCGGCATCTTGCCCCCGTCGCCGGTGCTCACCCGCCGATACCTTCATGCCCGTCCCACCTGGAAGGTCCTGGGGAAGCAGTTCCTGGTAATCGCCACGAAGCCCAACGACGCCGACCGCTGACCTACGGTGACCGCCTCGTTCACAAATCACAGCTTCGATGGGCAGCGACAGAGGATCATTGTGGCGAAAACGATTGGAGCGGGTGGCAAGTGGTGACCGACTCGCGGGTTGCGGAATCTCCACGGGTGATCGGTGAGTCGCTGTCGACCCACCGCAACAGTCTCAACTTCCTCCGCCTGATCTTCGCCACTGTTGTCGTACTTTCCCATGCCGCCTCACTGGGCTGGTTCACCTCGTGGGAGGGTGTCTTCAACAACACAACAATGGCCCAAGTCGCCCTCTATGGATTCTTTGGGGTCAGTGGCTATCTGATCGCACAGAGCGCCATGAGGACGACCGCTTGGGGGTATCTTTGGCGGCGGTCGCTCCGTATCTTCCCTGGGCTGATCACCTGTCTCGTGGTGATTGCCGCCGTCTTCGGCGTGATCGCCTGGATGCAGCAGTCACACCCGCGCTGCGGGTTTTCGTGTTACCTCAACGCTCCTGACGGCCCCTTCACCTACGTGCTCAAGAACGCGTTGCTGTCGAATCCCTTTTGGAAGCAGCAAACGATCGCCGGAACTCCCCTGACGGCACTTCCGAACTGGAACACGCCGATCTGGACCCTCTTCTTTGAGTTCCTCTGCTACCTCATGCTGTTGGTCTTCGCCGTGCTCGGATTGCTGCGGCGGCGAATCTTGACGCTGGTGTGTACCCTGACGTTGTGGATGGCCGTCGCGGTCATCACCGTAACGCCATCACTGTCCGATCAGTTCACGGTCCTTCACTACTGCAATCTCGAGGCGTTCATGCGTTTCGCCGAAATCTTCCTGACGGCCTCGGTGCTGTACCTCTACCGTGAGCGGATTCCGGACAGAGGCTGGCTGGCACTCGCCAGCCTCGTACTCTTCGTCATCGGCGTGGGGCTACCCAATGGGGGAAAGATACCGACCTATTCGTTCACTCCCGTGGACATCTTCTTGCCTTTCATGGTCTACCCCGTCTTGTGGCTCGGCATCCACCTGCCGTTCCAGTCGATCGGATCAAAGAACGATTATTCGTACGGCATCTACATCTACGGATGGCCGGTGACTCAGATGTTCGTGCTCTGGCAGTTCGAGCGCTTCGGGCTGATCGCTTTCCTTGCAGCCTGCCTGTTCGCGACAGTGCCGTTCGCCGTCGCCAGTTGGTGGCTGATCGAACGAAACGCCCTTTCGCTGAAGCGCCTTGTGCCTGGACGATCATTGACCGACCGCACATCATGATGGTGCATCGATGGCCAAGGCAGGCGCCCGCATTGCAATGTGGCACCTGGATTCTTTCCCTGAGGCTCCTCGCTGGCGAGTTGTCACCAGCCCAGCCCCGAAGTCACTGAACATAGTGCTGGGATTCACCTCCACCGGCGCCTAGCCTTGCAACCCATGGTCGGCCTTTGCTGCTGATCATGTGAAAGAAACCGTCAGTTGACGTTCAACCGCAACAGTTCGATGGCGAATGTCGACGATGGGCAGGTCGACGGCTTACTGGGCGATGCCCAACCCACTGCGACCTCACGTACCTCCGTCATCATCAAGTCCCCGCTGAGTTGGTCCATCGTCCTGGCCGTGCTGGCGTGGCCCGTGGCTCCGTCCGCGCTCTACCCATGCCCGGGGCTCGACTGCTCCTGGCAGGGAACACTCCAGCGCGCTGCCGTGCTGAGGATGCCGTATGGAACCCATGTGGTGTTCACCTACGGTCCCCTGGGCTTTCTCACTACGCCGGAACTGTTCGAGCCCGTTCCTGCCATCCTGGCTTTCTGTTTCATCCTGTCGGTCTCGGTCGGCATCTTCTACGTACTGATGCGAGGACTCCGACCGTTCATGCCACTGTGGTGCACCGTTGCTGCCGCCTATGTCGTCGGAGCGGCAGCCGTTCTGACATCTGCGGTGAACGACAACGTCTTCCACATCTGGTTGCCCGTCCGTCCACAGTTCTTGCTCGTGTTTTGCTTGGCCATCGGCGTGGCCTTGGTGATTCGGTCCGAGGAAGCCCGACGAGTACCGGCAATCGGACTAGGCGCCCTTGGAGCACTGACGGTTCTGATCCTGCCTGGGCTCGCGGCTGGGTTGATCGCCATCGTGTTGATCGTGGTTGTGGCAGCCCCGGCGCAGGCGCGACTGGCCACAGTTCGGGACCTTCTCCTCGGAGGCATCGTGGTGGGAACGGTGGGATGGTTCGCAACCGGCAACGGATTCACCAACATCGCGCCCTTCGTAACTAACTCCCTTTCGATCGTCACCGGCTACAGCGGGGCAATGGGCTTGTTCTCCGTCAGCGGGAAGGTTCTCACTCTTACTGTCATCGATGTGGCCGTGCTTGTAGCGCTGGCCCTCGTGGTCGGTCGAGGTGCCCGATGGTCGGTGCGCATCGGGCTGCTCGGGATGACTGCGACCGTGATGACAATTCTGTGCAAGGAGTCCTACGTCCGACCCGACAGTGCTCACGAACTGGTGTTCCTGGCTTCGGCACCGGTGGTGGCGGTCTGTCTGACCGGGGTCATCCGGGTCCGATGGACCGGGATCGGCGCGGTGGCGGTCACCACTGCTGCTGTCATCATCGGCGCCGGCACCTTCTCCCCGCTAAACGGGTCAGGTCCGGTGACTTTGACGAGGATCTTGGAAACTCCTCAGACCCGCTCACCGAAATTCCCCAGTTGAGCGCCGAGGTGGTGTGCTGCTGAGACTAGTTCTCGGTGCCGACGATCACCCCCTTGCGGAGGGCCTCGGAACGAGCCCGATGGCTGCGCATGCGATAGCTCTCGCCGTCGATGTTGAACACGACGCTGCGGTGCAGGAGACGATCGAGCATGGCAGCAGCGACCATGGGGTCGTCGAAGATCTTTCCCCATGAAGCGATCCCGAGGTTCGTGGTCAGGACGGTCGAGCTCTTCAAGTAGCGCTGGGTGATCACCTGGAACAGCGCTGCGGCGGCCTCGCTCTGGAGGGGAAGATAACCAACCTCGTCGATGACGAGGAGCCGTGGTCCGGCGAAGAACCTCATGGTCGTCGCCCAGCGTCCTTCGATCGCTGCTCGATGACATCTCGCAACGAGATCTGCAGCCGTTGTGTAGTACGTGCGATAGCCAGCATCGATCGAGGCGCGCGCTAAGCCAATGGCCAACATGGTCTTGCCGACCCCTGGTGGGCCGATGAGCAGCACGTTGGTGGCGTCATCGAGGAACGAGAGCGTTCCGAGCTCGTTGACGAGGCTCTCATCGACCGACGGCTGAGCCGAGAAGTCGAAGTCCTCCAAGCGCCAGGGAGCCGGCAACGAGGCGAATCGCTCGAGGCTCGCTCGTCGTCGTTGCTCGGTGGCCGAGACCTCGATGGCGAGCAGGCGCTCAAGCAGGGCGGTCGGCCCGAGCTTCATGGCCTTGGCGTCCTCTAAGACCTGTGGCAGCGCCTCGGCGGCTGCCGAGAGCCGGAGGGTGGCGAGGTGGCTCCTGAGCTGCTGATAGGTCGAGGCCTCGCTCATCGGGTGGCCTCGACGAGCTCGGCCCAGCGGTGAAGGTCGACCGTTGGCGTCTGGCCCACATCGCCGAGGAGCCGAGCCGCCTCGTCGAGGCTGGCGTTCGACGGGGCGACGTTGGCCTTCTTGTCACACGGCCGTTTGATCGAGAAGGCGGCGAGCACCGTCTTCTCGAGGGCTGCTGCGTGACCGGGATCTCTGATCACCATGCCGGAGCCGTCGTGGGCGAGGCGGTGCTCAGCGATCTTCGCCCCGC
>CAITPI010000045.1 GCA_903894295.1 uncultured Acidimicrobiaceae bacterium
GACGAGGCTGGCCGTGACCGGTTTGCCGGCGGAACGCACCGAGGTGGTGGCCGTCAGCTGGCGGATCAACCCGGTGCTGTTGGTCACGTAGACGTCAAGGGTCGATCCGGTCGGCATCACGCCACCGACCGGCGTGGGGGTCGTGGCCAGGGTGACCCGGTAGCCGGTGCAGGCCACGCCGTTGATGACCAAGGGCCCGGTCGCCGTCACGTTGGTGGCCGTGGTCAGCGTGCCGATGAACTGCACCGGATTGGTGGCGATGGGCAGATACTGCCCGGCCTCGGAGACGGTGGTGGAGATCCAGTTCTTGCCGGGCAGGACCGTTGCCACCTGGCGGCCATGCACGAACGCCTGGTCTCCGATGATGATGACCTGGGCGAACTGGTGGGTCAGGGCGGGAACGGCGGGCGACCGGTAGGCCATGAAGGTGGCGTTGTTGGCGAAGTCGACGATGCCGGCTCCGGTGACGTTGACCGGCGTGCCGGCGGATGTCGTGAAGTGTTCATCCAGCAGGTCGATGGCCCGTTGTCGGGCGACCGTGGTCCGGGCTGCGGCGGCCAGGGCCGCCACCGGTGAGGCGGTGGTCGTGGGGGTGCCGCCGGTGGTGGTTGTCGGATGGGCCGGCTTGGTCGGTGAGGTGGAGCCGGAAGGGCCGGTCGTGGTCGAGGTGGTGGAGGCCGACGACCCCGATGACGAGTGGCCGGCGAACTCGAGGACCGATCCGACGATCAACAGGACAACGACCACCGCCACGGCGATGAGTACCCGGGGATTGGGTGCCCTCTTTTTCGGAGCGTTGGCCGGGAAGAACTCGGGTCCCGCCACGCGAACCTGTCCGCCGGTGATCGCTCCGGTATCCGGAGCGGTCCCGCCCGACGGCTCGTCCCCGGAGGAATGTCCCCCGTGTCCCGACTCTTCGTTGTCCATTCGCTTCCTCTGCCTTCCCTGCCCAACTTCAGGCTAGGGGCGACAACATCACTCTGTAAATGGGCGAAGGGTTCGTCGGGAAACTACCCGTGCTGCCACAGCCGGCTCTGGAAGTTGCTGATGCCGTGCAGGGCGATGGCGTCGAGGCGTTCGAGGTCCTCGTCGCCGATGGCCCAACCGAGCGCCCCGGCGTTCTCTTCGGCCTGGGCCCGGTTCTTGGCGCCCGGGATGGGCACAGCCCCGCGGGACATGACCCAGTTGAGGGCCACCTGACTCGGGGTCTTGCCACCGGCGGCTTCGCCGATGCGGCGCAGTTCGGCCACGATCGTGTCCACCTGGGCCATCGGGTGGTTGGAGAAGTTGCGCTTGCCCGGTGGCGGGTTGGCGGCCGAGTACTTGCCGGTGAGTCGACCCTGGCCGATCGGCGAGTAGGCGAGGGGGAGCACGTTCATCTCGTGGCAGGCGGCCAGCAAGCCGGTGGTTTCGGGCTCCCTCCGCAACAGCGAAAACTCGATCTGGTTGGTGGCGAGGTGGAGACCGTGGTGTTCAAGGGCGGCCACCATGGAACGGGTCTCCTTCTCCGAGTAGTTGGAGACGCCGACGGCCTTCACCAGACCGGCCTCGAAGGCGGCCGCCAGCGCGTCGGCGATGGCCCGGTGGGACCGCAGGCTGATCGGTCCGTGGATCTGGTAGAGGTCGACCGAGTCGAGGCCCAGCCGGGCCAGGGAGGCCTTGAGGGAGCCGAGCAGGGCCGATCGCACGTTGAGCTTCCAGGGCATGGGCATGAACTTGGTGGTGATGGTCACGGCCCTGGCCCGTTCGGGATCGGCGGCCAGCAGGCGGCCGATGATCCGCTCGCTCTCGCCCTTGCCGTAGACCTCGGCGGTGTCGAAGAAGGTGGCCCCGCCGTCGATGGAGGCGGCCCAGGCCTCGGCGATGGTGGTCTCGTTGAGGTCGGTGTCGTAGCCACCCATGCCCCAGGTGGAGCGGTCGCCCCAGGCCCAGGTGCCCACGCCCATCGGGGGAATCGTGACCGACGAACCGTACAGGGTGTAACTCTCGGGAATCATGCCCGGAGGTTACTGCCCTCCCGCGGCCGGAGCGCCACGGGCGACACCGGCCACCGCTCAGGCGAAGATGCGGCCCCACCCCTCGGTGACCGGGGCCACGAAGAACGTGGTGAGCTGCATGGTGGCGTGCAGCCAGACGCCGTCGATCCGTCGGTAGGTGTCGTCTTCGTAGCCGGCCATCCAGGTGGCCCCGCCGTCGTGGTCGAGACAGGGCACCAGCAGGTCCCAACGACCCATCGCGGTGTCTCCGTCGATGGTGAGCCGGGGTTTGACGAACAGGTGCCGGGAGAACCTGAGGGTCGGGCGGGCCAACCGTTCGGCGATGGCGTCCCGGCCGACCGATCGTCCAAGCGCCGGCCCGCCGTCCCAGACGCCGTCCGGGGTGAACATCAGGGATGCCTCGGTGGCCGCCGCCGTCATGACGGCGGGTTCGGCGAGGTTGCCGCGGTGGAATCGCCGGTCCACGGCGTCGCCGTAGCGGGCCTTCAACTCGAAGATGGCGAGTCGGCTCTCGGCCTCGTCGATCCGGTGTTCAAGTCGGCCCAGCCGCTCGACCAACTCATCCATGGTCCACCTCGGTGATCTTCCGTTGTCCGACTGTCACATCTCCGGTCCTGTCCCGGGCACCGGATGTCGCACAACCTAGGACGTGGATGGACCCGATGCTTCGACCAGCACATCGAGGGCCACGCAGCCCGATGCATGGCAGCGCAACGGGTTGATGTCGAGGGCGACCAGGGCGTCACCGAGTTCCGCGGCCAAATCGGACAGGCCACCCACCGCGGCGACCAGTGCCGAAAGGTCCACCGGGGCCTGGCCCCGGACGCCGTCCAGAACCGGCCGGATCCGGAGCGTGTCGAGGGCGGCGAGGATCCGCTCGTCGCCGAGCGGTGGCAGGCGCACGGCCCGGTCGGCCATGACCTCGACCAGGACGCCGCCGGCGCCCAGGACCACCATGGCCCCGAGGTGTGGATCACGCATGAGACCGGCGGCCAGCTCGACTCCGTCGCCGATCATCTCGGCCACCACCACCCGGGGCCCGAGGCGGGACGTGAGGTCAGCCCAGACCGAGCGCACCTGGTCGTCGTCGGCCACCCCCAGCACCACACCGCCCACATCGGATTTGTGGGTGATCGACGGCTCGTCGGTCTTCATGACGACCGGAAAGCCGAAGGAGTGGGCGATTTCGAGGGCGTCTTCCACGCGGGCTGCGGCCTCCGACCGGGGAGTCGGGATCCGGTAGTCGGCGAGCAGGGCAAAGCCTTCGTCGGACGTGAGCGGTCCGGCCTCGAGTTTCCTGCGCCACTTCTCCTGTCGCTCGAGGTCGACCTGGTGGGTTCCGGGCACCGGAGCGGTCGGGTGGCGCAGGAGGTGGCCGAGCGCCACCAGGCCACTGCGGGTTCCCTCCAGCACCGGGATACCGGCCGAACGGAGTTCGGAGGCGGTCAATGGGTCGAGCGCACTGGCGAGGTTGGACAGCAGGACCATCGGCTTGTCGGTGGCGGCGGCCGCCTGTTGCAGGGCCCGGGGATAGGACTCGTCGCCGTCGAACTCCGGCACCAGATCGATGGCGAGCGCCACCGCCCGGACCGCATCGTCATCGGCCATGGCCCCGAGACACCCGGCGAAGAGCGACTCGGTGTCCGACCCGGTGCCCCACACATCAAGTGGGTTCTCGGGCACGAGTCCGGGGTCGAGCAGGTCGTCCAGTCGGGCCAGGGTGGCCGGAGCCAAGGGGGCGAAGGAGACCCCGACCGCCTCGGCCACATCGACCAGGAGGGCCCGCTCGGCTCCGGAGTCGTGGACGGTGGCCAGGCCGTCGGCCGTCCGGGACGTGTTGGTGCCGGGGGTGACCCGGGCCCTCCGGGAAGAGGCGAAGAGCTCAAGGGAGTCGGTGAGTTGGTCGAGATCGGCCA
>CAITPI010000046.1 GCA_903894295.1 uncultured Acidimicrobiaceae bacterium
CGATGCCGTCCGTACCCCGGGCGGCAAGCGCAACGGAAAGCTTCGCAACTGGCACGCCGCCGACCTCTCCGCCGAGACGCTGAAGGCCCTGGTCGAGCGCAACGACCTCGATCCCGGCCTCGTTGAGGATGTCATCATGGGCTGCGTGATGCAGGTGGGCGAGCAGTCGCTCAACGTCGGAAGGAACGCCGTGTTGGCCGCCGGCTACCCCGAGTCGGTTCCGGCCACCACCATCGACCGCCAGTGCGGCTCGTCCCAGCAGGCGTGCCACTTCGGCGCCCAGGGCGTCATGGCCGGTGCGTACGACGTGGTGATCGCCGGTGGTGTCGAGGTCATGACCCGCACCCCCATGGGCTCGTCGGTCGTGCGCGAACTCGGCTTCCCGTTCGGACCCAAGGTCATGGGCCGCTACGCCGAGCGGGGCGGACTGGTCGGCCAGGGCGAAGGGGCCGAACTGATCGCCGAGCAGTGGGGCATCTCCCGCGACGAGCTCGACGCCTTTGCCGTGCAGTCCCACCAGCGGGCCGCCCAGGCAACCGCCGAGGGCCGCTTCGAGCGGGAGATCATCGGCGTGGCCGTGAAGGACGACGACCGCAACGACACCGACGAGATGATGTTGGTGGACGAGGGCATCCGGCCCGACTCTTCGGTGGAGAGCCTGGCCAACCTGAAGCCGGCCTTCCGGCCCGAGAACGGACGAATCACGGCGGGCAACTCGTCACAGATCACCGACGGCGCCTCGGCCGTGCTCATCATGTCCGAGGAGAAGGCCAACCAGCTCGGCCTCACCCCCCGGGCCCGCTTCCACGCCTTTGCCGTGGCCGGATCGGATCCCATCACCATGCTCACCGGCCCCATCCCGGCCACCCGTTCGGTCCTCGAGAAGGCCGGCCTCACCCTCGATGACATGGACGCCATCGAGATCAACGAAGCGTTCGCCTCGGTGGTGCTGGCCTGGCAGAAGGAGATGGGCCTGGAGAACCTCGACCGGGTCAACGTGAACGGTGGCGCCATTGCGCTCGGCCACCCGCTCGGCGCCTCGGGCAGCAAGCTCATGGGCACCCTGCTGAACGAACTCGAGCGGACCAACGGCCGCTACGGCCTGCTCACCATGTGCGAGGGTGGCGGCATGGCGAACGCCACCATCATCGAGCGCCTCGGCTAGAAGGCCTGCTGCCGGGTTCGCCCGGAGGTCATCACCAGACTGTTCCGTCGGATGCCGGTCGAAAGGCCGGCATCCGGCGCGTCCGGGGAGTTGCTGTCCGCTAGTGGTAGCGGGTGGCGACGATCAGGCCGGCCAGAATGAGGCCGATGGCCACGACCAGATAGATGTTGTTGACGCCACCGGGCAGGGCGTTGGCGTAGTCGAGGATGATGGTCAGCACGCCGAGCACGAACAGGGCGATGATCAAAAAGCCCATCCACCGGGGACTCGTGCGCACGCTTTTGGGGATGGGCGGGGTGTAGCGGTCGCTCTGGAGGGATCCGGCCTGACCGGCCTGGGTCACCCGGCCCGATCCCTTCTTCTTCGCCCGTCCTGGTCCGCGTTCGGCAGTGGTCGCCATGAGAGGAAACATTACTCAGTTCTCCCGCGGTTTCGATAGTTCCCCCGTCGGCCGGTACGATGAGCGCCCCATGGCCACTCGTGTGCTGATCATCGACAACTACGACTCCTTCACCTACAACCTGGTCCAGGAACTGGGTGAACTCGGGGCCGAACCGGTGGTCTTCCGCAACGACGCCGTGAGCGTGGAACAGATCGAACAGATCGCACCCGAGAGGATCCTGATCTCGCCGGGGCCGGGTCGGCCGGAAGCGGCCGGGATCACGACCACGGTGATCGCCCACTTCGCCGGGAAGATCCCGCTCCTCGGGGTCTGCCTCGGCCACCAGGCCATCGGCCAGGTCTTCGGTGGTCAGGTGGTGGCGGCCCCCACCCTCATGCACGGCAAGACCTCGGCCATCAGCCACGACGATGCGGGCGTCTTTGCCGGACTGCCCCAACCGTTCACCGCCACCCGCTACCACTCCCTCGTGGTCGACCCGGACAGCCTCCCCGGCGAACTGGTGGTGACCGCCCGCTCCGAGGACGGGGTCATCATGGGTCTGCGGCACCGCGAGCTCGACGTCGAGGGCGTCCAGTTCCACCCGGAGTCGATCCTGACCCTCGAGGGGCCCCGCCTGCTCGCCAACTTCATCGCCCCGCGCTAGCCGGCAGCTTCCGCTCCAACAAGACCTTGGCGGGAGTGTGCCGGGCCCCGCCGGGAGCGCCGGGAATCAACCACGGGGATGAGCCCCCGGGTCAGCCCGCCGTCGTGGTCGAACCGGGCGCCGTGGTCGTCGTGGTCGTGGTCGGAGCGGGCGCCGTGGTCGTCGTGGTGGTCGGAGCGGGCGGACCGGAGGAGACCACGATGCTGACCGAGCTGCCCGGCGCCACCGAGGTACCGGCCGGTGGCGTGGTCGAGATGATCAGTCCGGCCGCATACTGGGTGGACGACTGGGTCGACACCCCACCGACGTTCAGCCCCGACTGACCGAGCACCTGGCCGGCCTGGATCTGGCTCTGGCCGATCAGCGACGGCACCGTCACGTTGGCCGGACCGGAACTGACGGTCAAGATGACCGCACTGCCCTGGGCGACCTTGGTGCCCGAGGACGGGTTGGTCGAGAGCACGGTGTCCTTGGGTTGGGTGGAGCTCTTGTAGACCACCGAGGCCGAGAGGCCCACTCCCTGGAGCAGGGAGGTGGCCTGGGTCACCGTGGCGTTCACCAGACCCTGGGGCACCTGAACCTGTTGGGTGGGAGCCTCTGCCGAGACGTTCAGGGTGACGGTGTTCCCCTTCTTCACCAACGTGCCGGCCACCGGAGTCGAGGCCAGCACCGTGCCCGGCTTCTGGGTCGAGGTCTCCTGGACGATCTTCACGTTCAGGCCGTCGGCGGTCAGGGTCGAGGTGGCCTGTGCCTGGGTCTGGCCCACCACCGACGGCAGGGAGAACGACGGAGCGCCGCCGAGGTAGCCGAGGTTGCGGGCCAGCAGGAAGCCGGCAATGGCCAACAGGACGACCAGGACCCCGAGCACGATGGCGTACGTGCGGGTCCGGTTGCCCCGGGGTTCGGCCGGAGGGGCGGCGTCGGGCGTCATCATGCCGGTGGCCCCCATCACCCCCATGGCGCCGAACCCGGCGCCCATGGCGACCGCCTGGGTCTCGTCCATCCGGGGCACGGCGCCCACCATCCGGGTGTCCTCGCCCGCCGCGGCCAGAAGGGCCGTGGTGTCGGACGAGGCAACCACCGTCCGGCCCTCGCTGAAGCGGATGAGATCGGCCCGGAGATCTTCCGCCGTGTCGTAGCGGTTGGCCGGGTCCTTGGCCAGACACTTGAGGATGATGGCCTCGAAGCTCGGCGGGATGCTCGGATCGAGCTGACGGGGCGGGATGGCGACGTCGCGGACGTGCTTGGAGGCCACCGCCACCGGCGTATCGCCGAGGAAGGGCGGCCGGCCGGTCACCATCTCGTAGAGCACGACCCCGAGGGAGTAGAGGTCGCTGCGGGCATCGATCCCCATGCCCTCGGCCTGCTCCGGCGAGAAGTAGGTGGCGGTGCCCATGACCGCTCCGGTCTGGGTCAGGCTCTCCTCGGTGTTGATGGCCCGGGCGATCCCGAAGTCGGTCACCTTGACCTGTCCGTCATCGGTGATGAGGACGTTCCCGGGCTTCACGTCCCGGTGGATGACACCGTGCTTGTGGGCATACCCGAGGGCCGCCGCCACCGGGGCGCCGATCTCGGCGGTGCGGGCCGGCGTGAGTTTGCCCTGGGTCTTCAGAATGGACGAAAGCGGTCGGCCGTCGATGAACTCCATGACGATGAAGTAGGTGCCACTGTCCTCGCCCCAGTCGAAGACCGGCACGATGTTGGGATGGGACAGGTTGGCCGCGGCCTGGGCTTCCCGCTTGAAACGCTCGACGAAACTCCGGTCGACCGAGAGTTCCGGGAAAAGCACCTTGAGGGCCACCGGCCGGTCCAGCAGCCGGTCATGGGCGCGGTAGACCTCGGCCATGCCACCCCGGGCGATCAGATGGTTGAGTTCGTAGCGCTCGGAGAAGACTCGCGGGGTCTGCGTTGGGTCCATGTTGGTCACTGTCCATGCCTGTCGTCGTCCGGTGGTCTGATACTAGAAGGGTGCCTGCGTGAAATGGTGGCGGAAATCATGGTCATTGCGGGGTGGCGGCCAGCGCTTCACCGAGGATGGTCTTCATCGGCGGGCCCGAGATCTCGGCGCCGGTCGAGCTGGCCGCCTGGTTGGGGATGACCACGGCCACGGCCACGCGGGGGTTTGACGCCGGGGCGAAGGCCACCATCCAGTCGTTGGTCAGGTTGTTGCCCTGGGCGGTGCCACTCCCGGTCTCGGCGGTGCCGGTCTTGGCCGCCACGTCCCAGGCGGCCGGGAAGCCCACGCCGGTGGCCGTGCCCCGGGTGACAACGGCTTGCATCAACTGGGTCACGGCGGCAGCCGTCTGCGGACTGGTGGCGGTCAGCCATGCCTTGGGCATGAACGACTCCACCAGGTTGCCCTGGTCGTCCACGATCCGGTTCATGACGTGCGGCGTCATGATCACGCCGTTGTTGGCGATGCCTTCCGCCACGAGCGCCATCTGGAGGGCGCTGGCGCTGTCACCGGCGAGGGACGTGGCCTGGCCGAAGGCCGAGTACTCGCTGAGTGGCGTGTTGTTGGTGAGATCGGCGATCGAGGGGAAGGTGGAGGCCGGGACGTAGGGGAGGTCGAGGGGGATCCGGTGGTTGAAGCCGAAGCCCTGCGCTTCCGTGTTCATCACGACGCCACCGAGGGCCTCACCCATCTGGGCGAAGGCGGTGTTGCACGACGAGGGCAGGGTCTGCTCGATGGTGCCGCCACAGGACTCGTGGACACCGTTGGCCCCGGCGTAGTTGCACAGCTGGAGTCCGCCCGACTGGGGCAGGGGAATACAGGACACGACCGGATAGTCCTTGCGGGCCAGGGCTGGCTGATGGTCGAAGACCGCCGAGGAGGTCACCACCTTGAACGTCGAGCCGGGCAGGAACGTCCGCTGGAAGGCCCGGGAGAGGACCGGGCTGTTCTCCGGGTTCGACGCATAGGCGGTGATCAGGGAGTTCCACGCCACCCGCTCCACCGATCCCTTGGAAGAGACCAGCGGGGTGGGATCGTAGGTGGGGTTGCCGTACATGGCCTCGATGGCCCCGGTCTTCACGTTCAACACGACCGCCCCGGCCTCGGGTGCGGTTCCCCTGGCGTTGGCAGTATTGAGTGCATTCGCCACGTCCTGCTGCAACGTCGTGGAGATC
>CAITPI010000047.1 GCA_903894295.1 uncultured Acidimicrobiaceae bacterium
CCTCCGGTTCGATGGACGATGTGCTGCCCCAGGCCGTGCCGACCCTCCAGTCGGTGACGGAGTTGGCCATCCCGGGTTACGACACGTTGTCCGCCTCCCAGGTGGTCCAACGGCTCGACGGACTTGACGAGGGTGACCTGCGCATGGTGGGGGAGTACGAAGGCAGCCACCGGGGACGCCGGACCATCCTGAACCGGGTGGCCCAGCTCCTCGCAGGCGCCACCGAGGCTTCGTGAGCGACGCCGGTCCCAGGAACTGGTGACCGTGGAGAGCGTGCGGCCGGCCCGGGGATCCGACGCTGACGTCTGGCGGGAGTTGATGGGTCTGCTCGTCGCCTCTTCCCGGGACCACCGGGGGCGTCAGGAGGCCGACATGGACTCCTGGACCCTCGGGCCTTCAGGACCGCCTCTGGACGATCTTGGCGCCCTGCTGGCCCACCCTTCCTCCGTGGTCCTGATGGGCTGCCTCGACGCCGTTCCGGTGGCCCTGGCGGTGGCGGAGATCGGCAAGCCGGCCGAAGGGGAGCGGACCGGGTACCTGTACCTGTGTTTCGTCGAGGAAGGGGCGCGTCAGGTTGGACTCGGACGACTGCTGGTCGACGAGGTGCTCACCGTGTTGAGGGAAAGCGGTTGCACCTCGGTGGACGGTTGGGCCCTTCCGGGTGACCGGGCGACCAAGAACCAGTTCGAATCGGCCGGATTCAAGGCCCGTCTCATCACGATGCACCGGAAACTCGGGCCGGCGGAGACAAAGGGGAGCTGACGGCTGGACTCGACGGGACGACCGGGGAACGGAGCGACCTCAAGGATGACCGGGCCGGCCGGTCAGACCAGGATCAGGAAGGACGGCGACGCTGTCCGGCCCGGGCGGGCACCGGACGGCGGGGGCCCGGCGGCGGCGGGATCGGGATCCCCATGAGACGGGCCAGTTCCGGAACGTAGCCCGAGGCCTGGCGGGCGGCAGCCAGCAACTCCTCGTCGGCACCGGTGGGTAGACCCTGGGGCTTCACGGTGCGTCGAACCGGGCAGTCGACCACGGCGCCGAGCAGCTCTTTCCACGCCTCGGCCGGCGTGTCGGCGTTCATGGCAGCGCCCGCGGCGTCGGCCAGTCGTACCGCCAGCTCGGCCGAGAGTCGGGCCGAAGGTTCGGGGGGACGGTTGGCGGTCCGGACGGCGTCAAGAACGTTTCCGTTGTCGAGTCCGTTGGTGATGCGCTCGACCCAACGGTCCCGCAGGGCGGTGACACGCTCGTTCAGCGACGTCCGCAGCGCGGTCGCCATCTCCTGGGCTTCGGCGTCAAGCGTGACCGTCGACGTGGCGGCCACGATGGAGCGAAGTTCACGCAGCGGAATGTCCTTGCCGGCGTTCTTCGCCACCGAGGCCCGGTCCTTCCAGGTGGCCAGGTTGATGACCGGGAGGAGCTGCTCGGCCAGAGCCAGCAACGGTCCGGGTGTGACTTCGGGCCGATGTTCGGCCCGCGCCCGGGCATTCTGCTCCTCGAGGGCCTGACGCACCGAGGGGATGCCCCCCTTGATCAGCTGCTCGGCCACCGGCAACTGCTCGGGTGCCAACTCGGCGAGGGCGGCGTTCCGGTAGACGGTGGAGGTGGCAGGGCGTCGGGCGCTGTCCCGGCCCCCTCCGTCACGACCCGGTCGGTCGCCACCGGACCGACCCGGTCCACGACTTGCTCCGGTGCTCCGCTCGCCCCCGGTTGCGCCGGTTCGGCCGGACCGGGGTGCGTCACTGCGCTCTCCGTCGGTTCGGGGCCGACGTCCGCCTTCGCCTCGGGGTCCACGATCTCCAGCCGCACGATCTCCAGCCGCACGGGGGCCGCCTCTCGGGGGCCGACGTTCACCGTCGTTGTCGTCCCGGTCACGGCGCCGGCCGCCCTTCGAGGCGAGCACGACGTTGACGTCCGGGCCCTTGGGTGCCGCTGCGATGATCTCGATCTTCTCGGCCACCCGGCCGGTCGACTTCACTTTGGGGGGCATGAGGGCCAGTACGGAGGTGCCGTCCAGGGTCACCTCCACTTCGGCCCGGAGCACCGCTCCGACCGTTGCGCCGGCGGGTACCAAGGACGCATCTACCGAGCCACGGGGGAGTTTCGCTCCCGCCGCGCGCCACGTCCAGGTGCCGTCGTCACTCTTGCTGGTCAGTTCAACTTCGATTCGGTGGGCCATACCGTCGGACAGGCTACTGCCCCCACGGGGGGTAGACGAACCGGACGCCGCGGCCATCGGGAAAACCGTGCCCCCGTCCTCGGCGAAGCCTCCGGGACAAGGCGGTCAACCGGCCTGAATCGAGGGTAAGAAGTGGGTAAGAACCCCCGGTTCGACAGGTATTCCCGCCAGTGGCGTCCGTATCATGAACAGTGTCAGGAACCCGACCGCCAAGTGGCGGGTACCGGTTTTTGATGGGTTTCAGCAACGAGTTGACCCACCCGGGTTGTTGACCAGGAGTCATCATGAACGAAGAAGAAGTGAACCCGAACCAGTCGGAGGAGGCGTCGACGCCGTCCGGTGACGAACTCCAGGATGTCCCGGTTTCTTCCGCCACCGATGCGGTCGGGGCACCGTCTGGATCGGTGACCGATCCCGTTCCGCCCAGCCAACCTCCGGCCTACCTGCCTCCCCAGTGGGGCGGATCGGTTCCTCCTCCGAACCCCGGTGCGATTCCTGCGGGCGCCCCGTATGCGCCCGCTGTCACCAACCAACTGCCCCAGGCGCCGAGTGTTCCGCCGCCTCCGATGCCACCGGTCTGGCCGGTTCAGGCCCCGGCAGGTGGGGCTCCGGTCCCCCTGGTCAAGGAGTCGGCCGGGAACGGCGCGGGTTGGAAGGTTGCCGTGGTGTCGTTGGCGGCTGCGTTGATCGGCGCACTCGTTGGTGGTGGCATCGTCGCCGCCTCCAACAGTTCCTCGGGAAGCGCCGCCACCATCCGACAGATCTCGGCCGGCCCGGCGCTTCTCAACGGCGTGACCAACGTCGAGAGCGTGATCGACCGGGTACTGCCGTCGGTGGTGTCGATCACGGCCACCTCGCCGGTTCCGGTGACCCAGGGCTTCTTCGGAAACAGCGGAGGCGGGACCCAGACCGACGAGGGAACGGGCGTGATCGTGACCTCGAAGGGAGAAGTGGTGACGAACAACCACGTCATCTCGGGAGCCACGAAGATCACGGTCACGCTGTACGGGAGCCTGAAGGCTCTGCCCGCCCACCTGATCGACACCGATCCGATCGATGACGTCGCCCTGCTGCAGATCGACAACGCGTCCAATCTGCCCACCGTGACCTACGGAAACTCGGACAACGTGCAGGTCGGTGACGCCGTGGTGGCCATCGGGAACGCCCTGGGCCTGTCGGCCGGGACACCCACGGTGACTTCGGGGATCATCTCGGCCAAAGGTCGCACCGTCCAGGCCGCCGACAGCTCGGGAAATGCCACGGAGACCTTGACCAACATGTTCCAGACCGACGCCGCGATCAATCCGGGCAACTCCGGCGGGCCGTTGGTCGACTCGTCGGGCCGGGTGATTGGCATGAACACGGCGGTGGCGTCCAACGATTCGGGAACCGGGCAGGCCCAGAACATCGGGTTCGCCATTCCGGCCAACAAGGTGGTGAGCCTTCTCCCGGCTCTCCGGTCGGGGAATGCGCCCAATCCGGCCCTGCATGGTCCTGGCTTCCTCGGCATCCAGCTCGAGACGCTGACGCCCCAGCTCCAGCAGGAGTACAACTTCGTTCCCTCCCAGGGAGCGGTGGTCCTCCAGGTTGTTCCCGGCACCCCGGCCTCGACGGCCGGTCTGGAGGAGGGTGACGTGATCACCGCCTTCAACGGAACGGCCGTCAAGAGCGCCGACGCCCTCGCCACGGCCATCCAGCGCCTGAAGCCGGGTACCCAGGTGAAGGTCGACTTCTACCGAGGACAGGCCCAGTCGTCGGTCACCGCCACGTTGGGTTCGGCCTCGCAGTACCAGGGGGCAAGAGCCGGCTGACTTGGGCTTCGACGGGCGCCGCTTCGAGCGGTGGTGGGTCTCGGCCATACTGAAGCGATGTCCGAAGACCCCTCAATGGCACCGTTGATCGAGCACCTGTTGGCCCGGCGGGCCGAACCGGCCCGTGACGGCGTCCCGCCGACGGGGGAGCAGTTGGCAACGATCCTGAAGGTGGCCACCCGGGTTCCGGATCACGGGGCCCTCCGGCCGTGGCGGTTCGTGGTCATCGAAGGATCCCGGGCCAAAGCGGAGTGGGCGGACGCCATGGAATCCGGCCTCCGGTTGACCAAGGGTCCGGAGTTGCCCGAAAGCGTGGTGGCCAAGATGCGGGGCAAGACCGAGGCCGCCCCGTGTTCGGTCATGGTGGTCTCCTCGCCTGAACCGGAATCGAACATCGAAGTCTGGGAGCAGGAAGCGTCGGCCGCCTGTACCGGGTACGCCATCGTGTTGGCCGCGACCGCCCTGGGTCTCGGCGCCATCTGGAAGAGTGCCAAGGTGCTCGATGCACCACCGGTGCGGGAGTGTTTCGCCCTGGCGGGTCCCGAACGCCTGTTGGGCTGGATCAACATTGGATCGCCCGAGGTGCCGAAGGAACGGCGAGGGTTCGACGAGGCCGGGAGGCCGGCGCCACCGGTCACCTATCTGGCTGGCTCCTGACCGACGTCACGGGCAGGGGAGAAGGGCAGACGCCTGGCCCGCCCTACCAGCCCCAACGGGCCTGGGGGTGCTCCAGGCCGGCGTCGCGGACACACGACCCGCAAAGGTCGATTCTCGCCGCACCGGGCCGGTCCGAGGCTGGCACCCGTCGCCAGCCGTAGCGGCGGGCCTCCTCCAGACACTGGGATTCGGACCAGCGGGGAGAGGTCCGCGTGCCGCACTTGGAACAGGTCCGAAAAAAGACCTCTCCCTCGTAGAGACTCTCGAAGTCCGCATCATCGAAGGGATCGTCAACACCCACGCCGTCCACGTTACCCGCCGGGGTCCCTCGTCGGTTTCGGGCATCCACCGGCGTTGCGACGTTGCTTCCTACCATCGTCACCGTGGCCACAGAAGAACCGCTGCGCTGCCTTTGGTGCCGCCGACCCGTCGAGCAGCGGGTCGGGCCGGGTCGGCCCCGGCTGTTCTGTTGTCCGTCGCATCGACAACGGTCCTACGAGGCGAGGAAGCGGGCCGGGTCGTTCCACCTGCCGGAAGATCAGTGCATCGTCGGCGTGGGAGCCCTGCAGGATCTCCACGACCGGCTCTACCAACTCGAGGCGGCGGTCGAAGATGTGCGATCCGACCTTGTGACCGATCGACGTCCGGCGGCCTACCAGGAGGCGCTGGAGCATCTCCTCGGCGCTGCCGAGGGACTGGTCGGCCTCGTGGTCGAGCCGCTTCGGGAGTGAGGTTCAGGATGCAGATGGAGCCACTGGAGCGGTGACCGACCCCATGGCCTCCAGTTGGCGGGCCATCTGCTGATGGACCGCATTGACGGCCTGGAGGGGACGGATCATGACGCGGAACTCGGTGATCAGACCGGCGGCGTCCACGGTGATCATGTCGACGCCGTTCACGTACTTTCCGTCGATCGTCGTCTCGAACTCGAGAACGGCATGGTCACCGTCAAGCAGTTGTTTCGTGTAGCGGAAGCGGGGCGACCCGGTGGTGCCGGAAGCATCCTTCGGGTGATCACCGGGCAGGGCGACCGAGGCAGCCTCGAGGTACTTCCGGGTGACGGCCTTGCCCCGTTGGGGCGTGAAGACGACCGGGGAGTAGAAGATGACGTCGTCGTGGAGCAAGGCGCCCAAGCCTCCGGGAAGTGCGCCCCGGAGGTGCAGGTGCCAACGCTCGACGGCAGTCTCGATCGGTGTCGGTGTCATTAGCCAACGGTAGCGAAGATGACGGGCGCCGGTGTGGGTGCGAACCCGATGTCGCCGACGTCGGCAGGATGGCGACCACTGGGGCGGAAAACCTCTCGTCCGTGCACCGGGAACAGCCCGAACGTTGGTCAATAACATCACAGTGACGTAATAAAGCAAGGGTGCCAGGTGCGGGCGATCGGAGTGCGAGAGGGGCCTGGCGTCGAAGTGGCGGCACCAGGGCTCACCGAGGTACGGGAATCGGCCGGAGCCTTGAGGCGGTGTGCGCCGGGCCGATTCTGACATGAACAAACCGTCAAGGCACCAACGGTGAAACGACCTTGTGGATCGGCACACATTCGTTTGACCTAAAACAGATGGCGGGAGTCGACTGTTGGCGGCGGCATGTGTTGGCCTGGGGCGGGAATCGAGCCACTCTCCGGGAGATGGGAAAAACGCCGATAATGTATATTATGTCAGGTTAGATAACGAACCAACGGGAACCACCCTTCCCCTCTTCTGAGACCGGTAGAAACCTGACGCCGGCCGGTTGGCCGGGGTCGAGGGCAGGCACCGATGCGGAGTGACCTCAGCGCCTGACGGCGTGGCGAGTGCCGGCGCCACAAGCTGGGTTCGTCCCTCCCCTCCTCGTATTCTGTGACACCCGTTGGCGGGTCGGCATTCGCCTGCAGGTCGTCCAAGCCCTCCCGGCGAGCCTGAACGTCGTAGAATCGACCCAGGCCAGCCATGAACGGCGGACCAGAGACCATTGGAGGTTCCCATGCCGGAGATCGTTGCCTTGCCGCCGACATTTACGTTCGACTCCCCCGAGGAAGAGCGTCTCCATCGCAAGCAGCGTCTGGCTGCTGCGTTCCGTCTGTTCTCGAAGTTCGGCTTCGACGAAGGTGTGGCCGGGCACATCACGGCCCGGGATCCGGAGCGCACCGACCATTTCTGGGTCAATCCGTTCGGCATGCACTTTGGCCACATCAAGGTGTCCGACCTGTTGTTGGTGAATCACGAGGGAGAGATCGTCGAAGGCGACCGACCGGTCAACGGGGCAGCGTTTGCCATCCACTCCCAGATTCATGCGGCGCGGCCCGACGTGGTCGCCGCCGCCCATGCCCACTCCATCTACGGCAAGTCCTGGTCCTCCCTCGGCCGGACCCTGGATCCGATCACCCAGGACGTCTGTGCGTTCTTTGAAGACCATGCGCTGTTCGACGACTACACCGGCGTGGTGCTCGATCTCGAGGAGGGCAAGCGGATCGCCCATGCCCTGGGTGACAACAAGGCGGCCATCCTGCGCAACCACGGGCTGCTCACGGTTGGGGAAAGCGTGGACGAAGCAGCCTGGTGGTTCATCACCATGGAGCGTTCGTGCCAGGCCCAGTTGCTGGCCGAGGCGGCCGGCACGCCGGTCAAGATCGATCCGGAGATGGCCCGGCTGACGGCCGGCCAGGTGGGTTCCCACCTGGCGGGGTGGTTCAGTTTCCAGCCGCTTTTCGAGCGCATCGTCGGCGAACAGCCCGACCTGCTCGACTGAACCGACCGAACGCTCTCGGGCCGTATTTGGGCGAGAGTTTCAGTGCGGGGGCGGATCGATGTCGGCGACGCCGTTGGAGCTGACATGTTCGGTCCAGTCGGATCCGTCCCAGTAGCGGTAGTCGAACCGGCCACTCGGGTCGGGATGCCAGCTCGGTGGCACGGCCACCGCGGACGGGGCCGGACTGGCCATCGGGGCTGATCTGACCTGCTCTCCCATGGCGCTTTGCGGGTACGCAGGGAACTGCGAAGCCGGTTCGCCGCCGGGAGGAGCCATCCGGCCACCGGGTTGGTATCGACCGTTTTCGAGGTTCTTGCGGGTCTGGGTGATGGCAACCACGTAAAGCACGACCCACAGGAGCAGTGAGAGAAATCCGATGAACGCCCAAAGCCACGGCGACCATCGCCAGGGGGTGACACCGTGGACCCGCCGGAACTCGACGGCACGCCAGTAGGCAAGGGCTCCGATGGCGATCGCCAGCGGGAGTGCCCACCACGGCAGGTTGGTGGAGCTGATCACAGCCGGAATGCTACCGCTCGGCGAGTTCCTCGATGGGAGGGCAGGAACAGACCAGATTCCGGTCCCCGTGGGACTGGTTGATGCGACCGACCGGTGGCCAGTACTTGTCGGCCGTGTTTTCGGCCGGAAACACCGCGCTCGAACGGTCGTAGGGGCGGTTCCACTCCTCCACCAGATCGGATGCCGTGTGGGGGGCGTTGCGCAACGCACTCGTCTCGACGTCCATCGAACCGGCGATGACCTCGTCGATTTCGGCCCGGATGGCGAGCATGGCGTCGCAGAACCGGTCGATCTCCCGGAGATCTTCGGACTCCGTCGGCTCCACCATCAGGGTTCCGGCCACCGGAAAGCTCATCGTGGGAGCGTGGAAGCCGTAGTCGATAAGCCGTTTGGCGACATCGTCGACGGTGACACCAGCCAGTTCGGTGAGCGGCCGCACGTCGAGAATGCACTCATGGGCCACCCGGCCCGAGTCACCGGCGTACAGCACCGGGAACGCATCGCCCAACCGGGCCGCCACGTAGTTGGCGGCCAGCACGGCGGCCTCCGTGGCCGCCTTCAGGGATTCCGACCCCATGAGGCGGATGTAGGCCCAGGAGATCGGCAGGATGCCGGCGCTGCCGAACGGCGCACCGCTGATGGGTCCGATCCCCTGACGACGGGCCGGATCGGGATGGAGGGGGTGCGACGGAAGGAAGGGCGCCAGGTGCTCGGCAACGGCCACCGGGCCCACTCCCGGTCCGCCTCCACCATGGGGAATGCAGAACGTCTTGTGCAGGTTGAGATGCGAGACGTCGCCGCCGAACTCCCCCGGTTCGGCCAGTCCCACCAGGGCGTTCATGTTGGCGCCGTCGATGTAGACCTGTCCCCCGGCGGCGTGCACGAGGCGGCAGATCTCGGTGATGCCTTCTTCGTAGACACCGTGGGTTGACGGGTACGTCACCATCACAGCCGCCAGGTCCTCCTGGTGTTCCCTGCACTTGGCTTCCAGATCGTCGAGGTCGACCGTGCCGTCGGGTCGGGATGCCACGACCACCACCCGAAGACCGGCCATGACGGAGGAAGCGGCGTTGGTTCCGTGGGCACTGGCCGGAATCAGGCAGATGTCCCGGTCGGCCTCGCCCCGGGAGAGGTGGTAGGCCCGGATGGCCAGGAGGCCGGCCAGTTCGCCCTGGCTGCCCGCGTTCGGCTGGATCGATACCCGGTGATAGCCGGTCAGCGTGGCCAACCACCCCTCGAGTTCGTCGATCAACTTGTGGTAGCCGAGTGCGGCCTCGGCCGGGGCAAAGGGATGGAGGTTGGCGAAGCCGGGAAGGCTGATGGCCTCCATCTCGGTCGTGCCGTTCAACTTCATCGTGCACGAACCAAGCGGGATCATCCCCCGGTCGAGGGCCACATCCCGGTCGGCCAGGGACCGCAGGTACCGCAGCATGGCGGTTTCGGTCCGGTGACGATGGAAGACCGGATGGGACAGGAAACTGCTGGTCCGGTGAAGTTCGGCCGGGATGCCGAACGCCCGGGACGTCGCGGTGTCCGGGCTGGCCGTCACCGAGGATACGAACAGTTCCACCAGTCGCAGCAGCGTGGTGGACGTGGTCAGCTCCGAACAGGTGACACCGACGTGGTCATCGTCGATCGGGCGCAGCCACAGTTCCTCCCGAGCGGCCTCGGCCACGATCGTGTCGGCCACCCCGGGCACGCGGACCACGATGGTGTCGAAGAATCCGTCATGGACAACCTCGATCCCGGCCTGGGTCAGGCCGACGGCCAGGTCCCGGGTGTGATCGTGGATACGGCGGGCGATGGCGGTGAGGCCTTCCGGGCCGTGGTAGACGGCGTACATCGAGGCGGCGATGGCCAGCAACACCTGGGCGGTGCAGATGTTCGACGTTGCCTTGTCGCGCCTGATGTGCTGTTCGCGGGTTTGGAGGGCGAGGCGGTAGGCCGGGCGCCCGGCATGATCGACCGAAACGCCGACCAGGCGGCCCGGCAGGGTCCGCTCGAGTCCCTGCCGCACCGCCATGAACGCGGCATGGGGTCCGCCGTAGGCCATCGGTACGCCGAACCGCTGGGACGACCCGACAACGACGTCGGCGCCCCACTCGCCCGGCGGTGTGACGAGCGTCAACGACAGCAGATCGGTCGCCACGGTGACCATCGCTCCTCTGGCATGTGCGGCTTCGACCACGGCTGAACGGTCTCGAAGGCGACCCGAGGTCCCCGGCTCCTGGAGAACGATGCCGAACACCTCCCCGTCGGGCAGCCCGTCATGCAGATCGGCCACGACCACGTCGATACCGGCGGCCTGGCACCGGGTGGTGACGACGGCCAGGGTCTGGGGCAGGCAGTCGGCATCGAGGACCACCGCTCCCCCCTCCCCCTTGACCGACCGGCGCATCACCGTGACGGCCTCGGCAACGGCCGTGGGTTCGTCGAGCAGCGAGGCGTTGGCGATCGGGAGGCCGGTAAGGTCGGCCACCATGGTCTGGAAGTTCAACAGGGCCTCGAGTCGACCCTGGCTGATCTCCGGCTGGTAGGGCGTATAGGCCGTGTACCAGGCCGGATTCTCCAGCAGGTTGCGTCGGATGACCGCCGGCGTGAGTGTCGGGTGGTATCCAAGGCCGATCATCGCTTCCCCGGGTCGGTTCAGGGCAGCCAGCGTTTGAAGATCGGTCGCCACTTCGGACTCACTGGCGGACGGCAGATGGGTACGTAACGTCTGGCGGACGGCGGCCGGAACGGCCTGTTCCACGAGTTCGGAGAGGCTGGCACAGCCGATCCGATCGAGCATGCGTTCCTGTTCGTCGGTGGTGGTGCCGATGTGTCGGGACGCGAAGTTTCCGACGGAGACGTCTTCCAGATCGTCGGGAATCCCGTCGCTTGGTTGCAGGTCGATGATTGCCATGTGGAGGCCTCCTTTTGGGGTCCCTTGTCAGGGACCTTCGGATGCCTCCCCCTCTGTCATGGGCCTGAGAGCTTCACCGCAAGCGGCTTTCCCCTTGGGCGAGTGGCGGAACCACTGCTTTTCAGAGTCGCCTCATTCGAACGGTACTGGGCCTGAGAGATTCCGGGGAGTGTTGCTCCTTCGGCGTCCTGGCGCAGGTGCTCCAGGAACTCTTCCGCTCGAAATACACGGCGATTTCACTATTCAGTTGTCGCTCCATCCTACCCCGAAGTGGGCCTAGAAGGAATGACCGGCGAACTGCCCGGGCGTGACAAACGGTCGGGCCGCCGGTCGGGCCGAAAGGATCCGTCCCCGCTGCCCGAGCGCCCAGTCCCCGTCACCGTCCGACCCGTCGCTGGTTCCCTCGCCGCCCGGTTCAACCTCCACGAAGCCCATCGCAATCCCATGCTCCAACATCGGCGAGAAGTTCCCGCTGGTGACCATGCCCACGGGAGTGGCCCGGTGGAGGATTTCTGCTCCTTCCCGGGGTGGCTGCCGGCCATCGACCGCAAAACCGGCCAGCCGACGACGACTCCCGGCGCTGCGTTCACGAACCAGCGCTTCCCGGCCGATGAAGGCCTCCTTGTCCCAACCGACCACCCAGCCGAGTCCGGCCTCGAGTGGCGTAATCCCGGGACCCAGCTCGTGGCCGTGCAGGGGAAGACCGGCTTCCAGTCGCAACGTATCCCGGGCCCCGAGACCCGCCGGAGGAAGTCCGGCCTCTCGAAGGGCGACCCAGACCCGTCCGGCCTGCTGGGAGGGGATGGCCAGTTCCACTCCGGACTCTCCGGTGTAGCCGGTTCCCGCCGCCCAGGCCGCAACGCCGTTCCAGTTGAACGGACGCACCTGGAAGCGGCCCAGCCCGGCAAGTTCCGGTATGACCTGTGCGACCATGGTCAGGGCCGTCGGGCCCTGGATGGCGAGTACCGCCCGTTCGGCGGTCACGTCGGGTCCCCGAAGTGCTTCGACCACCCGGGTCGTGTTGGAGGCGTTCGGCATGACGTCAAAGGTCGTGTCGTCAAGCCACCAGACGATGATGTCGTCCTCCACTCCCCCGTCGGCATTGAGCAAGTGGGTGTACTGGGCCCGCCCCGGTGTGATCCGACCCAGGTCGTTCGAAAGGGTCTGCTGCAGACGCTCGAACGCATCGCTCCCGGCGACCCGGACCGTGCCGAGGTGGCTGACATCGAACATGACCGCGCCGGTCCGACAGGCCCGATGCTCGGCGAGGGTCCCTTCCGGATAGGCAAGGGGCATCTCCCAACCACCAAACTCGGTGAGTTTGGCTCCTTCGGACACGTGTTGGTCGTGCAGTGGCGACTGACGCAAGGTACTCACCCCGGCGAGACTACCGGTGAAGGATCAAGGGACATTGGACCGTCCCCCGATGGCACTCTTCGAACGGTGGTGGCCTGTCCTGGCAACTGTCGCTGAACCGATGACCGAAACAGCCACGGGAGCTTCTCCCGGCCGGAACGAAACGGAAAACCTAGACGGCAGTTTCGATGCCGACCGCCGCCTCCGGCGATGCCGATCCGCCCGCCACCACGTCCTGGGCACCGATCGCCACGATGTCGGCGTTCAGTTCGGTCAGGACGCCCGACAGAGGCAGGACGTTGAACACACCCTGGCCGCCGGAGAGGAGGTCGAACATCTCGCCCCCCGAGCGGGCGAGAACCGAGCGGTTGCCGGCAAGGACAATCTGGGCCGAAGCCAGATCTCCGCCGAGATCACCGCGCAGGCATTCGATGGCCTGACGGGCCTGGGGCAACTTGAGTCCGGCATCGAGCAGACTCTTGATCACCTTCAGCTCCAGTACGTCACCGTAGGAGTAGAGGCGCTTTGACCCGCTGCCTTCGGCCTCGGCGACCGACGGCGTCAGCAGACCGGTCCTCGCCCAGTAGTCGAGTTGCCGGTAGGTGATGCCAACCAGTTTGCAGACCTGTTGACCACCAAAACCGGCCGGTGCAGCAACGCTTCTGTTCATGGCGTGTCAACCTCCATCTCACGATGAGATTCAGCCTCAACCTCATGCTGCGGTTGAGCGGATGACCACGGTATCACAGTGGCGTAACTACGGCCATGTACTTGTGGCGACACCCCTCGAGGCGGTGGTGGCTCCCCTCCCGTTCTTCATCCCGGGTGGGTCAACGATGACGGGCGTGGGCCTCGGGAACACCCCGGGAATGTGGGGGCCGAACTCCCCTGGCGCTCCATTCGGTCCGGGTCGTTCGGTGATTTGGTTTGTGGCGGGTCGGCGGTAATGATCAAGGGATGACCTCCGAGGCCGGATTGGACGAGTTCGAGATCCCGTTGCACGAGCGAACCATGGTGTTTCGGGCCTACGAGCGTCGAGACAGCCTCCGGGTGGTCGGCCGGTTGACCGATGTCCGACCGTGGGCTCCGGGCGTCGATGTCCCGGTCCCGGATGGTTCCGATGCTGTTGGCGTGAGGGTGAGAACCGTCCACGACCTCGAGTTGGCGGTCAGTGTGACCATGGACGACTTCACCATCTCCGAAGCGACGGCCACCATGCACACCTTTCCCCATACCGAGTGTCCGTCCATCGAAGCTGCCTTTGCCGGTCTGGTGGGCTTGACGGTGATGCGGGGCTATACCCGCCGGGTCCAGGAGATGTTCGGTGGTCCCCGGGGTTGCACCCATTTGGAACAGCTGGCCCGGTCGCTTGGTCCGGTGGTGATCCAGGCGGTCACCTCGGCCCGGGCCCGGGCGGTCAGTCGGGGCGAACTGCCAGACCTGCTCTCCTCGGGTGGCAACGGAAGCCCGTGGGCCCGGGACTCCTGTCACATCTGGGCCGAGGGATCGGTGGCCGACCAGAAACTGGAGGCCGGGTGGCGACCGGGCACCGGCAGTTACCCCTCGCCTCCCCTTCGGTATTTCCTCGACCTGAAACGTCGGTCGTAATGGCGGACCTCCGACGTATGCCCCGCACCGAAGCGCTCTCAGTCGGGCGGGACATGACCCAACGTGTCATTCGCACCAACGTGCGGCGGACCGGCGTGGTCACTCTGGCCATCATGGCCACCTTGGGCCTGGCGGCCTGTGGCTCGTCGTCGACGGCGGTCAACTCACCCTTCACCGGATCGATACCGGTGTTGCAGCACGGGCCGACCTACGAAGTGAAGGCGGCCAACCTCTCGGGATTGGGCCCGGTGCTCGTGGACGGCGAAGGCATCACCCTCTATCTCTTCGTTACGGACCATCAAGGGCAACCCTCCCGGTGTTACGGCATCTGTGCCATCCAGTGGCCACCAGATCTCCTGCCGTCGGGAGTGTCGGCGCCCCGAGCCGGCCCCGGCATCAATCCGCATCTCCTCGGAGTCTCCCTCCGCACGGACGGAACCCGTCAGATCACCTACAACGGCTGGCCGCTCTACTTCTGGCCGCCGGACAACGCACCGGGCAAGGCCACCGGTCAGGAGTTGACCAACGCCGGGGGCCTCTGGCTGGTGGTGAATCCGGCCGGCCAGGCGGTGCATAGCCGCTGACGCGCCATCTGGAGGGAACTTCATCTCCCGATCTCGAACCGGCATCAGTCGATGCGGCGCAACTCCCGACGGTAGCGGTGGCCGTTCCCGACGTACTCGTTGGCCGACAACCGGATCATCTCGAGGTTGGCGCCGCCTTCACGCACCTTGGCCGGGATGCCGAGCGCCATGGCGCCGGCCGGTACGACCATCCGGTTGGGCACCACTGCGTTGGCTCCGACCAAGGCTCCCGTGCCGATGACGGCGTGGTGCAGAACGATCGAACCGGAACCGACCAGCGAATCGTCTTCCAGCGTGCAACCTTCGAGATGGGCCAGATGGCCGACGACGCAGCCATTTCCGACGATGGTGGGAAAGCCGGGACCGGCATGGATCACCGTCCCGTCCTGGATCGACGACCGTTCCCCGATGGTGATGGTGCCGAAATCTCCCCGTAGGACGGTTGAGGCCCAGATGGTGGATTCGGAGCCGATGGTGACGCTGCCGATCACGGTGGCGTCCGGATGGACGAACGCTTCCGGGTGGATGGACGGGACCTGGTCGCCGAGTGCGTAGATAGCCATTCCGGCAGGTTACCGGCCGCTGGATCTTCGGCCCGGGACGTCATCTCCCGATCCCCGAACCACCTGTCAACGGCCCGCCAGTCGCCGGCGGCCCGGCAGGGCCGAGAGACGATGCGCCTAATGTGGTCGTAGCAACCAAGGGGGAATGCCATGGACGGATTCGAACTGGACCACCCGGTTTTCGACGGTGACAACCACTTCTACGAGGCCGAGGACGCCTTTACGCGTCATCTCGATCCGGCGCTCGGTCCCCGGGTGGCCCAGTGGTGTGAGATCAACGGCCGTCGCTACCACGTGCTTGGAGGCCGGGTGTCCCGGGCCGTGACGAATCCGACTTTTGATCCGATCGCCATGCCGGGGGCCATGTACGACTTCTTCCGGGGCAACCCCGATGGACGGAATCCGCTCGAGATGCTCTCGGCCCGGGAGCCGATCCGACCGGCCTACCGGGACCCGACAGCCCGTCTGGCCACCCTCGACGAACTCGGCCTGGCCGGCTGTCTGCTCTTTCCCACCCTCGGCATGATCTATGAGGAACCCCTGAGTCACGACCCCGAGGCGGTCGGTCACCTGTTCCGGGCGTTCAACCGATGGCTGGTTGAGGACTGGGGCTTCAACGTCGACGACCGGATCTACGCCGCGCCCTACATCACGCTGGCCGATCCCCTTTGGGCCCGTGACGAGCTGACCTGGGCGCTGGAGCAAGGAGCGCGGATGGTGGTGATGCGCCCGGCGGCGCCGGTGACCACCGAAGGCCGCAAGAACCCCTTCGACCCTGCCTTTGACGGCTTCTGGTCGTTGGCCAACGATGCCGGGATCACCGTCGTGGTCCACGCCGGCGACAGTGGAATCTCTTCCAACGGCTACGCCACCGACGGATTCGCCGCCACCTTCTCCGGGGGCTGGAAGCCGTCCATCAAGTCGTTCGCCATCGAGCAGGCCATCCGGGACTACCTGCTGTCGATCATCTTCGAAGGTCTCTTCGACCGGTTCCCCAACCTCCGGGTGGCCTCGGTGGAGAACGGCGCCCAGTTCCTCCCCGATCTGCTGAAGAAACTCCGTTCCACGGCCAACAAGATGCCTGGCTACTGGAAGGACGATCCGGTCGACGTCCTGCGCCACCATGTCTGGATCAATCCGTTCTGGGAAGATGACGTGGACGAGGTGGCCGAGTGTATGGGCCCTGATCGGGTGGTGTTCGGGTCGGACTGGCCGCACATCGAAGCCCTGCCGGATCCGGTGGCCTACGTGCGCGAACTGAAGAACTTCTCGGCTGACGACCGGAGGAAGATCCTCTACGGAAACGTGCAGGAACTCCTCAGCCTCCGGCCTACCTGAGACGCCGGGGGGCTAGTGACTCCCCCGGCCCCGGTGGTTGTGGGCCTGCTTGCCATGGTGGCTGGTCTCGTGGGGACGGTTGCGTTCCTGCTCGGCCTTCTGCAGGTTGTTCCGTCGACCTCGGGTCACGAAGCCCCCGGCCACGATGGCGACGAGCACGACGGCCATCAGGATCCAGATCATCATCTCTCGGGTCCTTCCTGCCGGAACCACTGAGGTCCGACCAGTCTGCCTGTCATCTGTCGGTTCTGGTCGGGCTGGGGAGATTCGAACTCCCGACCTCTTGACCCCCAGTCAAGCGCGCTAACCAAGCTGCGCCACAGCCCGTCACCGGTGCCGATCCTGCACCATCCGTCGGGCCCCGGACCCTGTGGGTGGTGTTCATGGGGAGATCACCAAGGTCCGGACGAGGGGTAGAGCGGAATCGTTCCGGGAGCGTCAGCCACCAATGGCCAACGATCCGCCATCATCGTACATGACAGAGCAGACCGGCCGGAATGGTTCCCTCTCGCCCGCACCGGGACGCGACAACGCTCCCGACCGCTGGTCGGGAGCGTTGTCGGTGGAAACCCGAACCGGGTCCGGAGCTACGAGAGACCGAGGTCCGACTCGATCAGGCCGGCGATGAAGTGGTACCCCTTGTTGTTGGGGTGGATGTCGCCGAACGTGGTGGCGTTGCAATACCAGGTGATGGAGCACACCTCGGCCACGTTCATCGGAACGGCGGTGCCGTAGGGCAGGAACCGGATCGTTTGTCCCGTGAACGAACTCGTGGTGCTGTCCCAGGTGTTGGAGTCCGCACCCGTCGGCGCCTGGAGGTTGTGGGCGTAGTAAGGCGCATCGGTGACGTTCACGAACGAGCCGTTGGTCACCCCCGTATAGATGCCGCGCAGGGTCGGGTTGATGATGTCGTCGAAGGCCACCACCGACAACTCGGCCAGCCCCGGGGTCGTATGCCCGGCCGGAGCAACGTCGTTGCCCAGGAGGACGTCCGGATAGGTCAGACCGACGATCCTGGCTGAAGAGTCACCGTTGGCGACGAGAGCCGCCCGCAACTCGGTCACCAAGGTGGAGACGTTGGTGGAGATCGTCGAGTTGGCGGCCAGCACGCAGGTGACCGGGCTGGAGTTCCTGGCACAGGAGGTCACGTCGTTGCCACTGATCGAGATGGTGATGAGGTTCACCCTGGCGTGGTGGGTGGGATCGGCAATGAAGTTCAATGCCGCCGTGGCCTGGGTGGTCGTCGGATACGCCACGCCGTAGGTTGGCTCCTGGCTACCCGGGCAGCCGATGGTGTTGAGGATCGAGGTCGTCGTCGCTCCCCCGCAGCCGAAGTTGACCAGGTTGAGGAAGTCCTTGCGGGCCACGGCATCGGTGTAGCCGGGACCGCCACTCCACGTCGAGGTCTCGTATCCCTGCGAGTACGAGTCACCCAGGGACAGGTAGTAGTTGGAAGGCCCCGGAGCCGACTTCTCGGCAACGGCATGGGCCGGCCGGAGGGCGCCGCTGACGCCCGGTGTCGCCGCCACGCCGAGTAGTCCTGCCCCCATGGCGACCGTTGCCGCCAGCATGGTCCAACGTGATGAAACCTTCATGGTTACCCCTCTTCCGCCGGCGTGGCCTGCCGCAGTTTCGAGACGCCCACCCCTCCCCAGGGCAACCGGCGTCCCGCCCCGTCAGGCGACGAGACCCACAGTCTGGCAAAGATCGCACCTCGTGGCCACTGGCCGACCGACCGGTCGCCCTGACGCCGATGGCGTGGAGCCGACAGCCGGGTCCGGGTCGTTGTTCAGACGTGGTGCACCAGCCAGGTCACTCCCTGGTAGGTCCGGTAGCCCAGATAGATCACGGTGATCACCACGAGAACCTTCACGTACCACGCCGAGGAGCGATGTTCGACCGGTTCTTCGCCACAGTAGATACAGGCACCCTCGTCGGAAACTTCGTCCTCTTCCAGGCGGAGGTCGCACCGGTCACACCACGCCATGGAACCGTTCTGTTTCCGGACGCACTGGGCCGTTCAACGCTTGCGTCCTCCGCTGCCATGGGCACCTTTGGCCCGAACCCGGATCTTGATGGGCGTCGGGCCCAGTTCGAACCGTTCGCGCAGACCCCGCTCGACGTAGCGGAGATAGGTCGGCTGGAGCCGGCCGTTGGTGAAGAGGGTGAACGTGGGCGGATCGTTCGCACCCTGGACGGCGTACTGGATGCGGGCGCCGACCGGGGGGTGGGCCACCTGGATCGACTTGATGGCCCGGTTGAGCTCACCGGTGGGAATCCGCGAGTGGTAGGCCTCTTCGGCGGCGGAGATGGCCGGAAGGATGTGGTGCACGCCGAGGCCCGACAGGGCACTGATCTTGAGCACCGGGGCATCCCCGAGGAAGGCCAACCGGTCCCCCACGTCGAGCAGGATCTCGGGTCGGTCCTCGGTGTCGATCAGCTCCCACTTGTTCATCACCACGACAACCGGACAGCCGGACGCTCCGATGCGCTCGGCCAGGCGCTGGTCCTGGTGGGTCACCCCGGCGGTGGCGTCGATGACCAGCAAGGCGATGTCGGCCCGGTCCAGGGCGTCAAGCGCCCGCAGGACCGAAAAGTACTCCGTTCCCCGCTCGGTCCGGGACTTGCGGCGCATACCGGCCGTGTCGATGAAACAGACGGTTCCTTCCGGGGTCTCGACCACGGTGTCGACGGCGTCCCGGGTGGTGCCGGGAGCGTCGTGGGTGACGGAACGCTCGTCGCCCACCAGCCGGTTGAACAGGGTGGACTTCCCGACGTTGGGTCGGCCGACCAGGGCGACCCGGGGCACGGTGTGACCGGTGGCCGGATCGACCAGAGGGGCGGTGAGGTCGACGACTTCGTCGATGATCTCGGCATCGTCGGGCCGACGGGGGGTGGCAGTGGATTCCGTCTCCCCTTCCGTGGCCGGCAGCAGGGAGATGACCTCGTCCAGCAGGTCGCCCGTCCCCCGGCCATGAAGCGCACTCACGGCCCACGGTTCGCCGAGGCCGAGGGCCATGGCGTCCCAGGCGTCAGCTTCCCGTTGGGAGGAGTCGACCTTGTTCACCACGACCAGGACCGGACAACCGGCCCGCTTGAGGATCCGGGCCACCTCGAGGTCCTCGTCGATCAGGCCCACGGTGACGTCGACCACGAAGAGCACCACCGACGCCTCGGCGATGGCCTTTTCCGACTGCTTCGAGACCTGGGCATCGAGCGGGTCGGCCGTGGCCAGCCAACCTCCGGTGTCGACAATCGTGAAGTGACGGCCACACCAATCTGCTTCGAGTTCCTTGCGGTCCCGGGTGACCCCAGGGCGCTCTTCGACCACGGCCTCCCGACGCCCCACGATTCGGTTGACGAGGGTCGATTTGCCGACGTTGGGTCGGCCGGCCACGACGACGAGGGGCAAGGTGCGGGGCACCATGGTGGTGCGGGCGGGGCTCATCGGGTACCTCCAAGGGTCACGGGAATGCGTTGGGGTGGCCCGGAGCCGTCACCCTCGAGGGCCCGGCGCAGTGAACGGCCGTCGGTGGCCACCACCTCCACCCGGCGGGGCAGGTCGTCCAGGGTCAGGTCGTCGAGAAAACGCCCCTGGGACAGGCAGGCATCGGGCAGCAGGTAGCGGTGGCCAACCGGTTCGTTGGCCAGCACGGCGCCGACGTCGGTGCCGGTCAGCAGACCGGCGACGCCGATGTTGCCACCGAAGAAGTGGTTGGTCACCGGAATGATGCGGATGTCTGGGCGGTCCAGCGAGTCGACCAACGGAGCGAGCACCCGTGCACCGTACTCCCCGGTCAGGATGGCGATGGGGGCACCGTCGCCCCCGGCATCCGCCCCTGCTCCGCCGTCTTTCAACCGGGGCGCCCGGTATCCGGTGGCCGGAGCGCCGTCCACCGCGGCGAAAAAGCCCGGCCGGACGCCGAGTGCGGCGTGTTCGTCCCCGCCGAAGGCGGCTTCGAACGCCCGGGCCATGCCAAGGCCGTTCTCGTGCTGGGGGAACCCTTCGTAGGTGGCCTGGGCGGGAAACGGCCGTTCGGCCATCAGGTAGTACTCGTCGGCGGCGAAGACCATGCGGCGTCCGAGGGCGGCCAGAAAGGTCTCCTGCCACGACGCCACCTGGTCACAGACCGCCGCTGCCTCTTCGGTCGTGTGGGGTCGCATGGCCGATTCGTGCGAGTACTCGCTGACGCCGAGGGGCACGCAGGCCACGGTGGCAAGCTCCGGGTAGCGGTCCAGCACGCCGGCGAGCGTGTCGTCGAGGACGGCACCGTCGTTCTTTCCGGGACACACCACGATCTGGCCATGCACCTCGATGCCGCCGGCCAGCAGGGCCGACAGCCAGCGCAAACTGGTCGCCCCGCGGCGGTTTCGAAGCATCTCGGCCCGGATGTCGGGGTCGGTGGCGTGGATCGAAACGAACAGCGGGCTGAGCCGCTCGGTCAGCACCCGTTCGAGGTCCATCTCGGTGAAGCGGGTGAGGGTGGTGAAGTTTCCGTAGAGGAAGGAGAGGCGGTAGTCGTCGTCCTTCATCGAAAGGCTGCGTCGCATGCCCTTGGGCAACTGGTGGATGAAGCAGAACTCGCAGTGGTTGTCACAGGTCCGGACCCGGTCGAAGACCGCCGAGGACACTTCGACCCCGAGTGGCTCACCGGCTTCCTTGACCACTTCCTTCAGAATCAGATCCGCCCGGCCCGGCCGTCGTACCTGGATGTCGATCTCCGGCTCGTCGACCAGCATGGAGTACTCGATGACGTCCCGGGGCGCCCGACCGTTCAGGAACTCCAGATGGTCGCCAACGGCCAGTCCAGCCCGTTCGGCCGGCGAGCCGGGATGGATCGCCACGACCCGGGGGGCTGACGTCGCACGAGGCGTCGTGGGCGGCGCCGACATGCCCCAAGGTTACCGCTTCTCTCCCCGGCGTCCTCCCCTCACCTGCCCGCTCCCCAGGCGGTCTTTCCCGGTAGCCTGCAGACATGCCGGTTGAACGCGTGCTGTTGGCCCAGCCCCGGGGATTCTGCGCCGGGGTCGAGAAGGCCATCAAGGCGTTGGCCTGGATGGTGCGCGTCTTCGAACCGCCGGTCTACTGCTACCACGAGATCGTCCACAACCGTCACGTGGTCGACCAGTTCCGGGCCCAGGGGGTGGTCTTCGTCGACTCGGTGGCCGAGGTTCCCCCCGGTGCGCCCCTCATGCTCTCGGCCCACGGCTCGGCTCCCGAGGTGGTGGACGAGGCCCGGGAAGAACGCCGGGTGGTGGTCGATGCCGTCTGCCCGTTGGTCACCAAGGTGCACCACGAACTGAAGGTCCGGGCCCGCAAGGGTTACACGGTGCTCTACGTCGGCCACCACGGGCACGAAGAGGCTGTCGGCACCATGGCGGTCGCTCCCGAAGCGGTTCGACTCCTCGAACACGCCGACGACGTCGATCATCTCGACGCCCTGCCCGGCGAGGGAACCGAGGAGGGAGCACAGGTGGCGCTCCTGGCCCAGACCACGTTGAGTCACGACGAGTGGGCCGGGATCGTCGACCGGGCCCGGGAGCGCTTCCCGGAGTTGTGGATGCCCAACCGGAGCGACCTGTGCTTTGCCACCACCAACCGGCAGACCGCCCTGAAGGCGCTGGCCGGGAAGTGCGACGCCATTGTGGTCATCGGCTCGGACAACTCGTCCAACACGGTCGCCCTGGCCCAGGTGGCCCGTTCCTTTGGCTGTCCCCGGGTCCTTCGGGTCAACGACGCCAGCGAGTTGCCCGACGATCTCGAGGGCACCGTTGGGGTGACCGCCGGGGCGTCGGCACCCGAAGCGCTGGTGGCCGAAGTGGTGGCCCGCCTGAATCCCCGTTCGGGCACCGAGACGGCCGCCACCGCGCTCGAGGAGGAGTACTTCCCACCTCCGCCCGAACTCCGCGAGCTTCTGCGGGGACTCGAAGGTGCGTTGAACCTGCTGAACGGCTGCCCGGACACAGTGGATGACGCCGAATCGTCGCCGGTGTTGGCCAACGACCGTCTCGTGGCCGCCGCCGACGTGTTGGAGCAGATGGCCCGTTAGGCGAGGACTCCCCCATCTCGGTGCGGGTTGGAGTTTGGTGCGACAATGGAGGGATGAGTACTTCCTTTGTGAGCATGGACACGTCCACGGCGGAGCAGTGGGCGACGATCGGGGCCGAGACCTTCCAGAACCAACCCCGGGTCGCCGAGCGCATTCTCGCCATGTTGGAGTCACTCAACGAGATTGTCGACGGTTTTTCGGTGGACCAGCTCACCCACTGCCTCCAGACAGCCACCCGGGCCGAACGGGCCGGTGCGGACGATGAAGTCGTCGTGGCCTCGCTCCTCCACGATGTGGGCAAGGCCATCTCGGTGCCCGGACATCCCCGGATCGCAGCCGAGATCCTGCGGCCCTACGTCCGGCCCGAGGTCTACGAGATGATCCGGGTCCACCAGGATTTCCAGGGTCGCCACTACTACGCCCACTTCCAGATGGACCCCAACCTGCGGGACCAGTACCGGGATGAGTCCTGGTTCTCCCTGGCCGAACAGTTTGCCGACGAGTGGGACCAGACCAGCTTCGACCCGGAGTACGACACCCTCCCCCTCTCCCACTTCGAGCCCAAGGTGCGGGCATTGTTCGCCACCCCACACTCGCTCTGATGGCCCCGACCCAGAAGCATCGGTGGTTGACGCGTCCCGACAGCCGGGACCAACGTCGCCTTCGGTCACTTCGCCAGTTCAGCCTGGACCGGGCGCGCCTCCTCTTCGAGGCGGACTATCCCGGCGTACGCTTCGGTCCGGTGGTGGCCGTCATTGCCGCCTACAACGAAGAAGAGAACATCGGGGATGTTCTCAAAGCCATGCCAACCCTGGTGGGTGACCTCGAAGTCTCCACCCTCGTGGTGGTTGACGGCAGCAGCGACCACACCGCCCAGGTGGCCCGGGACCGTGGCGTGTATGTCTGCGAGATGCCGGTCAACCTCGGCCAGGGCGCCGCCCTGCGACTCGGCTACCAACTGGCCCTCTCCCACGGAGCCCGTTTCGTCGTCACGCTCGACGCCGATGGCCAGAACGATCCGGCCGAGATGGAGACCATGCTGGCTCCGGTGCTCGCCGACGAGGTCGACATGGTCATCGCCTCCCGGCGCCTCGGGGTCGACCAGACCACCGACTGGTTCCGCCGGGCCGGTGTGAACTTCTATGCCTGGTGCATCAACACCATCGTCTCCCAGCATCTGACCGACTCGTCGAACGGCTACCGGGTGTTCAAGGCCGAACTGCTGGCCGATGTCGAACCCCATCTCATCCAGGAGCAGTACCAGACGGCCGAAGTGGTGATCACGACGGCCAGTCGGGGATGGCGGATCGGCGAACAGCCGACCGTCTGGCATCCCCGGGCGTCGGGCATCTCGAAGAAGGGGGGCAACCTCATCTTCGGCTTCTCCTACGCCAAGGTGATCGCCACCACGTGGTGGCGGGTCACGCTGGGCAACCACCGCCGCTAGCCCCATCAGCCGCCGATCCCGGCCCGGGGTGAGCCCGATCCATCGGTACCGGTGGATTAGTGCCGGTGGATCAGTACCGGTGGGTCACCGCCACCGCCTCGTCGTAGAGGTCCTGAAGGCTGACGGTCAACGTCTCGGTCATCTGGTGGATCTGGCTGCGGGGAACCCGGCCGGACGAGGTCCGTTCCACCGGAGGAAGGGCGGGTCCGACCGTGAGATGGATTTTGCGGGGCCGCGGCAGTTTGGAACCTTTGGGCATGACCGAGGCGGAACCCCCGATACCCACCGGAATGACGGTGGCACCGGTTCGGGCGGCCAGGAACGCCACTCCTTCGTGAAGATCGCTGACCACAGGTCCGCGGCGCCGTTCGCCTTCCGGGAAGAGAATCAGGACCTCGCCCGCCTCGAGGACCGCCTGGGCCCGCCGGAGGGCCTCGCGGTCGGCCGACTCCCGGTGGACGGGGAAGGCTCCCACGACCGGAAGGATCCGGGCCAGAGCCCCACTGTTCCAGAGCGAGTCCTTGGCCATGTAGTGCAACTTGCGCCGTGTCACCTCCGAGGCCACGAGGAAGTCGATGAGCGACCGGTGGACCGGGGCGATGATGACGGCTCCGGATTCGGGAACGTAGGGCCGACCCTCGGTGGTTACCCGGAACATCACCCGGTTGACCAGACGGACGAGGACCCGCAGAAAACGGTAGAAGACGGTCTGGCGGGTGTCGACCACCACGGGTGTCTCGATGTGGTCGGTGGACTCTTCTACAGCCATGTCACGATCTCCTCTACCAACTCGTCGACACTCCGGTCGGTGGTGTCGACAACTCTTGCTCCCTCGGCGACCGCCAGGGGGGACACCGTCCGACTCGAGTCGAGGCGGTCGCGGCGGGCCACGCTGGACGCCCCTTCGTCGGAACGGCGACGGGCCCGTTCCTCCTCGGATGCCGTCAGATAGATCTTGAGGTCGGCATCGGGCAGCACGACCGAACAGATGTCCCGGCCTTCCACCACTCCTCCGCCGTGTCGGACCACCCACTCCCGCTGCCTCTCCACCAGGACCTGACGGACTCCGGGATTGGCGGCCACGAGGGACACCGCGTGGTTGACCGGATCCTGGCGGATGGCCTCGGTGACGTCCGTCCCGTCCACCGTGACCAGGTCTCCCATCGAAATGTCGATCCGTCGGGCCACGTCGGCCACGGCGTCGACATCGGAGGGATCGACGCCTTGGTCCAGCACCGCCCAGGCCACCGACCGGTACATCGCGCCGGTGTCGAGGCGCCCGATCCCGAGTTTTTGGCCGAGCGCCCGGGACAGGGTGGACTTTCCCGATCCGGCCGGACCGTCGATGGCGATGGTGGGCTTGTCCTGACCACCCGAACCTGCACTCTGCTCCGTCACGGTCCATCTCCTCCCCACAGGGCGGCCGCATCGTCGAGGAATCCCGGATAGCTCGTGGCCACACACTCCCAACCGGAGATCCGGGTGGATCCGCTTCCCGTCGCCAGGCCGGCCACGGCGGCGGCCATGGCCATTCGGTGGTCACCTCCGGCGTCGAAGGTGGCCGGGCAAAGGAGGCCCCCCCGGCCGGTGATCACGAGGTCGTCGCCGTCAACGATGGCCTCGGCGCCGAAGGCTTCAACCAACCGGGCCGTGCCGACCAGGCGGTCGGACTCTTTCACCCGGAGTTCTCCGACATCACGGAACCGGGTGATGCCGTGGGCGACGGCGGCGGCCACGGCCAGAATGGGCACCTCGTCGAGCGAAGGGATCTCGGCCGCCTCGATGTCCGTGGCAGTCAATCCGCACGAGTGGGCGGCGACCTGTCCGGTCAGGGCGGAACGGTCCCATGCGAGTTTGGCGCCCATGCGCTCCAAGACCGAGAGGAAGCCGGACCGCTCGGGTCCGAGGTAGAGGTGGTCGATGACCAACCGGCTGTCGGGAACGATGGTGGCACCGACGATCCAGAAGGCGGCCTGGGACGGATCTCCGGGCACGCTCCACTGGCGGGCCTCAAGTTCCGACGGCTGAAGCGTGATGGTCCGGCCTCCGTTGGCCTCCCTGACACTGATGTCGGCACCGGCCTCGGCCAGCATGTCTTCGGTGTGGCTGCGGGTCGACACTTCCTCCCGGAGGGTGGTCTCGCCCCGGGCGCCAAGGCCGGCCAACAGCACGGCCGACTTCACCTGGGCACTGGCCATGGGTGGTTGGTAGTCGATGCCGACGAGGTCGCCTCCGGTGATGTCAAGGGGTGGCCGGTCCTCCTCCCCCGCGCCCCGAACCTTGGCTCCCATCAGTCTGAGGGGGCGGGCAATCCGGTCCATCGGGCGCGAGCTGAGCGAAGGATCGCCGGTGAAGACGGTCTCGCCGGCGAGACCGGCGGCCAGGCCCGCGAGCAATCGCATGCCGGTTCCCGAGTTGCCACAGTCGATCGGCCGGTCCCGACCCGGAGCCTCGAGGCGGTCCCGGCCACCATCCACCAGAACCAGATCACCGTGGCGGGTCACGGTTGCGCCGAGGGCTTCGATGGCCAGTTGGGTGTGATGGACGTCTTCGCCCCCGGACAGTCCGGAGATCGTGGATCGCCCCGGCGCAAGGGCCGAAAGCAGCAGCGCCCGGTGGGAGATGGACTTGTCGCCGGGCACCTCGACGACGCCGTGCAGCCCCCGGCCGCCGGAGAAGGTGGCGGTTTCGGTCATGACCACGGTCCCAGTGGAAGCACGCTGGCCCGAAGCCCGTCGGCCGTCAGCGTGTCGACGAGCCGGTCGGCCGAGTCCCGGTCCACGGTGAGGACGAGAACACCCCGGTCGCCCTCGACCGAGTGGGCGATCTCGAGGTCCTCAATGTTGATCCCGAGTTGGCTGACCCGGACCAGGATGTTGGTGACGACACCCACCTGATCGGTGACCGGTACCCGTACCTCGGCCAGGGCTTCGGGTCTCGTGGCCCGTTCGTTCAGCGCCCGGCGGGCCACCGCGGCCCGTTCCAGCACCGACAGCAGGCCCACCTGGTCACCCGAGGCGATCTTGGACCGCATGGCACCGAGGGCGTCGATGAGGGTGTCGAGAGTGGCCAGGATGGCGGCCTGGTTGTCGAGGCAGATGTCGGGCCAGATGGTGGGTCGACCGGCCGCAATTCTTGTCATGTCGCGGAACCCGCCGGCGGCCAACTGCAACAGGGCGGCGTGCTCTTCTTCCAGGTCGGCGGCCATGCCCATCAGGGCGGCGGCCGTGAGGTGGGGCACATGGGAGACGGCGGCCACCATCGCATCGTGTCGGGCCGGAGCGAGGTCCACCACCTGGGCGCCGATCTGGCCCAGCAGGGCACGGAGCCAGGCGTAGGCGGCGGGATCCGTGCTGCTGGTCGGACACAGTACCCAGGTCGCCCCGACGAACAGGTCGGCCCGGGCCCCGTCGACTCCAACCTGTTCGGAACCGGCCATGGGATGGCCACCGATGACCCGGGGGTCGTCGAACCGGGCCACCAGGGTCTCCTTGACGCTGCCGACGTCGGTGATCACGCAGCGGGGAGAAAGGTCGGATCCCTCCAGCAGGTCCCGGATCACCGTGGGCGTGGTGCCGACCGGAGTGGCCACGACGACAAGGGAACTCCCGGGATGGAGGCCGACCTCGTCGATCACCCCAAGTTCCTGCGCCCGGGCTTCCACCCCGCGGTCGGCATCGACTCCGTGGATACGCCAGCCCAGGCCTTTGAGCGCCAGACCCACCGAACCGCCGATGAGGCCGGTTCCGATGATGGTGGCGACAGGCGTCCCCGGCTCCTCTCCCTCCGGCTGCTCTCCCCCCGGCTGTTCGTCAGCTGGCGAGGTCGTCACGAAGTCCCTGGGCGCCGTGGAGATACACGTGGTGGATGCCGGTCCGCTCCATCGAGGTCTCCACGTGCAACATGACCCGCAGACACCGTGGGGTCGAGCCTTCTATGGCCAGCTCCCGGGCGCAGATCAGGGGAACCGCTCCAAGCCCCATGGTGCGGGCCGCCGTGGCGGGGAACATCGAGGTGAGGTCCTCGGTCGCCGTGAAGAGGATCGAAATGATGTCGTCTTCTGCCAGGCTGTTGCGCTCGATGATCGTCTCGAGGAGCTCCACTACCCGTTCGGTTATGGCCGGGGTGCTGTCGGTGTCCACGGTCGTGGCACCGCGGATGGCTCGAACGGAAGTACTCATCCCGGCGATCTTATCCATGGGCCGCCCCGGCGGCTAAAGGTCCCCTGCCCGGGGTGCTCCCGGATCCTCGATGCCTTCGTTGGGCAGTGCCGCGGCCACCAGGCTCCGGACTTCGTCAAGACTGAGTGGCCGGTAGGTGCCCGGGGTGAGGGACGGATCGGACAAGGGGCCGATCCGGGTGCGCACCAGCCGGATCACCGGGTGGCCGACGGCATCACACATCCGGCGGATCTGACGGTTGCGACCTTCATGGATCACCATGCGCAGGAGGGAGGGCGCCACCGCGGAGACCCGGGCCGGAGCGGTCATGCCGTCTTCCAACTCGATCCCGTCCCGCAGACGCCGCAACGCACCCGCGCCGGGCTCTCCTTCGACGTGGACCAGGTACTCCTTTGGAACGCCGAACGACGGATGGGTCAACCGGTGGGTCAATTCGCCGTCGTTGGTCACGAGGATCAGGCCCTCGGAGTCCATGTCGAGACGCCCCACCGGGTAGACACGGGGGCTGTCGGGCACAAGCTGGACGACCGTCGGGCGGTCATGGGTATCTTCGGCCGTGGAGACCACACCGGCCGGCTTGTTCACCAGGTAGTGGACCAGACCGGGAATCACCGGGAGGGGCAGTCCGTCGAGTTCGACCCGGTCGACCTCGACCCGGACCCGACGCCCGAGGACAGGCAACTCGCCATTGACCGTGACCCGGCCGTCGCTGATCAGGTCCTCACAGACCCGCCTCGAGCCGACGCCCACCCGGGCCAGTACCTTCTGCAACCGCTCGCCTTCTTCGGCTTCACCGTCGCCGCCAAGTGCCTCAGGCATCGGCCACCGGGCGCATTCCTTCTTCCATCTCACCCAGCACTTCGGGCCCGGGCAGGAGGTCTTCGACGGCCGGCAACTGCCCCAGCGAATCAATGCCCAGCCGCTCGAGAAATGTGTCGGTGGTGGCGTAGAGAACGGCTTGTCCGGGACCGGCCGCCCGGCCGGCCGGGGCGATGTAGCCCCGGTGTTCGAGCAGCCGCACCACGCCGTCGACATTGACGCCCCGCAGCGAGGCGATCTGGGCCCGGGAGACCGGCTGCTTGTAGGCAACGATGGCCAACGTCTCGAGGGCGGCGGCCGACAGGCGGGTCGAGACTCCCACATTGGCGAACCGCTCGACGTAAGAGGCAAAGTCCGGGTGGCTTTGCAGCCGGTAGCCACCAGCCACCCGGGCCATGACGAAACCCCGGCCCTGGTGGCGACACGACGCCGCCAACTGGTCGATCAACACGGCCACCCGCTCGACGGGAACCTCCAGCAGTTCGGCCAGCAGTCCGGGTGCCACCGGTTCGACGGCCACCATGAGGACTGCTTCGATGGCCCGCAGTTCGGTGGTGAGGGTGGCGTCGACATGCTCCAGCGCCTCCGGGGTCGGTTCGACGACTTCGGCGACCTCCCCGCCGTCGACCCCGTCATCCACCAAGGTGGCGTCGGCCTGTGAGGCATCTGCGGCCTCTGGTTCGGCTGGACCGCCCCAGGCGGGATCGGAGAATCCGGTCAGGGAAGAAATCCCCGACGACGGCAACGGAGTGCGGCTGTCCACGGAGCTGTCCCGGACTGCCGGTGAACCTTCCGTCATGTCTTCGCCCGCGCTGCCGTGTTCATCCATGCTTCACCTCACTGTGCCCCGGCGGACGTGCCGGAGGTCTGTTGATGTTCGATCCCGTTGCTCGCACCGTTGTGGCGTTCATCCGTCGTACTCGTCATACTGCTCGACGGCGCCGGCCGGAGCGGCCCCGTCGACCCAGGCGATCTCGAGTTCACCGAAGGTCCGACCCTGGTCGATGTCGACCTGGCCCTGTTTGAACAGTTCCAGTACGGCAAGGAACCTTACGATGATCTCGATCCGGCTTCCGAGGTGTTGGGTCAGCTCCCGGAAGGTGACCGGACCCCGTTGGCTGAGGCGCCGGCGAAGGTCGTTGACGGCGTCGGCCACCGTCACGCTGTCCACCGTGACGTGGAAGAGGTTGACCACCGGGGCCGGACGCTCGGCCGTGGCCCGCACGAAGGCGGCCGCCAGGTCGTCCGGGGTGACGCCCTCCAGGAGGTCGGGTCCGGCAAAGGTGATCCCGGGGTCGAATCCGGCGGCACGGGGCACGCTGCGGGACGCCTGTTCCATCAGCAGGGCAAAGGCGTCTGCGGCCGACGAGTAGGCCTGGCACTCGAGCAACCGGGCCAGCAGGAGGTCCCGCTCTTCCCATCCGATGAGTTCCTCGTCGGGATCGACGTCGTCGGGTCCGGGCAGCAGCCGGCGGGACTTCAGCTCCACCAACACCGATGCGATGACCAGAAATTCGGAAAGCACGCCCAGATCGCGGGTCTCCCAGGTGGCCACCTCGGCCAGAAAATCGTCCACCAGGACGCCGAGGGGAATCTCGTAGAGGTCTACCTGATGACTGTTCACCAACTGCAACAGGACCTCGATCGGCCCCTGGTAGACCGGGGTGGTGACGTTGGCGCTCACGGTCTAGGACCCTAGTGGGTCGCCTTGGACGGTGGGTTCATGGCGGGTGCGGGACAGAGACATCCGACGCCACCTTCGACCCGGGTGGTCGTCCCGATGGTCTGCTTCCCCCAACGGCAGCCACCGGGGTCGCCAGGCGTCCCTGTGGCGGTCTTTCCACCGCCTACGATAGCCAGCCATGGCACGCGTACTCTCGGGCATCCAGCCCAGTGGTGACCTCCATCTCGGGAACTACCTCGGGGCCATCCGCAACTGGGTCACCGACCAGGACTCCCACGACGCCTTCTACTGCGTGGTCGACCTGCACGCCCTCACCCTCGACATCGACCCCGAGGTGCTGAGGAGCCGCACCCGGGACACGGCGATCGACCTGCTGGCGGCCGGGCTGGATCCCGCCCGCTGCACCCTGTTCGTCCAGTCTCACGTCACCGAGCACACCCAGATGGCCTGGTTGCTCGAGTGCGTCGCCACCATGGGTGAACTGGGCCGGATGACCCAGTTCAAGGAGAAGAGCGAGGGGAAGGACTCGATCCGGGTGGGACTGTTCACGTATCCGGTGCTTCAAGCGGCGGACATCGTCCTCTATGACGCCGAACGGGTGCCCGTAGGGGACGACCAGCGTCAGCACCTGGAGTTGGCCCGCGAAGTGGCCAACCGGTTCAACCACCGCTTTGGCGATCACCTGGTGGTGCCCGAAGCCAGTGTTCCCCCCATGGGGGCCCGGGTCATGGACCTCCAACACCCGGAACGCAAGATGTCGAAATCGGTGAACTCCCCGCTCGGCACCGTGCTGGTGCTCGATGATCCGGCCGAGATCGTCAAGAAGGTCAAAAAGGCCGTCACCGACAACGAGAACGAGGTCCGTTACGACCCGGAGACCAAGCCGGGCCTGTCCAACCTCCTCGAGTTGTTGGCGGTCGCCACCGGGCGCACTCCGACCGACGTCGCCGGGTCCTACGAGCGGTACGGCGACCTGAAGAAGGACACGGCCGACGCCCTGGTGGAACTGCTCGCTCCCCTCCAGGCCCGACGCCTCGAACTGGCCGGTGATCCCGGTGAGGTCGCCCGCTTGCTGGCCCAGGGCGCCGAGAAGGCCCGCAAGGTTGCGTCCGCCACCTACCAACGGGCGGCCCGGGCCGTCGGCCTGCTCGCACCGGAATGACCGGATGGACCCGGTGAGCGTCGCCGACAGCGATTCGACAACGGTCGAAGATCCGGCCGTGGCCGGGACGACTGCGGTCCATGACTCTTCGGTGGGAGGCGGAAGCGACGAAGCGGGGTTGTCGGCTGAAGAGACCCACGCCGGGGAACCGATGACGCTGCGCCGTTTCGCCACCCTGTCCTCCCGAGCCGCTGCGCTCTATGTGGCCTCACGGGTCGGGGTGTTGCTGATCGGCTCGGCGGTGGCCTCGGTGACCCACCAGACCCTCGGCCAGTCACTCGAGGTCTGGGACTCCCGGTGGTACATCTCGATCGCCCAGGGGGGCTACGTCTCTTCCATACCGCCCGGTTCGGGCAACCCGGCCCAGTGCAATCTGGGGTTTTTCCCGTTGCTCCCCCTGGTGATCCGGTTCGTCCACCTCGTCACCCGGTTCGGCTATCCCGTCTCGGGCCTCGTGGCGTCGACGGCGCTCGGGTTCCTGGCCGCCATCGCCGTCTGGTGGATGTTGCGCGACCTCTTCGGTGCTGACGGCGCCGACCGCGGCACGGCCATGGTGGTCTTTGCTCCCGGTGCACTTGTGTTCAGTTTCGTCTACACCGAAGGCGCCACCGTCCTGCTGGTTGCCTGCACGCTGCTGGCCCTGCGTCGGCACCGGTGGCTGCTGGCCGGGCTGTGCGCCGGTGCGGCCTCGGCCGCCGACCCGGTCGCCTCGGCCGTCGTGGTTCCCTGCGTGGTGGCTGCGGTGATTGCCATCCGCCGTGACCGGGAGTACCGGTCGCTACTGGCGCCGATACTTTCCCCGGCGGGGATCGGGCTGTTCTTCATCTACCTCTGGGCGCACACCGGGAGCCCGTTGGAGTGGTTCCATGCCCAGCGGGCCGGGTGGCAAAGCGGCACGTACGGAAACGGCGTCCCGGGCTCGCTCTACCACCTCGTCATGTACGGCTTTGGGGATCCCAACTACGGCGTGAAGGGCATCTGTGCCCTGGCCAGCGTGGGCCTGCTGGTGGTCTTCTTCCGGGCCCGGCCGCCCGCCACCTGGATCGGCTACGTGATGGCCGTGCTTGCTTATGGGGCCATCTCCCCCATCATCGGCGTCTCGCCCCGGCTGTTGCTCCGGTGCTTCCCGCTGGTGGCAGTGTTCGGCGCCCGTCTTCCCCGGTTCTGGTTCGAGGTCGCCCTCGGGCTGTCGGCCCTGTGCATGGCGGCCTTGTCGGTCATGGCGATGGGTGGTCCACACTGGACGCCGTGACGCCACCCTCGACGGTCGCTACCGGGACAGATGCCGGCGGGCAACGGGATCTGTCGCGTCTCTGGTGGGTACGCCTGGCAGCCCTCGTGGCGGTGGCCACCACGGCGGTGATGGCGTGGCGCTCTGCGTTCCACGTCAACCAACTGGACCTCAATGTCTATCTGGTCGGAGCCCGGCACCTGGCCGACGCCCACCTCTACACGGTCTCCCTCCCCTACTCGCCCCACCTCCCGTTCACCTACCCGCCCTTCGCCGCCCTCTTCTTCTGGCCGGTGGAGATCTTCGGCGACGCCATCGGCCAACTGGTGTGGATGGTCGTAAATCTCACTGCGTTGGCCGGCCTCCTCTTCCTCTGCCTCCGCCAGGTCCGAAGCCGGTGGACCCGTTCCCAACGGGTGGTCATGACAATGCTGCTGATGGCGCCCGCCTATGCCATGGAGCCGGTGCGGGAGACCTTCTTCTTTGGTCAGGTGAACCTGGTGCTGGCGGTGCTCGTGGTGGCTGATCTCACCGTGTCCTTTACCATCGCCGGACGTCGTCTGCCCCGCGGACTGCTGGTGGGAGTGGCGGCCGCCATCAAGCTGATTCCCCTGGTTTTTGTCGCCTTTGCGTTCGTGACCCGCCAGACCCGGGTGGCCGGGACGGCCGTGGCCTCGTTCCTCGCCTGCACCCTTCTGGCATTGGCCGTCAATCCTTCCGGGAGTTGGGCCTTTTGGACCCACTACGACGTGGACACCAACCGGGTCGGCGCCGTCGAGTACCTACGAAACCAGTCGCTGCTCGGCGCCATGGACCGGGCCCACCACTCGCTGGTGGGCCGACCGGTCTACCTTCTGGTGGCCGCGTTGGCGTTCTCGGGGGGCCTGGTGGTCGCTGGTTGGGCGTGGCGGACGTCGTCGCCCTATCTCGGACTGCTGGTGGCCGCCGCCACCGGCCTGCTGGTCTCGCCGATCAGTTGGGACCACCACTTTGTCTGGGTCGTCCCCGTCATCCTGTGGCTGCTGTGGGGTGCCGACCGTCCGAAGTCGGGCCCGGTTTGGGCGATCGCCGTGGCGTTGTTCTTCTGGTGGGATCCGATGTGGCGGCTGCCCTCCGACCGTCACATCGAGTTTGACGAGCACGGTGGCCAACTCCTCCTGGGCAGCTCGTTCACCGTGGCCGCACTCGCCTTTGTGGTCGGCGTGGCCATCCTGCTGTGGCGCCGGAGAGACCGGGCTTCCTAGGAGCCGTTGGGATTGCCGAGGTGCCACTGGGCAAGCGGCGACGTCGACAGGGCAGCGGGGCCCGAAGAGTAGGCATCCACGAGCCAGTACTGCCCGTTGACCGGAGTGGCCGTGGGCACTTCGGGCCGCAGGAAGAGCGTGGTGGTGCCTCCCGCCGCAACCGGCCAGGAGCCGTCGTGGGCGGTCACCCGCCAGAATCCAACCGGATGGTCATGGCTGATGTCCACCATGAAGTGGGGGGTGAGATCGTGGCCGGTCGTGTTGTGCACGGTCACCACGAGGTCGGTGAAGAACGTCGAACCAGGTGCATGGGGGTCGGCCACGCCGACCTGGTCCACTTTGAGGGTGAGTGGAGCCGAGGTGAATCCGGTCACCACCAGACCCATCGCCACCGCGGCGCTGGCCCAAGCAACCACAAGGCCGCTCCGGCGCCACCGGGCAGATGGCGCACGGGTCCCGGTTTCTTCCTGGACGCCGGAACGTGATGTGATGGTGAGCGCCGCCACCAGGGCGGCCGGAAACAGGTCCACGAGGTAGTTGGCCAGACTCCGGCCCGGTATGAAGAGCACCAGGGGGACCAGAAACAGCCAGGCTCGCCGGAACCGGGACCAACGGGATACCACCAGAGCCATCAGGGCCACGAGGACCAGCAGTCCGGCGAGTGAGAGGTCGGTCAACACCACCCCGCCGGTCGCGCCGTGCAGGGCGAGGGTGACCAGACCCTGCCCGTCCGCCACCAGGGGTTCGGTGAAGGGAAGCAACGTGCCGGACAGCCAGGTGGCGGGATTGACCAGGATGAAGGGCAGGTTGAAAGCCAGGAAAACCCCGGCCACCACCGCGCCGTAGCGGACCATGGCCCGGGCGGGAGAACGGCCGGCGCGTTGGGCCTCGAGAAAGACCCCGGTCAACAGGAACGGCAGACAAAACCAGGGAAGCTGCTTGATGGAGCAGGCCAGACCGAAACACGCCGGGGAGAACCAGACCGGCAGCCAGGACGTCGGTCCCTCGTCGAAGCGGGGGGCCCGGTCCCACCGCCACAGGGCCAACACGAGGAACGGCATGAAGAGGGCATCGGTGCCGCCGTTGGCAAAACCGGTGGCGAAGATGCCGAGCAGCAGGACAAAGGGCGCCAACCATCGAAGGGTCCGGGGAAGGACCAGGAACATGATCACTCCGGTTGCCGCCCAGGCCAGCAGGTCGATCCAGTCGGTCACCAGATGGTTGAAACCGAGGAGTTCGAACGGGGCCTGGAGCACGAAGGACCCGGACGGGTAGGAGAAGCCGGTGACGTGGCCCCCGGAGATGGTGTAGGTCCAGCGCTGGCTGAGGGGATGGGCCAGGAACTGGCCGGCCAGGGGCCAGATCGAGTTGTAGGGGTCATGGCCCTGGGTGAGCACCTTGGCCGCCGCCTGGTTGAAGGCGGCCGCATCGGTGGCGTACTTGTGACGGGCGTGGATCTCGGCGGCTGACGTCCCGACGTAGGCCACCAGGGCGCCGGTGAGGCCGATCCATGGCCACCGACCTCGGTCGGGTCGGGCCACCAGCCACTGGGCCGCCGCACCGAGGATGCCCAGCAGCACCAGGCACGGTGAGAGGACGGCGGCTCCGGGCCACCCTGACCAGGTTCCCCAGAAGCCCAGGCCCAGCGTGAGTACCGAGAACCAGACCAGCGTCCAGGCGCACCGCTGCAGCACCAGAAGATCCCAACGGTCGCCGGTCGGGCCGTCGTCGTCCCCGACCGGACGAGGATTGTGGGTGGAGACGTGGTCGGGCGACGGGGAGGACATGGTTGGTGGGTCGGGCCTCGTTTGCTCGTGGGCGCCCGTTGAGTCTAGGTCGGACCCGTAGTGGCCCGTCCTGGCCATCCGGGCCGTCCGGCCAATCACTCCGGCCAATCACTCCGGCCAATCACTCCGGCCAATCACTCCGGCGGGTACCTGGCTGGTCGGGTC
>CAITPI010000048.1 GCA_903894295.1 uncultured Acidimicrobiaceae bacterium
CACCATTTCGCCCGCTTCGTTCTCCACCCACTCGCCTTCGGCCCACTCCTCGCCGGAGTAGCCCGACTCTTCCTCGGCCAACTGGGTTTCGCTCTTGATGTCGATGCGCCAGCCGGTCAGGCGGGCCGCCAGACGGGCGTTTTGGCCTTCCTTGCCGATGGCGAGGGAGAGTTGGTAGTCGCTCACGATCACCGTGGCGGTTCCCGTTTCATCGTCGAGGCGGACCTCACGGACCCGGGCCGGCGCCAGCGCAGCCTGGATGAGTTCGACCGGATCGTCCGAATAGGGAACGACGTCAACCCGCTCGCCCCGCAACTCGTTGGTGATCATGCGCACCCGCGATCCCCGGGCCCCCACGCACGCTCCGACCGGATCCACGTTGGGATCGTTCGACCACACGGCGATCTTGGTCCGGTGACCCGGCTCGCGGGCGGCCGCCTTGATCTCGACGGCCCCCGAGGAGATCTCGGGCACCTCGAGTTCGAAGAGCCGTTTGATGAGGCCCGGATGGCTGCGGCTCACCACGATCTGCGGGCCCTTGGTGGTCTTGCGGACCTCGACGATGTAGGCCTTCAGGCGGGCGCCGTGCTCGTAGCGCTCATAGGAGACCTGTTCGGCCTGGGGCAGCAGCGCTTCGACCTTGCCCAGGTCGAGCAAGGTGTAGCGGTTGTCCGTCTGCTGCACGATTCCGGTGACGATGTCGCCCTCCCGGCCCGCATACTCCGCGTACTTGAGTTCCCGCTCGACCTCGCGGATGAGCTGGAGAAGGACCTGCTTGGCCGTCTGGGCGGCGATGCGACCGAAGTCGTCGGGGGTGTCGTCCCACTCCCGGATCACGTTTCCGTCTTCGTCCAGCTCCTGGCCGTACACCCGGATCTCACCGGATTCGGGATCGATGGTCACCACCGCTTCTTCCGCGGCATCGCGACGACGCTTGTAGGCGGCCACCAGGGCGTTGGCCAGGGCGTCCAGCAGGGTCTCGACCGCGATTCCCTTGTCCCGGGCGATCTGGCTCAGCGCATCCAGAAACTCGAAATTGGTCTTGCTCATCGGTTCGCACCTTGCTTCCTGTTGTCCGTCTTCGTCGGCTGGGCCGGGATCTTTGACTTCACCGGCGACTTGTTCCCACCTGATCCGCCGGGTTTGCGCTCTTCTCCACCCCAGACGAAGACCGTCCGGACCCGGTCGACTTCGTCGTAAAGGAGCCGTTCGGGCTCCCCGTTCCCACCCTCCGTGATCAGGGAAAAGCCTTCGTCATCCGAAGAAACGAGGCGACCCTGACGACGACGTTCGCCGGGAACCTGCGGGCGGGTCTTGACCGAGATCGTGGCACCGACGGCTTTGGCGAAGTGGGCCGGAGTCCGCAGCGGACGCTCGATGCCGGGACTGGAAACCTCCAACGAGTACCGTCCGGGGAAGGGATCGATCTCGTCCAGTCGGGCCGAGACCACCCGGTTGGCGTCGGTCAGGCCTTCGAGGTCAACACCGCCTTCGCGGTCCACCGTCACCTGGAAGATCCCGCTGCGCATCTCGCAGTCGACCAACTCCAGGCCCACCGAGGCCACCACGGGTTCGAGGGCGGCAAACAGGTCGGTCGTCGCCATTCGTTGTGCCTCCTTTCGTTGAACTCGTGGTCAAACTTGCCACTGCTGCCTGTCAATCCCACCGTTCCGGTGGATGAACGTGACCAAACAAAAAGCGTGGGCTTACCGCCCACGCCCCGAAAGCGTCACTCCATTCCCACTGAACGGCAGACCAAGAAGTATAGCAGAACGCCTCCGTCGATCGCGTTCACACCATCGCCCGATGCAACCCGTGCGGGCGAAGGGAACCTGCCGGGCCCTGATGCCACCCGGGTCGGCCGGGCCGACCCCTCAGGCCACGCCGAGCAGTTCGTCCAGACTGGCGTCGATGCCGACCTCACGTTCGTCGCCGGTCGCCCGGGACCGCCATTCAACGACCCCCCGGGCCAGACCCTTCGCTCCGATCACGAGCCGGACCGGAATCCCCAACAGGTCGGCGTCGGCGAACTTGACCCCGGGCGAGACGTCGCGGTCGTCGTAGAGGACCTCGACGCCAGCCGCAACCAGGCGCCCGTAGAGTTCGTCGGCCGCCACTCCCACCTCCAGAGCCCGCCCGGCGCCAAGGGCCGCCAGGTGGACCTGGTAGGGGGCCAGGGACGCCGGCCAGACGAGACCCCGTTCATCGTGGTTCTCCTCGGCCACCACCGCCAACAGGCGGCTCACTCCCATGCCGTAACAGCCCATGGAGAAGTTCGCCTCGTCGCCGTCTTCGGCCACGAAGCTCGCCCCGGCCATCACGTCGGAGTACTTGTAACCCAACTGGAACGTGTGGGCCGCTTCGACCGAACGCACCAGCTCCACCCCGCTGCCGCATCGGGGACACAGGTCGCCACTGACGACCACCGCGAGGGACCCCCACTCGTCGACTTCGACATCCCGACCGATCGCCACCCCGGCCAGGTGGTGGTCCACCCGGTTGGCGCCGGTCACCCAGGTGCCCGGACGGGCCACGCCGAGGTCGGCCACCACCCGCAAACCGTGTTCCTGTTGGCCGATCGGCCCGATGAAGCCCTTCACCAGCGAGGGATACGACGCGAAGTCGTCGTCCTCGAACAGGCGCCAGCCACTCGGAAGGCGGACCTCGCGGTCCCCGGCCAACAGCATGATGGTGGGTCGGCCCTCGTCGTCGAAGGCCGCCATCGACTTGAGCAGGTCGGCCGCCGTGAGGTTCTCACCGGCCAGGAACTCCACCACATCACCGATCCCGGCCTGGCCCGGGGTATGGATCTCCACCACTTCACCGACCGTGTCGGCCACCGACTCGGGAGTGGCGAAGGCCCGCTCGGCCGCCTCGACGTTGGCGGCATAGCCGCACCCGGCGCAGGACACGAAATGGTCTTCCCCCACCACCGAGGGAACCATGAACTCATGGTTCACATCGCCGCCGATCGCTCCCGAGGATGCTTCCACGGGATAGACGTCAAGGCCGAGTCGGGCAAAGATCTTGAGATAGGCGCCGAAGACATCCTGATAGGACTCGCGCATGGCGACCGGGTCGACGTCGAAAGAGTAGGCGTCGGCCATGATCAGTTCGCGGGTCCGCAGCAGGCCGAACCGGGGGCGGGCCTCGTCCCGGAACTTCACCTGGATCTGGTACACGGTGACCGGCAGCTGCCGGTACGAGTCGACTTCGGCTCCCACCGTCACGGTCACGACCTCTTCGTGGGTCGGCCCGAGAACGAACGATCCGCCCCGGCCTTCCACCTGCAGCGCCGGCAGGGCTTCACTTCCGAACATGGCGGCCCGGCCACTCTGTTCCCAGAGTTCGAGTGGGTGAAGCGCCGGCAGGAGCACTTCCTGACATCCGACGCTGTCGAGCTCGTCCCGGATGATGGCTTCGATGCGGTGCAGCACCCGCAGCCCGAGCGGGAGGAAGGAGTAGACGCCGGAGGCGAGCCGCCGGATGTACCCACCGCGGACGAGGAGTTGATGGCTGACCACCTCGGCGTCGGCCGGAGCCTCGCGAAGGGTGCGGACGAGGAGCCGAGACATGCGCATGAGCGGTGATCCTACCGGGCCGACACCGCTTCGCCGAACCCTTTGGCGGCCCCTGGCGGGCGTCTACTCCCCGAGGCGCTTGCGGATCAGTTCGACCTTGGTCTCCGACGCGTTGGCGTCGGCTCCCTGGTGATCGAGCAACTCCCGGCGGTCGGCCTCGGCCTGCGCTTCGGCTCCGCTGTCCGCCGCCGCCAGACGGGCCTCCACCCCTTCGGCCACCAGCCGTTCCGCTTCCTCGACCAGCGCCGAGACCATCTCGTCTTCGGGAACCACCCGGACGATCTTCCCCTTGATGAAGAGGTGGCCCCGCTTGCGACCGGCTGCGATCCCGAGATCGGCTTCCCGGGCTTCGCCGGGACCGTTCACCACGCACCCCATGACGGCCACCTGGATGGGCAGGTTCCGTTCCTCCAGGGCACCCTGGGCCGCCTTGGCCACGGCGATCACGTCGATTTCGGCCCGGCCACAACTCGGACAGGCAATGAGATCGAGGCCCTTGCGCTCCCGCAGGCCGAGGGCCTCGAGCAGCTGACGCCCCGCCCGCGCTTCCTCCACCGGATCCGCCGTCAACGAGTACCGGATGGTGTCACCAATGCCCTCGGCCAGCAACGTGGCGATGCCGGCGGTGCCCTTCAGCAGTCCGGCCGGGGGCGGACCGGCTTCGGTCACCCCGAGATGCAGCGGATAATCGAAGGTCTCCGAAGCCAGGCGATAGGCCTCGATCATGAGGGGGACCGACGAGGCCTTGACGGAGATCTTGACGTCGTCGAAGTCGACCTCGGCGAAGTAGGCCAACTCCTGCAACGCCGACTCCACCAGGGCCTCGGGAGTGGCCCCGCCGAATCGCTTGTACAGGTCCGGATGCAGGGATCCGGCGTTGACCCCGATGCGGATGGGCACTCCCCGGTCCTTGGCTTCGGAAGCTACCAGTTTGATCTCTTCGGGCTTGCGCAGGTTGCCCGGATTGAGACGCAGACCGTGCACGCCGGCCTCCAGGGCGGCGAGCGCCATCTCGTAGTGGAAGTGCACATCGGCCACGATCGGCACCGGCGAACGCGGCACGATCCGGGCCAGACCCTCGGCCGCGGCCTGCTCGTTGCAGGTGCACCGGACAATGTCGGCGCCGGCGGCGGCCAGTGCGTAGATCTGGGCCAGCGTTCCGTCCACGTCGGCCGTCTTGGTCGTCGTCATCGACTGCACCGAAATCGGCGCGTCTCCCCCGACGGCAACGTTGCCCACCGTTACCTGTCGCGTCGGCCGTCGGGCCGTCAAACTGCCTCGGGTCGGTGCCATGCCTCCATGCTAGGCCCCACACCTCCCCTTCGGACCGACCGGGCGTCCGATCCGTCAGTTGAAGGGGTTGGCCATGGGGTGGAGGATGTCGGTCAACAGCGAGGTGACAAACAGCACGCCGAGGAAGGCCACCATCAGCCACGTGAAGGGCATGAGTCGGGTGACATCGGCGTGGTAGGCGACCTTGCGGCGCCCGGTCCGGATCTTCTCGTAGACGGCAATGGCCACGTGGCCGCCGTCGAGGGGCAACATCGGGAACAGGTTGAAGATGCCGATGAAGATGTTGAGCGAGACCAGAATGAGTACGAGGTCGGCGACGCTGGCGTGGGCGGCCTGACCGGCGGTGCGGACGGCTCCGACGATCGACTCGACCCTGGTCCCGTTGGTGGCGGCCTGGTTGGCTGCCTTGGCACTGGTCACCTGGTCGAACCGCTGGGTCACCGCCTGGGGAGCGAAGAGATGTCCGATACCGGCCACCGAGGCCCACGCCACGTGGGTGAACTCCCGGCCGGCGCCCACGAGGGCCGCCCCGGGCGACCTGGTCACCGTCGGCGAGCCGAGTCCGACTCCGACGATGCCGTATGGGGCCGAACCGGCGGGCGCATCAACGCCGGACTCATGGAGCGTTCTTCCGTTGACCGGAACAACCCGGAGGGTGACCGTCCGACCGCCACGCTCGACCACCCAGGTGGTGGGCTGGTCCGGATGGTCCTGGATGGCCCCGAGCAACAGGTCGGCGTTCGATCCGATCCGGTGACCGTCCACCGAGACGATCACGTCCCCGGCGAGGAGCCCGGCTTTGGCGGCCGGACCCGACTGGCCGGCCACCGGGAGGGTCGACTGGATGGAAATCCGGCTGTTGTCCGTGGTTCCGACCAGGCACAGGAGGCCCCACAGCAGCACGAACGCCATCAGGAAGTGCATCGCCGAACCGGCCACCGCCACGAGAAGCCGGGCATGGAACGGCTGTTGACGGTAGGTGCGGGCCTCGTCGGCCGGATCCACCACTTCCAGGTTGGTCATACCCGGAATCTTCACGTAGCCCCCGAGTGGCAGAAGCTTGATGCCGTACTCGGTTTCTCCCCGGGTGATGGACCACAACCTGGGTCCGAAGCCGAGGAAGTACTCCGTGACCTTCATGCCCCCGTGCTTGGCGGCCAACAGGTGACCGAGTTCGTGCACCATGATCATCACCACGATGCAGGCGATGACCAGCATGATGTCGCCGAGGCCGGTGAAGCGTGCCACCACCGCGGCGACCACCACAACGGCGGCCAGTTCGCCCAGGGCCCGTCGATTCGACTTGGTCGGCGAACCGGATCGGGAAGTCGACCGGGCCGGGTCCGAAGTGAAGAAGGGCGCACCCATCGGTCGGGGAATCTCGACAGAACCCCCTTCCGGAACGTCCGGAGCCCCGTCGCCGGTTCCTTCGGAGGTGGTCGTGGTCACCGGTCGACCTCAGCTCTGCCTGGCTCGATCATCCACGTGGCCCTCGGCCACCCGGCGGGCGCTGGCATCTGCTTCAAGCACGTCATCCACCGTCCGTCCCGCTTCGGCACCGCTTCCGCCCCCGTCATGCCCTCCATCGTAGGCGTCCAGGGTGGCTTTCACGACGTCGGCAATGGCCGACCATGGGATCTTGCCGGCCAGGAAGGCGGCCACCGCCACCTCGTTGGCGGCGTTCAGCCAGGCCGGCGCCAGATCGCCCGTCCGGCCGGCGGCGTAGGCCAGATCGAGTCCGGGGAACCGGCTCCGATCGGGCGGTTCGAAATCGAGACGTTGGAGCCCACTCCAGTCGATCGCCCCAAAGGGATGGGCCAGTCGCTCCGGAAAGGAGAGCGCATAGCCGATGGGCAGGCGCATGTCGGGCTCGGAAAGCTGGGCGACGACCGCACCATCGGTGAACTCGACCATCGAGTGCACGATCGACTGGGGATGGACCACGACATCGATGGCGTCATAGGGGACGTCGAACAGTTCGTGGGCTTCGATCACTTCCAGACCCTTGTTGATCAGCGTGGACGAATCGACCGTGATCTTGGCCCCCATCGACCAGGTCGGGTGCTGGAGGGCATCGGCCACCGTGACCTCCGCCAGTTGCTCGGCCGACCAGGTGCGGAAGGGACCGCCGGAAGCGGTGAGGAGCAGACGGGAGACTTCCCGCGGGCCACCAGCACGCAGGCACTGGTGGACGGCACAGTGTTCGGAATCCACCGGCACCAGTTCGGCCCCGGGAGTCAGACGGGCCTGACGCACCACCGGTGCCCCGGCGATGATGGACTCCTTGTTGGCGAGCGCCAGTCGCTTGCCGGCCCCGAGGGCGGCCAGGGTGACCTTCAGTCCGGCGAAGCCCACCACGCCGTTGACGACCACGTCGGCCCCGGAGGCCGCTCCTTCGAGTCCCTCGGCTCCCACCAGGACTTCACAGTCGGCCGGGACACCGTTGCGAACCTCGGCGACCTGGGAGGAGTGGCCAACGACCACCACCTCGGGCCGAAACTCCCGGGCCTGGGCCACAAGGAGTTCCATCGAAGAACGGGCGCTGAGCGCCACCACCCGGAAGCGGCCCGGTTCACTGCGGATGACCTCCAGGGTCTGGGTGCCGATCGATCCGGTCGAACCCAGCACACTGACGGACCGGCCACCTTGATCGGTCGGAACCGGCGACCTCCTGGTGGTCACTTGATGTTCAAGGCGTGGACCAGGTAGTAGGTGGCGGGCAGAACGAACAACAGGGCGTCCACCCGGTCCAACAACCCGCCGTGACCCGGGAGGACCGCTCCCATGTCCTTCAGTCCCAGGTCCCGCTTGAACAACGACTCGCACAGATCGCCCACCGGACCAACCACCGCCACCACCAGACCCAAAACAGCGGCCGTGGCCGGCGTCCATGGATGGATGGCTCCAACGACGACGGTGGACACCAGGATGGATGCCAACGCACCGCCGGCCCACCCTTCCCAGGTCTTGTTGGGGCTGATCGTCGGGGCCAGCGGCCGTCGGCCGACCCAACCTCCCACCACGAGCGCCCCGATGTCGTTGGCCGCCGTGGCAACCACAGCCCCGACGAAGAAGGCCACGCCATGGCCGTCGGGATTGATGGACGGCGACAGGATCAGTCCGGCGAAAGACGCCAACAGGCCAATCCACCCCACGGCCAGCAGCGTCGAGGCGGCACCGGGCACACTCGGGCCCGACTCGATGCCCAGCACGTACCAGAGCATGGTGAAGACCACGATCAGCATCATCACCAGCGGCAGGGCCGCCGTGCCCTTGTTGTAGGCACCGAGCATCAACGCCACGGTTCCTACCAGACCCAACAGGGTGGCCGGGTGGTAGCCGGCCTTCCGGAGGACCCCGAAACACTCGCCCGCCGCCATGACCGCCACCAGCAACGTGAGGACAATGCAGGCCACCGAGCCCAGTTCGAAGGCGATCAGGGCGACCACCGCCACCGCCACCCCGGTTGCCACCCGAACGGCCGTGGAGTTCTTGCGACCGTCCTCGGCTTCCGGGGCCGCCCGCCGGATCCGGGGCGCCGGTGGCGCACCACGGAGAACTTCCTCGTCACCGGCACCGTCCACCGCCGACCCGGACGACCCATCGGGGCCCGACTCGGTGGTCAGATCGGCAACGACGGCCAGCGGGGTGGACGATTCGTCGCCATCCTCAACCGAAGTCGGCGACCCAGAGGGGTCAGATTCGACGGCAGGAAGGCCCGAAGTGGTTCTCCGGGCGGTCCGTCGACGGTCCCCCCGGGCCAACCCGGCAATGCCGCCGGAAGGCAGTGCTGCTCCCGGCACCTCGGTGACGACCGCTCCGGGCAGGTCGTCCGGACCCATTGACACGCCCTCGTCGATACCCCGCGCCACCCGGATCCGGTCCCGCAAACTCGAGAAGCCGGAGCGCCTCACCCGCAGTTCTGCCTCCTGGCCCTGGGGCCTCGGAGGCATTGCCTCGTCTTCGGAATCGCCGACAAACATCGTCGAAGCAGCGGCCACTTCTTCGATGACCACGGGCTGCTGGCCGGTCGGCTCTCCGCCATCGAAGAACACCCCGGTGGGCCGACCGGTGGGCCGGCGCCCGGCTTCGTCTTCGGCGTCACCATCGAACGGCGGGGCCTTCTCGGGCGAAGAGCTGTCTCCGGCCTCCAAGCGGGCCGCCGCCATCGAGCCCACCGGGTCGGATCCCGCCCGCACGTCTGTGAGGTCGAACTCCCAGGGTCGCCGCTCGACCGCCGATTCGTCAGACTCGTCCAGGGAACCGGTCGCCACCGACTCGTCGGTCGAAAACATTCCCGGCTCGAAGGCCTCTTCGTGGGCCACCCAGTCGGCGTCTTCTTCCCGCCAGGTCGGAGGAGCCAGTCCGAGGCCGGCCGAGTCGCTCTCGGGATCGACCCGAAGGACGCGGGGCACCTGCCCCGTGGGAGGCTCGGTCCAGTGGGGAAGCTCCAGGGAAGTCGCTTCGCCCGTCGCGGATTCGCCGGCGTGCGCCCCGATCCCGGACCCGACTGCCATCGTCACCGCCTCGGATGCCCCAGCCTCGGTTCCCCCGGTCTCGGTTCCCTTGGTCTCGGTTCCATTGGCAAAGGACTCGTGCGAAACGGAAGTGTCGGCGTCGATGTCGTAGACCGGGTTCTCCCCGACCACGACCGCGTCGACGACGTCGGTCTCGACCAGTTCCAAGACTTCGCCGTCGGCCGTCTCCGCCACTTCGATGTCGTCCTCGACGGTCTCGAGGACGGTCTCGCCGGATGGCGCCACCGCTCCGGCCACTTCGCTGGCTACTTCGGCACCAACGATCTGGACCCGCTCGGTGGCCGCTCCGGTGAAGTGGAGTTCTTCATTTTCTGGGCCTTCAACGCTCACACTGTCCTCCGGCCGCTTCGTACCGTGGTCGACATCGCTCTCTCCTCCCCCACCCGGGCCAACAAGCCCGACGGGTCTCAGATCTCGAGGAGCTCCTGCTCCTTGTGGGCCAGCAACTTGTCGATGGCGGCGACGTGTTCCTGGGTCATCTTGTCGAGGTCCTTCTCGATCCGGTCGAGTTCGTCGGTCGAGAGTTCCCCGTCCTTCTGCATTCCTTCAAGGTCCTGTCGGGCCGAGCGGCGGATGTTGCGAACGGTGACCCGTCCCTCTTCCGCCTTCTGCTTCACGACCTTGACCAGTTCCTTACGGCGCTGTTCGGTCGGCACCGGGAACGTGAGCCGGATCACCGATCCGTCGTTGGACGGCGTGATCCCGAGATCAGATCCCTGCAACGCCTTCTCGATCGCCGCCAGGGCACCTTTGTCATAGGGCGAGATCACCAACAGCCGGGCCTCGGGCACCGAGAAGCCGGCCATCTGGCGCAACTCCGTCTCTGTTCCGTAGTACTCCACCTTCAGGTGCTCGACCAGGGCCGGAGTCGCCCGTCCCGTCCGGACGGCCCCGAACTCGGACTGGGTGTGGTCCACCGCTTTGGTCATGTGATCTTTGGCTTCGCTCACAACAAGAGCAGTCAGGTCTTCATCCATCAGTCACCCACAGTAGTCAGGTCGGCCGGGCCACACCCGGCCGAGGTCCCGGTGGGGCGAATCAACGGACCAGGGTTCCGATGGACTCGCCCCCGAGCGCCTTGCGGATATTGCCGGGAGTCATGAGGTCGAACACCCGGATGGGCAGTCCGTTGTCCTTGCAGAAGGTGATGGCCGTAAGGTCCATCACCCGCAAGTCCCGGGACACCACTTCCATGAACGACACCTCGTCGTACCGGACGGCATCGGGATTGGTTCGGGGATCCGCCGAATACACGCCGTCAACGCCGCCGTGGGTTCCCTTGCACAGCAACTCGGCTTCGATCTCGGCCGCCCGCAAGGCGGCCGAGGTATCCGTGGTGAAGTACGGATTGCCCATGCCGGCCGCGAAGACCACGACCCGACCCTTTTCGAGGTGCCGGATGGCCCGACGTCGGATGTAGGGCTCGGCCACCTCGGCCATCTGAACCGCCGAGAGGACCCGGGTGGTCTGGCCATGGTGCTCCAGGGCATCCTGGAGTGCCAGGGCGTTGATCACCGTCCCGAGCATCCCCATGGTGTCCGACGTGGCGCGGTCCATGCCCGCCCCCGCTCCGGTCTCACCCCGCCAGATGTTTCCGCCACCCACCATGACGGCGAGTTCCAGATCCAGGGACTCCCGGGTGGAGGCAATCTCCAACGCCAACTGCTCCACGGCGGCGGCGTCGATGGTCTCGTCGGACGCCGAAGACGCCAGGGCTTCACCCGAGAGTTTGAGGACTATGCGAGGCCGGTCGCCCACGGCGCGATCAGTCGCCGACGACGACCTGAGCGAACTCGGTCACCGTCGCTCCGTTGAGCAGTTGGGCGATGGTCTTCTTCTCGTCCTTCACGAAGGCCTGGTCGACCAGCACCCGTTCCTTGTACCAACCGTTCAGACGACCCTCGACGACCTTCTCCAGGGCAGCCTCGGGCTTGCCCTCGTTGCGGGCGATGTTCTCGACCGTCTCGCGCTCGGCGGCCACCTCGGCCTCCGGAACGTCGGAGCGGTTGATGAAGGCGGGCCGGGCAAAGGCGATGTGGGCCGCAATGTCGTGGGCCACGTCCATGCTGCCACCGTCAATGGCGACCACGACGGCGTTGACGCCCCGACCGGCCTGCAGGTGGAGGTAGGAGTCGACCACGCCGTTCTCGGGAGCCTCGATGCGCACAACCTGGCCGAGCGAGATGTTCTCCTTGAGGGCCAGCGTGAGCTTCTCGAGCTCGTCGGCCTTCTCGGAGAGTGCGTCCACGCCCTTCTCGGCAACGAGGTCGGCGAGGGCGGACGCCATGGCGACAAAGTCGTCGGACTTGGCCACAAAGTCGGTCTCGGACTTGAGCTGGACGATCGAGCAGGCGTTGCCTGACCGGCCGACGGCCACGGCCCCTTCGGACGCTTCACGGTCCGCCCGCTTGGCCTGGCTGGCGAGCCCTTGCTCCCGCAACCACACCGTGGACTTCTCCATGTCGCCTTCGCACGCCTCGAGGGCCCGCTTGGCATCGAGCATCCCGACGCCCGTCAGTTGACGGAGCTTCTGGACATCTTTGGCGGAAAAGGCGGGCAAGGCTAGACCTCCTCGGTCGGGGCGGGAGCCTCGGCGGCGTCGGCCGCCGGAGTCTCGGTTTCGGTGGCAATGACGGCGGCCGCTTCTTCCACGGCGACCTCTTCGGCAACCGCCTCGGCGCCGGCCTCGGCCACGGCTTCTTCAACCGGAGCTTCGGTGGCCGGGGTGGCGGGGACCTCGACAAACTCAGGAGCGGCCGGAGCGGCAGCAGCAGCAGCAGCAGCCATGGCGGCGGGACGCTGCTCGGCGATGAAGCGACCTTCCATCACGGCGTCGGCCACGACCCGGCACAACAGGGCGCCGGCCCGGATGGCGTCATCGTTGCCCGGAATCACGTACGTGATGACGTCGGGGTCGCAGTTGGTATCCACGACAGCCACCACCGGCAGGCCGAGCTTGTTGGCCTCGGTCACGGCGATGTGTTCCTTCTTGGTGTCGATCACAAAGACGGCATCGGGCAGTTGGTTCAGGTTGCGGATGCCACCGAGGTTGCGCCGGAGCTTCTCGAGCTCACGCGAGTGACGGAGCGCTTCCTTCTTGGGCATGGCCTCGAAGTCGCCGGCCCGCTCCATGGCTTCGAACTCCTTCATCCGCTTGACCCGGGTGGCCACCGTCTGGAAGTTGGTGAGCATTCCACCGAGCCAGCGCTCGTTGACATAGGGCATGCCACAGGCATCGGCGTAGGTGGCGATCGGACCCTGGGACTGCTTCTTGGTTCCGACAAACAGAATGGTTCCGCCATCGGCGACGAGGTCCCTGACATACCCGTAGGAGTCCTCGATGCCCTTCATCGTCTGGTGTAGATCGATGAGGTAGATGCCGTTCTTTTCACCCAGGATGAAACGGCGCATCTTGGGGTTCCAGCGGCGGGTCTGGTGGCCGAAGTGGACTCCGGCTCCCAGCAGTTGCTTCATGCTCACGACGGCCATGGGTAACGCTCCTTTGACGGTTGTTCTCGCCTGGCCGCAGCACCCTCGCAAAAGGGCGACCGTGGACGCGACCGGGTGATGGATCGGTGGATGTTGCTGCACCGTCGGATGACGGCGGAACCATCGTAGTGCCTCGGGGCACCTCGTCTCCACTCGACGGGAAAAGGCGAGGTCAGACGATCGCCACGCGCCCGGGAGACGGGCCCGGGCCTAGTTCGAAGCGGCCGCCTTGCGTTCGCTGATGCTGCGCTCGACCCCTTCGGGCCGGTCGGACAGCTTGGCCCGCAACTGCAGCACGGCCTTGGTGTGGATCTGGCAGACCCGGCTCTCGGTCACCCCGAGGATCTCGCCGATCTCGGCCAGGGTGAGACCTTCGTAGTAGTAGAGGGTGAGCACGGTCTTTTCCCGGTCTCCCATCTGGCTGACCGCCTGGATCAGGGCCTCCTTGGTCTCCTTGACCTCGAAGCTGTCCATGGGTCCGGCCGAACCGTCGGGCAGGGTTTCACCGAGGGTCGAACGATCGGACCGGTCGCCGCCTCGGAACACCTCGTCGAGGGCGACCACGCCCACAAAGGAGATCTTGCGCAGGGTGGTCTGGAACTCGTCCGGGCTCATTTCGAGCTCGGTGGCCACCTCGTCGTCGGAGGGCGTCCGGTGCAGGGTGCCTTCCAGACGGGAGTAGGCCTGCTCGACGGCCCGGGCCTTGGCCCGCACCGAACGGGGCACCCAGTCGATGGAGCGGAGTTCGTCGATGATGGCGCCCTTGATCCGGGGAATGGCGTAGGTCTCGAACTTGAAGTTCCGGCCCGGGTCGAAACGCTCGATGGCGTCGATCAGACCGATGATGCCGTAGCTGGCGAGATCGCCTTCGTCCACGTGCCGGGGCAGACCGACCGAAACCCGGCCGGCCACGTACTTGACCACCGGGGCGTAGTGGATGATCAACTGGTCCCGCAGGGGTCGGGCGCCGGTCTTCTTGTATTCGATCCACAGGGCGTCGATGCCCTGGCTCGCGCTGTCTACCTGGTTTGCCAATGGTCACCTTCGGCCCGAGGGTGCGTCCCGGCGTAGACCGAGAGCAACCGTTCCTTACTGACATGAGTGTAGACCTGCGTGGTCTGCAAACTGGCATGTCCGAGGAGTTCCTGCACGACCCTGAGGTCGGCTCCCCCATCCAGGAGATGGGTGGCAAAGGTGTGACGCAAGGCGTGGGGGTGGGTCGGAACCGGTGAGCGGCGATCCAGAATCCGGCGCACGTCCCGCTGGGTCAGGCGATTTCCCCGTTGGTTGAAGAAGAGGGCCTGGTCCGGACTCGCCTCGTGTCGCATCAACTCCCGGGGTCCATCCAGCCAGTTCCGGAGCCCGTCGACACAGCGGGCATGCATCAACACCTGACGCTCCTTGCTGCCCTTGCCCATCACGGTGACCTCGGCTCGCTCGAGGTCAAGATGGCCGACGTCCAGCCCACAGAGTTCGGCGACGCGGATGCCGGTGGAGTAGAGCAGCTCCAGAACGGCATCGTCCCGGGCGTTCACCTCGGGAGATCCGTGTTCGATCGCCTCCGCCGAGGGGGTCATCAAGGTATCGATGTCGCCGTGTCCGAGCACCCGGGGCAGGCGGGAATCCGGCGACGGCGCCGACAGGTTGAGCGAGGGATCCCCTTCGCAGAGCCCACGACGGGACGCCCACTGGAAGTAGCTGCGCAACGACGCAGCCCGACGGGAGATCGTGGCCCGGGAGTAGTTCCTCGTGGCCAGGTAGGCCAGGTAGCGCCGCAGGAGGATCCGGTCGACGCCGTGCGGACCGTCGATGTCGGATCGCCCGCACCAGTTGGCGAACTGGGTCAGGTCGGAGCAGTAGGCCCGCATGGTCGCCGCCGAGAGTCCGGCCACCGAATCCTGATACCGCTCCAGTTCCCACGCCACGTGGAAAGGCTACCGGGGCGGGGGCTGATTCCCGAGGCACCTGCGTCTTCGGGCAGGACGGACTGCAGCCGGAGGCATCGTGTGAGGGGAAAGACCAGCGGGGCAGCCTTCCGGAGGCAAAGCCGCCGCTGCGACCGGGCAGCCACTTTGGCCAGCGCGGCCTCCTTGCCGGCGCTAGGGTCGGTGCCGTGGCATCCGACCGCCACGGCACCGACCTGACCGCACCGGTCATCGTTGCGGTCCGATCGGGTGCTCACGGGGGACGGACCAGGAGGAACCTCGGCTGAAGTCCGGCTGGGTTCTGAGGGTCGTCGTGCAGTTGTCGTAACGCAGTTGTTGCAGCGAAGTTGATGTACCGGACGTTTCCAATCGGTAGGGGCCCAGTCAGCACCACACTTCCAGGGGGAATCATGACGGAACCGCAAGACGCCACCAATGGGCCTTCCGGCCAGAATCGCATCGACCGGCGCTCGTTTCTCGCCCGAAGCGCCATCACCGGCGCATCTCTTGCCGCCGTTGGCATCGGCGGAAGCCTGCTTGATGCCTGTGGCTCGTCTTCGTCGTCAAGCTCCGGTTCGTCCGGAACCCCGACCGGAACCCACCCCAACGGCATCTCGACCTCCACGCCAAAGACCGGCGGAAAGCTGATCTTCGGAACCGAAGCCGAAGAAGTCGGATTCTCCACCACGAAGGGAACCTTCGACACCACGGGCATCCTCTACGCCCGCACCGTCTTCGATCCGCTCGCCATCCTCTCGGCCCAGAGCACGGTCGAGCCGTATCTGGCCCAGTCGATCACGCCGAACGCCAACTACACGACCTGGACCATCACCACGCGGCCCGGCGTGATGTTCCACAACAACACCCCGTGCGATGCCAACGCCATCGCCGCCAACTTCAAGGCCCAGATTGCCGCCACCCTGACCGGGCCGGCCGTCACCAACATCGCCTCGGTGGCCGCCACCAACCCGACCACGGTGGTGGTCACCATGAAGAGCCCGTGGGTGACCTTCGACTACTACCTGACCGGAGGCATCGGCGGCCAGATCGCCTTCATCGCCGAGCCCAACTGGCTGGCCACCGGCCAGCAGTCACACCCGGTCGGAACCGGTCCGTTCATCTTCCAGGAATGGCAGCCCAACGACCACTTCACCGCCACCCGGAACCCGAACTACTGGCGCAAGGGTCTCCCCTACCTGGACTCGATCACCTACCGTCCGATCCCGGACACCCAGGCCCAGCTGAACAGCCTGCTCTCGGGGACCATCGACATCATGCACACCTCCTCTCCGGTGGCCATCGGCCCACTTCGGGCCAACACATCCCTGCCCTACGTGGACGACTCGGGGGCGCTGGCCGGCGAGCCCGACATGGGCTGCGTGCTGCTCAACCTCTCCAAGGCTCCGTTCAACAACCTGAAGGTCCGCCAAGCTGCGGCCATGGCGATCAGTTCCTCCCAGTACTGCAAGGTGATCGCGAAGGGCATCAGCATTCCGACCAACCAGCCGTTCGCCAAGGGCTCGCCGTTCTACACCGACAACAACCCCTATCCGGCGTACAACCCGACGATGGCCAAGAACCTCATCTCCGAGGTCGCCAAGGAGACCGGCCAGCCGGTGAAGTTCGTCCTCACCCACGTCTCCTCGCCGACGACGGCGACCATCGCCGAGTACCTGCAACAGCAGTTCACCCAGATCGGCATGCAGGTGACACTGAATCCGATCCTCCAGGACTCGATCATCGATACCGCGCTCCTCGGCAAGTACGAGGCCTGCGTGTGGCGACAGTTCGGGGCCGTCAACCCGGACATGAACTACATCTTCTGGAGTCCGACCAACATCAACCCGGTCTTCTCCATCAACATGGCCCGCAACTCGGACCCCAACATGCAAACCGCCCTCGAGGAAGGCCGCACCGCCACGACAACGGCCGGACAGAACAGCGCCTACCAGAAGGTGTCCAACCTCATGGGCACCGACATCCCCTACCTCTGGACCGACCGGACGGTCTGGGCCGTGGCTTCCCAGCCCAAGGTGGAGAACTTCAACGGTCCGACCACCCCCAGCGGCGCCAAGGCGTACGGCATGATCTCCGGGGCGGTCTGGCCCACCGAGATCTGGCTGAACGGCTGAACGACCGACTGACGGGCTTCATCCCCGGCGGCCTTCGCGCCCCGGGGACGGCCCTCAGGCGTCTTCGGTGTCGGCCCACTCCACCCGGGGGGCACCCTGCCAGAGATGTTCGAGGTCGTAGAAGCGACGACCTTCGTCAAGGAAGACGTGGACCAGGAAGTCGCCGTAGTCCATGAGGATCCAGTAGGCGTCCGACAGTCCTTCCACCCGCAGGGGGCTGCGGCCTTCGACCTCCTTCACCCGCTTCTCGATCTCGTCGACCAGCGTCTTCACCTGACGGGTGTTGGTTCCTTCGGTGATCACGAACGCCTCGGTGATCCCGAGCAACTCCCCCATGGCGAGGACCTTCGTGTCCACACCCAACTTGTTGTCGGCCGCCCGGGCCGCCACCAGGGCGGCCGCAGGCACCTGGGCTTCGGTGGATGCCGGTGAATCCATTGAGGAAAGGGACACTAGGTAGCTCCTTCGGGCGCCAGAGCACCTTGGGGCCAGAAGAGAGCCCCTCGGTGACCAGCGTAGATGGTTGGGAAGTGCACAGGAACAAGGGACCACGGATCGGCGTGGCGGGCCCGCACCACAAGGATCAACGTGGCGACCAGCAACAGGCCCATCGCCACCCCGGCCAGCGCCGCCCAGCGCCGACGGTGGGCCCGGGCCATGCGGGCCGCCCTGCGCACCCCGGAAGCTCCGGCGGAACCAAGTGCATCCGGAAGGTCTCCGAGAGACGCCGGAACCAGAGTGCTCTCGTTGGCTCCTGCCGGGCCACCGGGCGACTCCGATCGGATCATCTGTTCGCAGCGTACAGCGGGCGCTCCTCGAGGAGGCGGACCACCGGCGGCGGGAGGAGACCGTCAACTTCGCCACCGGTGCGCAGCCGTTCCCGGACACCGGTACTCGAGATGTCGAGCGGTTCCACCTCCACCACCTCGACGTTCCACCCCGGAGGAACCGGCCCGATCTCCGCGCCCGGGCGGTTGATGACGGCCACTGTCACCAGGTGGCTGAGCCGTTCGGCCCCGCCCCAGGTGGGCAGTTGCGACACCACGTCAGCCCCGACCACCAGGTAGATCCGGGCTCCCGGGTTGGCTTCGAGCAGCTCGTCCACCGTGTCCACGGTGTAGGTGACACCGCCCCGGTCGATCTCCATCCGGCCGGGCTCGAGGCCGGGACAGTCGACACACGCCGCCGTCACCATGGCCAGACGGTCCTCGGCCGAGGCGACCACTCCGCCGTCTTTCTGCCAGGGATCGTTCGCCACCATCAGAAGCATCCGGTCCAGATCCAGCGCCTCTTTCACCTGACGGGCAGCTTCCAGATGGCCCCGGTGGACGGGGTCAAACGTGCCCCCGAACAGGCCAAGGCGGAGCGCCGGAGCGGGCAAACTACTTACCGGCGAGGGCGGCCACCACCGGCGCAAACGCTTCCATCTCCGGTTCGTGCACCACGAGATAGGAGAAGCCATACTCCTCCCGACGCTGTTGCAGGCGCTCGACGATCTCGTCCACCGATCCGATCAGGGCGATGGGCGAACCCTGGATCTGTTCGGGGGTGACCGACATCATGGCGGCCAGGGACTCGGTGGTCGACTTCGAGTCGTCGACAATCTGGACGAGGAAGGTGAGGATCTGCAGTTCGAGGTGGCTGAACCGCTCGCCCGCTCCGTCCTTGATCCACTCCACCCGCTGGCGGTAGTACTCGGCGGTCGTTGTCTCGATTACTTCCGGGCCGACGTAGCCGGCGGCCAGCGACGGGTTCACCCCGACGATGTCCGCCTCCCGGCCGGCGATCCCGAGCACCCGGGGGCCACCGCCGCCGATGATGATCGGAGGATGGGGTTGGCTCACCGGTCGGGGTTGCCCCTTGGCGTCGGTGATGGTGTAGAACTCGCCGGCGTAGGTGGCCGATCCGGTGGCCCACAGCTCCTTCATCACGGCCAGGCTCTCGGCCATCCGGCTGATGCGGACCCCCGGGGGATCCTGGGCGATTCCCGACTCCTCGTAGTCGGTGGTCATCCAGCCGGCCCCCAGGCCGAACTCCACCCGACCTTCACTCATGAGGTCGAGGGTGGCGATCTCCTTGGCCAGCACGATCGGATGGCGATAGTCGTTGCCGAACACGAGGGACCCGACCTTCAGTGTCGTGGTGGCCTCGGCCGCCACGGTGAGGGCCACCAGCGGCCCGAGTTGGTCCTCGAAGTGGTCGGGGATGAACAAGGTGGAGTACCCGAGCGACTCGACCTTCCGGGCTTTGGCCCGCCACTCGGCGCCGGTGGCGGCGTTGGACAACTGGACTCCGAAGCGAAATGGCTGCATGTAGCCAGCCTAGGCCCGGACGCTTTACGCTGTGGTGGTGGCACTCCACTTTTCTCCCGACGGATGGACCCCGGACTCGTGGCGCTCCCTGACCGCCCGCCAGCAGCCCGAGTGGCCGGACGAGGCCGCCCTGAAGCGCGTCCATGCCGAGCTCGCGGGGCAGCCACCCCTTGTCTTCGCCGGTGAGGCCCGCCAGCTCACCGGGGCCCTCGGCCAGGCCGTCGAGGGCCGGGCCTTCGTGCTCCAGGCCGGCGACTGTGCCGAATCCTTCTCCGAGTTCGGCGCCGACAGCATCCGGGACAAACTGAAGATCATCCTCCAGATGGCCGTCGTCCTGACCTACGGGGCCGGCCTGCCGGTGGTCAAGCTCGGCCGGATCGCCGGCCAGTTCGCCAAACCCCGGAGTTCACCGACCGAGGAGATCAACGGCGAGATCCTTCCGTCGTTCCGGGGCCACATGGTCAACGACGACCTGCCCACCGCCGAGGCCCGCCGGGCCAATCCGGACCGACTTGTGCAGGCCTACCAACAGTCGGCCTCGACCCTCAACCTGCTCCGGGCCTTCACCAAGGGCGGATTCGCCGACCTGCGCCAGATCCACCAGTGGAACCAGCAGTTCGTGGCCTCCACCGACCAGGGTCAGCGGTTCGAGGACATTGCCCAGGGCATCGAGGCCGCCCTGTCGTTCATGGCGGCCTGCGGGATCAACCTGACCTCGGAGGACACCCTGCACCAGGTCGACTTCTGGACGAGCCACGAAGCCCTCATCCTCGAGTACGAAGAGGCGCTGACCCGACGGGACTCGATCTCCGGCGACTACTACGACTGCTCGGCCCACATGCTCTGGGTCGGCGAACGGACCCGGAACCTCGACGAGGCCCACATCGAGTTCCTGGCCGGCATCCACAACCCGGTTGGCTCGAAGATCGGGCCGTCGGCCACCCCGGCCGAGGTGCTGGCCCTCTGCGAACGCCTCAACCCCGAGCGGGTTCCCGGCCGCCTCACCCTGATCACCCGGTTCGGGGTGGACAAGGTCGCCGACCTCCTGCCGCCGCTCCTCGAAGCGGTCCGGGATGAGGGCCACCCGGTCCTGTGGATGTGCGACCCCATGCACGGCAACACCTTCACCGCCGAAGGTGGACGCAAGACCCGCAAGTTCACCGACGTGCTCGGAGAAGTGGCCAACTTCTTTGCCGCCCACCGACAGGTCGGGACCTGGCCCGGCGGGGTACACATCGAACTGACCGGCGATGACGTGACCGAGTGCCTCGGGGGCATCGAGGACATCGGGGAAGACCAGCTCCATCTTCGCTACACGACCACCTGTGACCCCCGGTTGAACGCCAGCCAGGCGCTTGACCTGGCCTTCGGCATCGCCGAACTGCTCCGGGCCTGAACCGGCCCCGGGGACGTCAACCGGCCTCCGGGCCTGACCTTTTCCGGGGATATCCGGCCGGTACGCTTCGGGGATGGCCACGCCCACCACGGGTCCTCCGGGACGGCGGACAACCCGACTGCTCCTGGTGACGGCGGCCCTCGTCGTACTGCTGGTCATCGCGCTGGCCACCGGACTCAACCGGGGCCCGTCCACGATCCCGACCCCGACCACCACGACCCCAACCAACCTGCCCCGCGAACCGACGACCGCCGCCACAACCACGTCGACAACCACGTCGACGACCGTTCCGACCTCGACCACCATTGCCGGGGCCACCACGACGACCGGGACACCGGCCGAGGTCATCCGGGCCAGCAGTGCCTCCGGGCCCGTCCTCTGGCAGAGCGGTGACCCGGTACCCACATCCGACACGACGGCCGCGTTCGAGGCCTTCTACTGCTGCAAGCCACCCTTCCCGGATGGCCTCGACCGCTCCGGCAGCGCCGGCTGTTCCGGCCAGGTACATGGGAACACGACCTACGGTGGCTACGTCATCAACGGCCGCCGCTGCTGAGCCTGCGACATGGACCATCGTCGGGGCCGGGAGATGAACGAAAGGCCGGCGGGAAGCCGCAGACGTGCCGTCGATTCAAGGATTGGGGCCAAGTGGACGAAAGTAGACGTGGTGGATCACCCGCCGCCGAACCGTTTCCGTCGAATCGTCCCGAAAGGCCTGAAGATGACCCGCCACGTTCGTCATCCCCGGACCATCAGGTTCACGTCCCTTCTCGTCGCCATCCTGGCCATGCTCTCCGCCGCCGGAACCCTGGTGCCCGGCGGGGAGGCCGGCGCCCTGGCCCTCACCCCAGCCGGTTCGGCCAGCACCAACTACGACTGGGCCCGTCTCGTCCTGACCGACGGCGGATGGCCGCTCACCTACAACAACGTCACGGTGATCACCGACTGGATGACCTCGGAGGAGCCGACCAGCAACTGGTGGAACCGCAACAACCCGCTGAACAACGGTTATGGCAGTGGGGGTGGAGCCGGACTCGGCAGCTACGCCAACCTGGCCATTGCCGCCTACGACGTGGCGGCCAACCTCAGCTACAACCCGGCCAACCCCACGTCGAACACCGGGAACACCGCCCTTGGATACGCCGCCATTGTGGCCGACTTGGCCGCGTCGGCCCCGGTCACCACCACGGCCAAGGCCATCCAATACTCCTACTGGGCGAGCGGTCAGTACTCGACCACCGCCCCGTGCGGCCCGGTGAAGATGCCGAGCGTGACCTGCGACGGTGCACGGTTCTACAACAACTCCGGAACGGCCACCGCCGTGCCGACCGTGGCCGCCCCCACCACCGCCTGGA